>AP017424.1:7709733-8032664 GCA_002355495.1 Streptomyces laurentii
CGGGCAGCCGGATCACGAACTGGGCGTCGTGGGCCCAGCCGTGGGTGGCGTTCAGCCGGGAGTCGTCGGGGAAGTAGCCGTCGATCTGGACCCCGGGGACCCCCGACGGGTTGACGGTGCCCTTCGCCGAGAGCCCGGCCTGGTCGGTCATGTCCGTGTACGGGGTGCCGGTGAGCCCCGTCGTCGTCAGATCCGGCAGACAGGCCGCCTCCTGGCGCTGGGCCCCGGGTACGTGGAGGCGGTTCTGCCGGGCGCAGTGACCGGCTTCCTGCGCCCCGGCGGGGGAGACGGGGCCGAGGACGGTGAGCCCTGTCAGCAGAGCGGCGAGCAGGGGGACGCCTCGGGACGGGCGCAGGCGCATGGTGGGCCTCCGGGGGACGACGGGTACGGGACGACGCGCGGGGCGCACGCCGGGCGTGCCGGAGTGCGCCGAGGGGCGCCGCCACATCCTGCGGGGCGCCCCGGTCACCGGCCATGGGGCCGCACCACACGTCGAGAGCCCGCATCGTGTGGGACACGCTCAGCCGGGTCGTACCGCCAGCGCGTCCAGCGCCGTGAGCAAGGCGGGGAGCCGTGGGCCGCGGGTCACCGGCAGGACTTCGTGCGGCGCGTCGTCGAGGAGGACGAAGGCCATGTCGTCCGTACGCGCCACCAGCGACCAGCCGGGGCCGTCGGCCCGCAGCACGTGTGCCTCGCCGCCGCCGAAGGCGGACCGGACCCGCCCGACGGGCGGCGGCTTCTCGACGTACCCGGCCAGTTCTTCGAGCACCTGGCGGACGGTACGGTACGGGCCGGGGGAGCCGTCGCCCGTCCCGGCACCCTCGGCCCCGGATGGGCCCTCGGGCCCCGCCTCGTTCTCGGCGCCTTCGCCGTCCCCGCCCATCCGGGCGCGCCACTCGGCCCACTGCAATGCCACCAGGTCGGCACCCAGGCGCCGTTGGGCCGGTCCCCACGCGGTGCCGTCCGGTGGGGTGAGTGGTGGCGGGGAGTCCTCTTCGGGAGCCGGATCGTGCGGTGCGGGAAGTCCGGGGGCGGAGGTGGCGACGGCGAGCGGCCAGCCCGGCAGCACGCGGATCACGGACCGTTCGTCGGGCGAGAGGTCGTACTCCATGCCGCAGTCCCAGGAGGCGATGGCGACGGCGACCAGGGACACGTCGTCGATCACCACGGTCCACCGGGCGCCCGTCCCGTCCTGACCGAAGACCAGCCCGTACCCGTCCGTCCGCGGCCCGATGCCGAGCGCCGCGCAGGACTCCGGATAGTCGTCGCCGAGCACGGTGGGGAACCGCGCCGGTGTGAGCAGGGCCGCCGTCAGGACGAACAGCGAGTCGGCGTCGTCGGCGTCGTCGGCGTCGTCGGCGGCGTTGTCGGCGGCTGCGCCGGATCCGGCGGTGACGCCGTTCGTGACGGATTCCGGTTCACCCATGTCGGCCTCCCCCTCTGGTCGTCGGCGCACCTTAACCAGTGGGTAACCCGCCCGTCGAGAGGTGTCGCGGGATCTCCCCGGAACCTCCCGACGGGCCGCCCCGGACACCCACCCGGCCTCCGGAGGCGGGCTCCGGGGCGACGCGGCCGGTGCGGGCCGGGTCCGTACGCGGCCGCCGGTCGGCGGCCGTGCGGTCACTCCGTACCGCGTGCGGCGAGCACCAGGTAGCGCTCGTCCTCGTCCACGTACGAACGCATCCGCCAGCCCGAACGGGCCAGCATCGGGCGGAGGTTCGGTTCGGCCCTCAGGTCGTCGTCGGTGATCCGCCGCCCGTGGCGGGCGGCGAGGGCGGCCCGGCCGATCGGGTGGAAGAGGGCGAGGAGTCCGCCGGGCCGTACCACCCGGGCGAGTTCGCCGAGTTCCCGGGCCGGGTCGGCGAGGTGCGAGATCAGCCCGGCGCCGAACACGGCGTCCAGCGCGCCGTCGCGCAGCGGAAGCCGTGCCACGTCGGCGAGCAGCAGAGTCCCGTCCCGGTCCCGGTTCCGCCGGGCGGCCTCGGCGAGCATCTCGGGTGTCAGGTCCGCCCCGATCACCGTGCCCGCGGTCCCGACCGCGGCCCGCAGCGGGGGCAGCGCCCGTCCGGTGCCGCAGCCCGCGTCGAGGACCGCGTCCCCGGGGCGCAGCCCGAGGCCGGCGACGGCGGCGGCATAGGCGGGTCCGTCGTCGGGAAACCGGTCTTCCCAGTGGGCGGCGCGGGCGCCGAAGAACTCCCGTATATGTGTGGGGTCATCGCTCATGCGCCCCATGATCCGGCATTTGCGCCTCCCTCACCCGAGTGATTCCGGAGGGCGCCGTGGGCTCGCTTCCCCTGCACGGGTGAACGATCTGCGCGCATGTTCGACACCGTCTTGATCGTTCGCGAACATCTCTCTGTCATATTCCAACCGGTTTCGAAATGCGCCCCTGATGCGCCCCCGACCGCGCACTAGCGTCCCCGAGTCATGGGACACCTGGACCACGCCACCTACGGCTGGCTGACACCCGTGCTGTCGTACGCGATGGCCTGTATCGGCGCCGCCCTCGCGCTGCGCTGCACCGTGCGGGCACTGGAAGCGACCGGCCGCTCGCGCCGCAACTGGCTGCTCACCGCCGCCTCCGCCAACGGCACCGGCATCTGGACGATGCACTTCGTCGGCATGCTCGGCTTCGGCGTCACCGGCACCGACATCCGCTACGACGTACCCCTCACCCTCCTCAGCCTCGTCGTCGCCATGGCGGTCGTGGGCATCGGCGTCTTCGCCGTCGGGTACGGAAGGGACCGGAGCCGATCGCTACTGATCGGCGGCCTGACCACCGGCATCGGCGTGGCGAGCATGCACTACATGGGCATGGCCGCGCTCCGGCTGCACGGGCGGGTGTCCTACGATCCCGCCCTCGTCGCCCTCTCCGTCGTCTGCGCGGTCGCGGCGGCCACCGCCGCCCTGTGGGCGGCCCTCAACATCCACCGGCCCGCCGCCGTGGCCGTCGCCTCCGCCGTCATGGGCGCGGCCGTCAGCAGCATGCACTACACCGGCATGTTCGCCGTCGGCATCGAGGTCACTCCGTCCACCACCCCGCTGACCGGGGCCAGCGCCATGCAGTTCATCTTCCCGCTCGCGGTCGGCCTTGGCTCCTATCTCTTCATCACCTCCGCCTTCGTCGCCCTGTCCCCCACGGCGGGGGAACGCGCCGCCTACGCCTCCGCCGGGCGGTTGACCGAACCCGACGAGCGCGCCGTCGACGTCGCACCCCCCGGTTTCCGCCCCGGGCCCGCCCCCGCATCGGCCCAGTCCTACGCCGCCCCCGGCCGGCCGGCCGGTCCGGTGCACGATCCGGCCGGCACCCACGACGCACCGGTCTGAGCCCGCCCCGGGAACAGCATCCGAACCCGCAGCCCGCATTCGCCCCCACACGCTCCCCGCCCCCGGCACCCCGCCGACGCCCCGCACCGGCGGACCCGCCGCCCCCACCGGGTCCGTGACCGAAGGAACCAACATCCATGCGAACTTCCCGCAGAACCCCGGACGGCGAGGCCCCCACGCCTCCGCCGCAACCCGTCCGAGGGCGCCGCGCACACGCGGGACCACCCGCCGACGAACCGGCCCCGCACGAACGGACCCCCGACTCCGCCCCCACCCGCGCCCCCGGACCGGCCTCCGCCCCCGACTCCACTCCCGATTCCGCTCCCGTCCCCGCCCCCGAGCCGGCGGCCCGGCCCGAGCCCCGTCACCTCCACCGCCTGTGGGGCGCGGGACCGCGTACCGTCCGCGCCAAGATCGTCTCGATCCTCATGGTCCCGGTCGTCTCGCTCCTCGCCCTGTGGGGTTTCGCCACCGTCACCACCGCCCAGGACATCGCCCGTCTCCGGCTGCTTCAGTCCGTCGACGCCGACATCCGGCAGCCCGTGGTCCACGCCGTCACCGCCCTCCAGGACGAACGCCGCGCCGCCGTACGCCAGGTCGCCGCCCCCAGCGGCGGACGCGCCGCCGACCTGAAGGACCGCGCCCGGGCGACCGACGCCGCCGTCGCCCGCCTCCGCCTCGACGACCGGCACACCGTCGGCGACGAGGGCGGGCTGCCCGCCGACGTCTCCGCCCGCGTCGCCGACTTCGTCGACCAGGCCGAGAGCCTCGCCCGGATCCGTACCGCCGCCGCCGGCGGCCGCGCCGACGGGGCCCGGGTCTACGACACGTACACCGGCGCCATCACGGCCGGCTTCGCCGTCGGCGGCGCCCTCGCCGGTATCGAGGACATTCAGGCCGGCCCCGACGCGCGCGTGCTGCTCGAACTCGGCCGCGCGGGCGAGATGCTGGCCCGCGAGGACGCCCTGCTCGGCTCCGCCCGGCTCACCGGCCGTCTCGACGGCCGTCTCGACGGCCGACGCGGGCGGGAGCTGGAAGGCGCCGTCCAGACCCGTCGTACCCTCACCGAATCCGCCACCGCCGACCTGCCCGCCCCGCAACGTGCCGCGTGGCACCGGCTCACCACCCAGCCTCTCTACCGCGGGCTCGTCGAAGCCGAGGACCGCACCCTCGGCGCCGCCCCCGGCAGGCCCGCCGCCCGGGCCGTCACCGCCGCCGACTGGGACACCGCCCACGCCTTCGTGCGCGACGGCCTCAGGAGCGTCGAGCGGGACGCCCACACGGCCGCCGCGGACCGTCACGATCCCCTCGGCGGCGTGTTCACCCCCGGCGGCGCGGCCGTCCTGCTCGGCCTGCTCGCCGTCGTCGCCTCCCTCGCCATCTCCGTACGCATCGGCCGCGGCCTCGTCGTCGAACTCGTCAGCCTCCGCAACACCGCCCTCGCGATCGCCCGCCGCAAGCTTCCTGCCGCCATGCGCCGCCTGCGCGCGGGCGAGGATCTCGACGTACAGGCCGAGGCGCCGCCCGGACCCGCCCCACAGGACGAGATCGGCCAGGTCGGCGAAGCCCTCACCACCGTCCACCGGGCGGCGCTGTCCGCAGCCGTCGAACGCGCCGAACTCGCCAGTGGCATCTCCGGCGTCTTCGTCAACCTCGCCCGCCGCAGCCAGGTCCTGGTGCACCGCCAGCTCACCTTGCTCGACAGCATGGAACGCCGCGCCGACGACCCCGGCGAACTCGGCGACCTGTTCCGGCTCGACCACCTCACCACCCGCATGCGCCGCCATGCCGAGAGCCTGATCATCCTCTCGGGCGCCGCGCCCGGCCGCGCCTGGCGGATGCCCGTCCCTCTCACCAACGTCGTCCGCGCCGCCGTTTCCGAGATCGAGGACTACGCGCGCGTGGAGGTACGCCGGCTCCCCGAGACCGCCGTCTCCGGCACCGCGGTCGCCGACCTCACCCACCTCCTCGCCGAACTCGTCGAGAACGCCGCCCAGTTCTCCCCGCCCCACACCAAGGTCCGGATCAGCGGCGAACCCGTCGGCAACGGCTACGCCCTGGAGATCGAGGACCGCGGACTCGGCATGGGCAAGGGGAACCTGGACGAGGCCAACGCGCGCATCGCCCGGTCCGAGGCGCTGGACCTCTTCGACAGCGACCGGCTCGGCCTGTTCGTCGTCAGCCGGCTCTCCTCGCGGCACGCCATCAAGGTGCATCTGCGCCCCTCGCCGTACGGTGGCACCACCGCTGTCGTCCTGCTCCCGACCGAACTGCTGCAGGACACCCTCCCGGCGGGGTATGCCCCCGTATCCGAACCGGAAGTGGCGTCCGGTGTCCCGGCATATGCCCCGGTGCCGTCCGCCGTCGCCTCAGCCGGAGCCGACGGCCGTACGGCCCCGCAGCCGCCCCGGTTCGGGGTGCCGACGGCACCCGCCGCCCCCGAACCGCTGCCGGCCGCCGTGACCACCCTGCACCGGCGCCCCCGAGGCCTGTCGCCCGCCCCGCCCGCCCTGGCCGCCGCGGACACCGGCATCGACGCCGGCAGCGGCGGACCCACGGGCGGACACGCGGACGCGCGCGAGGGCGACGACGGGGACCTGCCGCGCCGGGTCCGCCAGGCCAGCCTCGTGCCCCAGTTGCGTACGGCCCCTCCCGCGCCCGCCCCGGCCGCGGACCCGGCCACCGCACCCTCCGGCGGCACGTCCACCGGTCCCGCGGACCGCACCCCCGAACAGCTCCGGGCCCGGATGTCCGCATACCACGACGGCTGGCGGCGCGGCGGCGGACCGGCGCCCGGAAGCCCGGCAGCGGACTTCGGCCCGCACCCGCCCCGTACACCCGGCGAACCCCGAAGGGAAGGAGAGGACGCATGATCGACCACGAGAGGACGTCCCGCCACCGCTCCGGAGAGCTCGACTGGCTCCTGGACGACCTCGTCACCCGCGTCCGCGAGGTCCGCCACACCGTCGTGCTCTCCAACGACGGACTCGCCGTCGGCGCGTCCAGCGCGCTCAGCCGCGAGGACGCCGAGCATCTCGCCGCCATCGCCTCCGGATTCCACAGCCTCGCCAAGGGCGCGGGACGGCAGTTCCACACCGGCGGAGTGCGCCAGACCATGGTCGAGATGGACGACGGCTTCCTCTTCGTCGCCGCCGCCGGCGACGGCTCCTGCCTGGCCGTGCTCAGCGGAGCCGACGCCGACATCGGCCTCATCGCCTACGAGATGGCCCGGCTGGTGAAACGGGTCGGCGAACACCTGCACACCCCGCCGCGGCTCACCGTGCCCCCACCGGCCGCCGGCTGACCGAAGAAAGACCCCCTATGAACGAGGACAGCACCGGTACGGCCCAGGCCGCGCCGGGCAGTCAGTGGTACGACGCCGAGGCCGGGCCGCTCGTCCGGCCGTACGCCATGACCGGCGGCCGCACCAAGCCGGGCCCCAGCAACGTCAGGTTCGACCTGATCGCGCTCGTGGTCGTCGACGACCACCCGCCGGACCGGGCCGACGAGGCCCTGCTCGGCCCCGAACACCGGGCCCTGCTCCACCTCTGCCGGGCCGAGACCCAGTCGGTCGCCGAACTGTCCGCCGACGCCGACCTGCCCGTCGGCGTCGTCCGGGTACTGCTCGGCGACCTCCTCGAAGCGGGCCTCGTGAAGGTCAGCAGACCCGTCCCGCCCGCGCAGCTCCCCGACGAACGGATCCTGAGAGAAGTCATCGATGGCCTACGAGCGCTCTGAGAACCATCCGGCGGGCGAGGTGGACGACACCACGGACCTCGCCTTGAAAATCCTCGTCGCCGGCGGCTTCGGGGTCGGCAAGACGACCCTGGTCGGCGCCGTCAGCGAGATCCGGCCGCTGCGGACCGAGGAACGGCTCAGCCGGGCCGGGGAGTCGGTCGACGACATCGGAGGCGTCGGCCAGAAGACCACCACGACCGTCGCCATGGACTTCGGCCGCATCACCATCCGCTCCGGACTCTCCCTCTACCTCTTCGGGACGCCCGGACAGGACCGGTTCTGGTTCCTGTGGGACGACCTGTCGCAGGGCGCGCTCGGGGCCGTCGTCCTCGCCGACACCCGGCGTCTGGAGGACAGCTTCCCGGCGGTCGACTACTTCGAGCACCGGGGCATCCCCTTCGTGGTGGCCGTCAACTGCTTCACCGGCGCCCGGCGTTACGGCGTGGGAGACGTCTCCCGGGCCCTGGACCTGGACCGGGGCACTCCGGTGGTGCTCTGCGACGCGCGGGTCCGGGACTCCGGGAAGGACGTCCTCGTCCAACTCGTCGAACACGCGGGGCGGATGCACGCCGCGCGACTGATGGACTCGGTGGGATGACGGCCGACACGTCGGGCCACGACAGAAGCTTGCCCTGCCCACGACAGTGGGTAAGGCTTGCGGTACACAAGCAACATGAGGTCACGCGGGGCCGCGGACGGGGCACGCGAGGCCACTGGGGGAGGACCACATATGGCTCTTGACCGAGGGCTCGACTGGCTGCTCGACGACCTGACCCGGCGCGTCGCGGCGATACGCCACGCTCTGGTGTTGTCGAACGACGGGCTGGTGACGGGCGCCAGCGAGGGACTGGAACGGGAGGACGCCGAGCATCTGGCCGCGGTGTCCTCCGGACTGCACAGCCTGGCCCGGGGCTCCGGCCGCCACTTCAGGGCGGGCCGGGCCCGGCAGACGATGGTCGAATTCGACGAGGCCCTGCTCTTCGTGACGGCGGCGGGGGAGGGCAGCTGTCTGTGCGTGCTGAGCGACGCGGAGGCCGATGTCGGCCTGGTCGCCTACGAGATGACGCTGCTGGTCAACCGGGTGGGCGAGCACCTCGGGGTGTCCGCCCGCCAGCTTGACGGAAAGGACGGGATCGGCGGCATCTGAGAGTTATCCACAGGGCCTGCGCGATGTCGTCACCGTGCGTTACGGTCATCACCGAGAGTGTTCGATCTGAACGCTGTACGGGGGAGGACTGTGCGCATGAACAGGAAAGAGATGACAGGGCGCGTGCTGCGGCCCGGCGCGCGAAGCGCCTGTGTCGGAGATGGGGCCGCGGACGACTGGGCGGCGGGGGCCGCGGCCGCAGGACGTGCGTCCGACGCCGCCCCGCCGGCCGCGGATCAGGCAGCCGAATCCCCGCCGGTCGGGGTTCGGCCCGCCAGTGGTGCGGCCGCGGGCTCAGGGTGACGGTGACGCCGGGGCGTGCCGCGCTGCAACTTGAGCTGCGGCGCGACGAGTTCGAGTTCGCGGCCCTGACCGGGATCGTCCGTACGGTGCCGGTCACCGGGCCGGCGGCCGCGGAAGGGCCCGCCGATGTCGCCCGGCGCCGCGTTCCGCGCACCGAGATCGAACGGCTCCGTGCGGCTGGGGATTTCCCGGACGGGCTGCGCGAACGCGTCCGGTCCGTGGGCGTGACCGAGGGAGCCGAGCTCCTCTCGACCACCCCGAACCGCTTCGCCCGGCTGGCCCGCACCGGACACTTCAGCCCCGTACGGTTCTACGTCAACCGGTATCGCGCCGTCGTCTGGCTCTATCCGGCGGCCGAACTGCGGGAGTTCGCCCGTGACAACGCCGGACTCCTGATCGGCCGGCTGCCGGCGGTCGTCCGTGAACAGGAAGACCGGAACATCGACTGGCGCCCCCGCAACTGGCGGTCCCGCCGGCTCGACCTGCTCCTCAGGACGACCACCGACCCCTGGGCGCGCGTGGCCGCCATCGCCTCACTGCTCGACCCGACCCATCTGGCGGACATGGTCGACGACCCCTTCGAGCGGGCCTACCTGGACCGCTTCCGCCCCAGGCCGCCCGGCTGGCGGCCGACATCGCCCACGGCCAGGGAGATCGCCGACCGGCTGCTGCTCGCGGACGACCCGGAGGAGATTCTCTGGCACCGGCTGAGCCTCGTCCTCGCCTTGGACCAGGCCCGCGCCGACCGCCAGGCCCCGTGCCCGGGCGACCCGCCGCCCGCCGCCACGACCGCGCCACCACTCCCGCCTCTCCCCGCCTGGCCCGTCGCGGCCTGGCCCGATCCGGACAAGCCCGTCCTCGCGGCACGCACCAGCGCTGGTCCGGGTGTGGCGGCGACGCCGACCGTACGGCCGACGGTGAGGTCCGGGCGTGTACCGGCCGCGCCCGGACGTCCACCAGGTGGGCGTGCTCCGGCCGGCCGAGGTGTCGGGCGAAGCCTGCTCGCCCGGCTGCGCGGCCGGAAGAAGACGAGAGCGTCCGAAGCCTGAGGTGCACCGGCCGGGGTGCGGGGGCGGCGAGGCGCGGGCACCATGGGCACATGCTGCTCGCCCGGGTCGCGGAGGTGTCGGGCCAGGTCGCCGCCACGTCCGCGCGATCGCGGAAAACCGCGTTACTCGCCGAGCTGTTCGCGGAAGCCGAGCCCGCCGAGAGCGCGCTGGCCGTCGCCTACCTCTCCGGGCGGCTCCCGCAGGGGCGGATCGGCATCGGCTGGAGTGTCCTGCAAGAGGTCCTGCCACCCACCGTTCCGCCCGCCGAGGCCCCGCGGCTCACTCTGGCGCGCGTGGACGAGGCCATGACCGAGCTGGCCGGGATCTCCGGGCAGGGTGTGCGGGCCCGCCGACGCGGACTGGTGGGCGACCTGTTCGCCGCCTCGACCCTGCCGGAACAGGAGTTCCTGCTGCGTTTGCTCTCCGGCGAGCTCCACCAAGGGGCCCTCGACGCCGTCGCTCTCGAAGGTGTCGCCCGGGCCGCCGCGGTGGGCCCCGAGGAACTGCGCCGCGCGGTGATGCTCGAAGGCTCGCTGCCCCGCGTCGCCCACGCCGTACTCATGGAAGGAGCGGATGCCCTCGAACGGTTCACTCTTCGGGTCGGCAGCCCCGTACAGCCGATGCTCGCCCACACGGCGACCAGCGTCACCGACGCGGTCGCGGCCCTCGGGCCGTGTGCCGTCGAGGAGAAACTGGACGGGATCCGGATCCAGGTCCACCGGAGGGGCGACGAGGTCCGGGTCTACACCCGGTCCCTCGACGACATCACCGACCGGCTGCCCGAGATCGTCGCCCTGGCCCGGGAGACCACCGGCGACACCTTCGTCCTCGACGGCGAGGCCATCGCCGTCGACCCGGCGATGGGCCGCCCCATGCCCTTCCAGGACATCGCCTCCCGGGTCGGTTCGCGCGTCGACGTGGCCACGGCACGGGCCGCCCGCCCCCTGTCGCCCGTTTTCTTCGACGTGCTCGCCTCGGATGGGCGGTCGTTGGTGGACTGGCCCGGTCACGAGAGGCATGCCGTACTCGCGCGGCTGCTGCCTGAGCCACTACGGGTACGCCGAACTGTCGTCGCCGATCCGGCGGATCCGACGATGGTCGAGACGGCCGAGGCCTTCTACCGCGACGCCCTCGCCCGCGGCCACGAGGGCGTTCTGGTCAAAGCGCTCGACGCGCCGTACGTCGCCGGCCGAAGAGGCCGCACCTGGCTCAAGGTGAAACCCGTCCACACGCTCGACCTCGTGATCCTCGCCGCCGAATGGGGCCATGGGCGGCGCACGGGACTGCTGTCCAACCTGCATCTGGGCGCCCGGATGGCCGACGGGATGTTCGTGATGGTGGGCAAGACCTTCAAGGGTCTGACCGACGCGATGCTGCGCTGGCAGACCGAACGCCTCGGCGAGCTGGCCGTGACGGACGACGGCTTCACCGTCCACGTCCGCCCGGAACTCGTCGTCGAGATCGCCTACGACGGTCTCCAGCGCTCCCCGCGCTACCCGGCCGGCGTGACCCTGCGCTTCGCCCGCGTCCTCCGCCACCGCCCGGACAAGCCAGCCGACGAGGCCGACACCCTGGACACCGTCCTGGCGACGACCTGAGCGACGGACCGTCGGTCGCCCCGCCACATTGCTTGGTCGGCAACAACCCGGCACGGCCTACCGAAACCGACTGGCGGGGGCATGAACCCGTTCCGGCTCGTGCCCTACCGGGTCAGGCGTCCCAGGCGCGGGGACGGTTCAGCTTTTCCCATTCGGGGCGGAGCAGTGAGAACACGGCGAGGTCGAGACGGCGGCCGCGGTGGAGACAGGCGGCACGACTGATCCCTTCCTGGGTGAAGCCGGACGTGGCGAGGGCGGCGAGCGCCGGGAAGTTGTCCGTGTGGGTTTCTGCCGTGAGCCGATACATGGGGAGTTCGCCGAAGGCCAGGTCCACCACAGCGTCGAGGGCGGCGGTGCCGTGGCGGTGCCCGCGATGCGGAGCAGCGAGCATCAGCTCGACCTCGGCTGTGCCGTTCACGATGTTCTGGCAGGTCAGCGCAACATGACCGACGGGTGTGCCGTCGGGAAGGAGAATGAGGAAATCGTCGCGGTCATCGTCCTCGATGTCGCGCTCGATGCGCTCGCGCACAGCGGTGAGCGAGCGTGGCCAGAGGCCCATGTGGTGGGCAACCGTGGGATCGGACCGCCAGCTGTGCATGAGCTCGGCGTCATCTATGTCAAGCGCGGCGAGGCCGACGGACTTGGCCCGCCAAGAGACCTCCCTCTCGGCTTCTGCGTCGTGTTCGCTGTCCGTCATCCTGATGTCCTCGGTCATGGACGGATGTTATGAGCGCCTTCAGACCGGAACCATTGAGTTTCTCCGCTCAGCAGTGCGCCGCCGTGCCCGGCCACCGACGAGCCCGGACAGGACGTCATCTCCATTGGGTGGCTCGGTGGGCCGTTGGTTGTACCGGGGATGGTCAAGCGGCTGGTGCCGGAGCCGGCGCTGGCTGACGGCGCCTCTGGCGTTGTACTTCGAGATGGCGCGTTTGACGACGTGTGGCCGGGTGCGGATGTGGCGATCTGGCATGAGGCCGGCCAGGATCCGCTCCGCGCTCACCGAACTCCCCGAGTTGCGTGGGCTTGCTGCGAAGGCCGGGCGGTTCGGGCCTTGCGAGCTGGTGCCCTGGGACCAGACATGCTGGACCGCCTGCTCGCCGGCCAGAGACCGGCGCTCGCCCCCCGACCCCGCGGCCGTCGGTAAGACCCCGCTCCGTTTCGACGTGCCGCCAGGCCTCTCCCTGGTCCTCTGGATTGCTCACCGCGCCCTGGCCAACCACTCCCACCAGTCCACCGCTCCTCAGCCCGGCCGCCGGGCCCCGGCCGCCGACCAGCGCTTCTGCACCACCGACTTTGTCGAGCCCGAGCCCTGGTGGCCAGACTCGACGTACGCAACGCGATCCGCGCCGCCCGCACCCCGTCCGCTGCCGGACAGGACGACGCCCCGGCCGCGACGGCCGCCGGGCACGCGGAAGACCATTACCACGATCAGGCGTCGGAACTGCCGCACGCCGTCGACCACCCGGGCCGGGACGCCGTCCCCGCCCTGGTGCAGCGGGCCGCCGCCGTCCAAGCGGGCGCCTCCGTAGCGTCGAACGACACCGACGTACCGGCACACGGAGGCGGTGCCCATGAGCGCCCCCACACCCGCCGGCCCCGCACCCCAAGGCCCCGGACTCCAGCCGCTCCTCCCCGGTACTGATCGCCCACGCCGACTGCGGGATGGGGACTGGGCGCAGGTCCCAGCCTGGACGCGGTCTCGGAACAGGTGGCGTGGTGTGACGTGAGTGGTGTGGCGAGGCGCGCGATGCCTATGCGTACACCGTATCCGGCGCGCTCCCGAAGCCCGATCGGGTCCGGTGTCTTGTCGTAGGCGTCGAGGGGCGTCGAGACTTGTTCCGGCGGTTCTTTGGACACGGGGGACAGGGTGAAACCATTAGCGGATGCCGATCCGGTGACGGTCGGAAGGTATCGGACGATCGCGGAGCTTGGCCAAGGTGGCATGGGCCGGGTTCTGTTGAGCAGCGCGCCCGATGGGCAGTTGGTCGCGCTGAAGCAGGTGCGGACGCAGTTCGTCGAGGACGACGGCTTCCGGGCGCGGTTCCGCAGGGAGGTGGAGGCATCCCGAAAGGTCTCCGGGCAGTACACGCCCACGATCATCGACGCGGACGCCGACGCCCCCGAGCCATGGCTGACTTCTGTGTTCGTTCCCGGGCTCTCGCTTCAGCAGGTCGTGGCGGCCGTCGGGGCACTGCCCGAGGAGCCGGTGCTGAGGATGGCCCGGGGACTGGCCTCGGCGCTGGCCACCATCCATCGGACCGGTCTGGTGCATCGGGATCTGAAGCCGTCCAACGTCCTGCTGGCCGTCGACGGGCCCCGGGTGATCGACTTCGGTATCGCCAGGGCGGCCGACAGCGAGGACGGCAACACGCTGACCACCACCAGCCTGCTGGTCGGCTCACCCGGGTTCATGTCCCCGGAACAGGCCCGGGGCGAGCCGGTGGAGGCGGCCAGCGACATCTTCTCGCTCGGGGCGGTGCTGTTCATGGCGTGCACCGGGGAGGGCCCGTTCGTCGGCCCCGCCCTCCCGCAGACCCTGTTCAACATCGTCCACACCGAGCCCGACCTCGGCAGGCTCCCGGCGAGGATCCGCCCGATCGCGGCCGGCTGCCTGGCCAAGGACCCCGCCGACCGGCCGAGCGCGGACCAGCTCCTGGAAGACATCGGCCGGCTGACGCCCGCGGCGCGCCCCTGGCCGCTGGAGGTGCATGAGCTGATCGCCGAGCAGCAGGCTGAAATCGACCGGCTGCGGGAGGAGTTGGGGCGGCGGGCGGTCGTTCCGGAGCCCGCCGCGGTGGTCGTCGACAAGCCGCCGTCGCCTCCGGGCCCTCCGGCGACGCCGATGCCGCCGATGAATCCGGCGCAGCCGGTGCCCCTGCCCGTACCGGACCGGCACAGGCGTCTGGTCGGCGCGGGGATCGCCCTCGGTCTGGTGGCGGCCGTCGGCGTCGCCCTCTTCGTGTCCGGCCCCGACGGCGGGACCGGCACCATCGCCCACCCTGGAGTCACCGCCACGGTGGCCCCGCAGCCGACCGACGCCCCGCCCGCCGAACCCACGGTCGAACCGGCCACCGAGGCACCCCCGCGGACCACGCCCGCGCCGACCCCGCCGGTCGAGAGCTCCCCTGTGACGGAACCCTCCAGGCGGCCGCCCGCGAGCGAACCCCCGCGGCAGAGCACCCGGCCCGCCGCGATCGCGGACTGTGCCGGGACGTACCTGGCCAGACCCGAGTCGTTCATCCTCCACTGCGGAGACGGGAACGGCCGGCTCTCGGGACTCGTCTGGACGGACTGGGGGGAGCCCACCGCCCAGGCCAGGGGACAGGAGATGGTGGTCATCTGCGAGCCCAACTGCGCCAACGGGAGAATGGTCCGCCATCCGGCCACGGTGATCCTCTCGGGCCTGGTCGGCGGGCGGTACACGATCATGCGGGTGGACACCCCGCGGTCCCCCTATGGGCCGATCGCCCTGTACTCGCTCGAAGAGCAGGGGCCGACGCAGAGGAATTGACGGAGACGCCACCGGCGCGAAGCGCTCAGACACCCCACGCGGTGAACGCCGCCCAATGGAGCGGTGCGGCGAAAGGCCTTTCGCCGGGCGCGAGTCGGGTGGTGTACGGGTCGGCCAGGGCCGCCAGACGCGGCCGGGAGGCGGTGTACCGCGCGAGTTCCTCCCCGGTGAGTTCGCGCAGCCATCCGCGTGCCTGCCGCAGGGCCGACACCGGGGAGAACCCCTCTCGGTCGGGCGCGGGTACGACCAGCTCGTAGAAGTACGTCATGAGCAGCGCGGTCACCATGTCGTTCACCTGCCACAAGCCGGCCACCACGCACGCCGCCCCGGTCTGCAGGAAGCCGGCCGCGAGCCCGCGGAACTCGTCCGGCGCCTCCACCATCGCGTAGTGGCCCGACTGGCACGCGCCGGCCACGGCCAGCCGGCAGGCGGACAGCCGCCGGTGGAGCAGGGTGTCCATGTCCAGGCGCCCGTCGGCCAGGGCGAGGGTGCCGCCCGCCCCGTCGAACCCGCCGCTGCCGTGGCAGCCGAGGTGCAGGTACGAGGCCTCGGCGAGGTGGCCGAGCACCCAGTCCACGGTCGCCGCCGAGCCCACCGCGCACTTGCTGTCCCCGAACAGGCCGCGAATCTGGTCGAGTTCGGCCTGGCTGCCGGGGAGCGAGCCGTCGGGGTCGGCCACGGCCACCAGCCGGGGCACGGCCCGGGGCGGCCGGGCGGCCGCAGCGCGGCACGCCGCGTACACCGCGGCGGACGGGGAGACGGTCAGGGTGCCGAGGTCGTCGAGTAAGACGTCCTCCCCGAGCGGCACGGCGTGCAGCGGCACCACGCCCAGAAGCCCCGTCGGGACGACGACGGCCGCGTTCTCCGGGTCGTCTGCCAGCAGCCGCGCCACCGGCCGCAGCAGCGGCGCGAGGGCGGCGAGCCGGTCAAGGGCGCGCGGGAGCTGACGTCTGCGCCGGAGTACTCCGCCCTCCTGCGCCAGGAGCAGCCCCGGGGCGGGGTCGGGGTCGGCCGGATCCACGAGCAGGAGGTGGACGAGGGACTCGCTGCTCACGTCCGGCACCGGGACGGCCTGCGCGGCGATCCGCGCGTCCGCCGGCGTGCCCGCCGCCGTGTCCGCTGTCGTGCCCGTTGTACGGGGCAGCGTGAGGACGTAGCTGCCCCAGGGCGCGCTCACCAGGTAGGCCAGTGGGCTGCCGCCCGCCGCCCGGACGATGTCCGTCAACTCGTCAGCACGCAGGAAGCGTTCGAAGCCGGGGATCGCTCGGATCTCCTCGATGGCCGCGCGCACGGCGCGTTCGGCGTCGGCCTCCTCGCGCGCCGCGAGGACGGGGACGCCGGTCGCCGCCCGGGGTGCCGCGCCGACCGTGGAGCGGTAGCGGGCCAGTGCCTGCCGGTAGCGGAGGGCGGTGGCGGGATCGGTCCGTTCCAGGGCGTCGAGGTCCTGCGTGCCCCGGCCGGCCGTGACCGAGAGTTCGCAGGCCAGTCCGCGTTCCATGGCTTCGACCGCGCGTTCCGGGTGGCCCGCCCTGGCCAGTAGATAGGCGGCCTGTCGGGCGATCCGGGTGACCTGGGCGAGGACGCTTCTGCGCCCGGCGCCGGTGACCTGGGCGTCGTACAGCGCGTTCACGGCGGTCAGCATGTCCGACGCGACATCGGCCGCCTCGTTCCACCGTCCCGCCGAGGTGTGGGTGTGGAGCAGTTCCCGGGCGATGGCGAGGTGCCGGGAGGGGGACACCGCGGGTGGTGTCGCCGCCAAGGCGGTGCGGCGCAGCCGCTCGCTCCCGGCGCTGTCCGCGCCCTCCAGGTGGTCGTTGGCCCGGGCCAGCAGCCAGGTGATGTGGCCGGTGTCGAGGAAGCCGGGGTGCGCGGCGGCGAGGTCCAGGGCGGCGGTCGCCGCCTCGCGCGCGCCGTGCGCGTCGTGTGTGTCGACGGGATCGCGGGACAGCAGCATGTCGGCCAGATTGCACTGGATACGGGACCACAGCGCCGCGTCGTCACGTGGGCCGAGGTGTCGCAGGGCCTCCCGGTAGCACCGTTCCGCCTGTCGCAGGTCCTCCGCTTCGGCCCGGCGGTACAGCAGCAGGCCGAGGTTGAGCATCGAGTAGGCCCAATCGACCCGGTTCCACTCAGGGGAGCGTTTCTCCAGTCCGGCCCGGACGTGCTCGATCCCGAGGGTGAGGTCGTCGGGGCTCCGGCCCGGTCGTTCCGACAGATGCAGTCCGTAGTTGGTCTGGACCCGGGCCCAGACCTCGGGATGCTCACGGTGGTCCAGTGCGGTCGCGCGCGCCAGCAGGTCGCGTACGGTCTCCCAGGTCTCCAGCCGGTCGCCGTCATCGCGCAGGCCGTGTGCGACGGCGAGGTTGTTCGCGACCTCCACCCACTGCAGGGTGCCTTCGGGGAGCCGGCGCAGTGCCCGTTCGAGGACCTGGACGGCCTCGGCCGGATCGGGCTCCCGCCCGCTCTGGACGGCCAGCACCAGCTGTCTGCCGAGCCGTGCGGCAAGCTCGGTCTCCATGTCCTCCTCGCCCAGGTCGGCGGCGAGCGCCAGCGCCTCCCGGGCCACGGGGACGATCTCCGGCCCTTCGTGGTTCCGGACCTTGAGGCACATCACGCGCAGCCGTGACCGCAGGCCGCCGCCCAGGGCGGCCCACGCCTCGGCGCAGTGGCGGATCGCGACCGCCGTGGGCGTGTGGCCGTCGCACAGTTCGTCCAGGAGCCGCTGGCGGATACGCAGGGGCTCTTCGAGCGGTGTGCCCTCGGCCGCGCGGAGTTCCGCGCGCCCCGCTTCGCGTATGCGGGTCCCGTCCGTCAGTTCCGGGTGGGCGCGGACGAGCTCTGGGAGGTCGTCGGGCAGGCAGCCCAGCGTCGCGGCCAGGAGCTCCGCGATCCGGGTGTCCTCACGTTCCCCTTCGAGGACACGGAGGAAGACCCGGTAGTTCGCGACCGTCGGCTCTCCCTCGGGCCGCAACTCCCGGCATGCTGCCTCGGGGTCCGTCAGATCCCGTTCGAGGTCGCGGGCCAGGACGTACGGGAGCAGCCGGCGCGGCAGCGGGATCACCTGCCCGAGGAAGAGGCGGCCCACGAAGGCCCCGGCTCGGCCGGCCTGCTCCAGGAGGGGCGGCGCGGACGGCGGCGCGCCGTGCTGGAGCTCTGCGACGGACACCGCGAGCAGCAGAGGTGCCACCCGGCCGGGGCGCAGGACCAGCAGGGGCGCCTCGATGTGTGTTCTCGTGCCGCAGACGGGGCAGTCCAGCCAGGAGACGCCCGGAGCGGGGGCCGTAAGGACGTCGGCCCGCTCACGTGCGTCGATGATCCGCCAGGCGGGTGCCGTGCGCTCCCGTCCACAGGTTTCGCAGTGCCATGTGTACGGCACCCTCGCCGAGACCGTCACCCCGTACCCCCTCCTCTCCGCTCCCCTCCCGATCGGGCGGCTACTTGCCGCCGGTGATCTGCGACAACAGGGCCGTCAGGACCCGCCCGAGGGAGGAGTCCCGCATGGCCCGTTTGCGGATGGCCAGGCTCCACTTGCCTTCCGTGTCCCGCTTCGCGGTCACCTCGGTCTGCAGGAAGGCGATGGCGAGCGCGGCGACCGAGAGCGTGACGGGGTCGAACCGGTCCATGGGCGACCGCGCGTACGCGACGGCCTCGCCGGCCGTCTCCGCCAGGTCCTCGCTCGTGGTCACCGCGTAGGCCAGGACGCGACGAGCCAACTCACCCTGAGGCAGGGGCAGTTGATCGGAATCCGCGTACTGCTCCAGCTCCGCTGAAGCCACCTCGACCTTCAGCTCGCCGCCCTCCGAGGCCATGTCGCGCGCGGCGGGAAGCAGCCCGCGATCCTCCGCCAGCGCGGTCAGCGCGCGGACGGCCTCGTCGTCGGAGAGCGTGCTGATGGACCGCTCCAGATCAGTTCGACTCGACATGTCCGCAATTCTGGCCCGGATGAGGGAAGTGCGGGGGAAATTACGCGAGTTAGATGGGGCGGAGCGGTGATCTGCCCTTCCGGGCACAGGTCGTCGCACGGACGCTCGCGAGCACTTGACGAGGATCCCAGGCGCAGGGCTGCCGGCGGCCGGCTGTCCGTGTCGAGGGTGGGGAAGGTGCCGAGAGTGGCGTGAGGAGGCGGGCGGTACCCCGCCGCCAAGGCGGATCCCGCCCTACCGCTGACGCTGATCATGTGTGCCTGTCATGGCGATACGCTCGCAGAAGGAGCTGACAGTCGTCGCGGCCACCGCCCCCGGGCTGCACGACGCGGCACCCGAACATGTCGCCCATACCGACTCCCTCACCGACGTGATCACCGCCGAGCTGCGGATGGCCGGCGCGGTGGTGACGTCGACCGAGCGCGTCGACCCGGCCCCGGAGGAAGGCTGGACGCTCCGCTGCGCCGGACCGGACGAGACCATAGGCGGAGATGAACCCCTGCGGCCCCCGTCCGAGTCGGACCACGAGTAGTTGTTCCCCTGTGCCTCGGGAGACCACCGGTGATGCGCGTACTGATCCGCATCAGCGTCTCATGGACCACAACGCGATCGCCCGTGGCCGGGATGTCGTCGACTTTCGGGCCCCCGCCCGGCAGTTGGGCGTAGGGGTTGCCGGCCGCCTGCCGGGCCTCTGCCTCCAGAGGGCCCGTTCTTCAGGACCTGCCCCGGGTCGGGAACGGGGCTTTTGACAGCCGGCACGGCGCGATAGGCCGCGTCGAGCTCGGAGGGACACGTCTCGCGGTCCTCACGCGTTCTCCCAGTCCCAGGCTCCGGCATAGGCGGCCTCGCCGGTGCGGCGGGCCTGGGTGATCGCGTTCAGGCGTCTGAAGTCGCGGGGTGGCATCAGGGCCTTCCAGTCGTCCAAGGGCAGGACACGGGCTTCGTCGTGTTCCCGTGGGGCCAGGGTGATCGAGCGGATCTGGTCTGCGGTGAGCCGTCCGCCGTCGAAGATCAGGCCGATGGTGCTGTAGGGCCAGCCGCTGCCGGGCAGGCCGTGGACGGTGGCCAGGAGCTTTGGCGGGATCGTGAGGACGAGTCCGGTCTCCTCCCGGCATTCGCGTACAGCCGTCTCCCAGGGGCGCTCGCCGGGGTCCATCACCCCGCCCACGAGCTGCCAGGGGTGGGAAGGGGAGTAGACGGAACGGAGTTGGAGCGGCCGGTCGTCCTGGTCGGTGAAGTAGACGCAGGCGAACGCGGTGCACTTCGGCACCGTCGCGGCGTACTCCTCGGGCGGCAGCCAGGCCGCGTCGTCCACCGGAGCATGCGCTGCCGGCTGTTCCGGAAGGCGAGTCATCCGCATCAGCGCCGGACTGCCCGCGAACCCCAACTGCTCATACAGTGAGGCGGCTTCCTCGGTCGCGTGCAGCTCGAACAGGGTGACGCCTTCCTGCCTCAGGCGGTCCAATAGTGCGGACACGGCGGCCCGGGCGTATCCCTGGCGCCGGTGGGCGGGTTCGGTGGCCACCGCGTGGATACGGGCGGCCAGCCCCTTGGGGTACCGCGGGGCCGGCAGGACGGGGTGGATCAGGCCCAGGGCGCACGCGGCGAGTCCGCCCGCCGGGGAGTCGATGACGTAGGCGCGGGCGTCGCCGCCGGGCCCGAGCCGCTCGGCGAGCTGATCGCGGCAGACGCCGAGCCACTTCTCGTCCAGGGGCTCGGTCAGGACGAAGGCCGAGCGCAGTCGGCTGATCTCGGCGGCGTCGTCCGGCGTAGCCGGCCGCGGGACCAGGACCGCGGCGGTCGCGGATTCGTGCCTCATCGCCGCGTCGTCCCTTCATCAGCCCCTCGAAGGGCGGCCGGATCAGGGGCGAGGGCGATGGTCATCCACAGTGGGGCCTCCTCGCGGTAGGAGTGCCCGACAGGATCGGTGTCGCTGAGGTCGTCGAGGCTGAAGCCGGTGACCATGACCATGCTTGAGTCTTCGGCGACGGAGACGAGATGCGTTCCACAGCGAGGGCAGAAGCCGCGGCGCAGGGTCGGCCAGGTCGAGTACCACGTCGGCTCGCCACCGGGACCGATCCATGCCAGTCCGTCCTTCCGGAAGCCGACCCACAAGACGGCCGGGCCACCGGAGATACGCGTCTCATGGCGGCAGGAACACAGGTGCGGATCGTCGGGGATGCCTTCGACCCGGTACACGATGTCCCCGCACTGGCAGCGTCCGGTCCGCGACTCGACGGCTGCTTCCGGCGTGGTGCCTGCGGCGGGTGCGGCGGCGGGGTCAGAGAGGCTTGGCATGGGTCTCCTTGTCCGTGTTCAGAGGAAGAGCGGGTGCCACTGCGGGCCGGGGCGAACGCGCGCGAGTTCGCGCCGGGGGAGGGCGCTGCGGATGCGCGCGTCCGTTCAGTCGGGGATCAAGCCCCTCCCAGGGCTCCGGCGGTTGCCTTGCCGCGCCGCGCGGGGGAGGGGAAGTCCCGGTCCCGGCCCGGCCACTGGAACACCAAGCGGCAGCGCACCAGGTCCACGGTGTCTCCGGCGGGCAGCAGCTCGTCGGGAGTGCCGGCCGGGTGGACCGTCAGGACGGGATCGGCATGCCGGATGTGGTCGTCGGCCCGTACGTGGCGGTCCCAGGAACGGACCGTGGCCGTCAGCTGCTCGGCGAGCCGTGGACCCCGCTCGCCGAAGGCGTGGACGATCCACTCCCACTCCTTGTCCTCGGGGCGCTCGTCGTTCCGGGTCCGGACCGGGAGCAGGCAGGCGAGCGAGGCGTCGTCGACGATGGCCGGGGCATCGCGGTCTTTCGCGATGCCGGTCACGCCTTCGTCCGGGTCCTGGTGGGCGGTCAGGCGGCAGAACGCGGGCAGCGTGGTGGCCGCGTACAGCTGCAGCGAACCGACGTGGGGGCCCACGCCGATGGTCACGCCGGTGGCGACCTCGTGCCGGGTGCCGCGCAGCGCCTTCTCCAGATCCGCGGTCCCGGCGGTGGTGCCGCGCTCGAATCGGAGCGTCAGCCCGCCGTCGAGAAGGGGGACGAACGGCACGGTGCGGGCCTGCTGTCCCTGATCGCGGACGAAGCCGCAGGAGGTGAACCGATGGGCGTGCAGCACCTGACCGCGGCGCTCGAAGGCGATCGCCCGGGTGTAGCCGTTGATCTCCAGCGGCAGGACCAGCTTCCCGCCCTCGGCCAGCTGATCCCGCCAAGCAGGCGCGATGTCCCGGCAGTTGTAGGTGATCACACTGCCGTCGAAGCCGCCGCGCGGTACGAGGTGGGCGGGCGCGCCGAGGGCCGCGTCGGACTCGACGGCGGCGACGCGCCCGCTGCCGGCCTCTCTGGTGAGGGCGCGGGTACGGCGTACGACCCACGGGTCGATGTCCACGGTCACCACACGCCCGTCGGGCCCGGTGACATGGGCGATCAGCTCGGCGTTGTAGCCGCCCGAGCCCGCCTCGAACACGATCGCGCCCGGCTTCAGGTGAAGGCTTTCGATCATGTCGGCCTGCAGCCAGGCCGCGGACACCGAGCTGATCGCCGCTCCGGTCACGTCGCGCCGGGTGATCACGGCGCGGTCGCCGCCGTCGTACGCGGCCGTCAGGCTCGCCTCCGGGGCGAAACGGTGGCGGGGCACGGTCCGCAGCGCGTCGCGGACCGGCTCGGACGGGGCCCAGCCGCCGTCGACGACCGTTCGGGCCATCGCCTGCCGCAGCCGGACGGCTTCGGCCGGTTCACCCGGCACGGTCGGCCGCTCGGCGGCGTGGGGGTAGGTGGTCACGGGCGGCAGGCCGGGAACGACCCCGGGCCATACGGCATCCAGCGCCTGGGCGGCCGGGACGAACACATCCCCCGCACAGGTGAGAGCGGACAGGTCGAAGAACTCCCAGCGGGAGAACAGCTCCGGTTCCGGGTTGGCCAGGGTCCCCGTCCAGGCGGTGATACGGACGACGGCCGTGAGCCGGGGTACGCCGTGGCTGTCGTCGACCAGCGTCGTCAGCACGTGCGCGTCCGCCGGCTCGGCGACCAGGCCCGTCTCCTCGGCGAGTTCGCGTACCGCCGCAACGGCGAAGTCCTCCGGGCCGGCGGTCTTGCCGCCGGGCAGCTCCAGCATGCCGCGCCGGGACCGGCCGAGCAGAACCCGGCCGGCGTCGTCGGTGACGACGGCGAGGACACCGATCAAGCCGTGGCCGGTGGTCGGCCGCTTCTCGACGGCCCGAGTCCCCGCAGGGCGGAAGCCACGCAGGACCAGGAAGGCCAGACCGTCCGCGTCCAGCCGCTCCACATGCCGCCAGCCGGCCGTGAGCAGGACGATCTCGTCCTCGTCCAGGGCGATTCCGCGCCGTTCCTCAGGCGTGCTCTCCGCCAACGGAGTGATGACGACGAGGGCGCCGCCGTCGCGCAGCCGTCCACCCAGCCCGTGAACGACGCGACCTCGGTCCTTCACGAACGGGTACATCAGCCGGAGCGTGATCAGGTCGTATCCGTCGTAGTGCAGCGGGGCCGGGTCGTCGTGCTCGATGTCCAGACGCAGCCAGCGAACCCGTTCGATGCCGGCGTACTCCTCCCGGGCCCGGGCGATCGCGCTGGCGGCGAAGTCGACGGCGTCCACGCGGTAGCCGAGACCGGTGAGGCAGACGGCCAGCTCCCCGGTACCGCAGCCCACGTCGAGCGCCCGGCCGCCGCCCTCGGGTGCGGAAGCGTGCTTCGCGAGCAGTTCCCGCTCGCGCTCACCGACCGGCCGGAAGTTCTTGCCGTCGCTGAAGTGCTTCTCCCACTGGTCACGGGCGATGTACGTCAACGTGCTGCTCCTGGTGTGGTGGCGGGCGGTGGGGGTGGTCAGAGGCATGGCGCGGAACGGAGCCGGGCCAGGGCGCGGCGGCCGCGCTCCACCAGCTCGGGGTCGCCGTGGGCGGCGCCGTAGGAGATGCCGGAGACGGCATCCAGGACGGACAGGACCGTCAGCGTGGCCTCTTCCGCGGTGGTCAGGGCACGGCCGTAACCCTCCATGAAGGCGGCGAGGAGGTCGGGGCGGCCGTGCCAGGCGTCGGAAAGCCGTACGAGGTCCCGTACCGCCGGGCCTTCCTCCGACCGTTCGAAATCGATCAGGAACAGGTCGCCGGCATCCGGGTCCCAGCGCAGATTGCGCAGTTGGAAGTCCCCGTGAGTGGGCACCTCTTCCACGGCGGGCAGGGTGGCGGCAGTCCCGGCGACGGCGCGGATGAACTCCTCGTCCCCGGGTACGAGATGGGCGCGTGCTCCGTCCAGGTGCCGCTCCAGCTTCCCCAGCGGCGGTGTTCCGGCGCCCGGGCGGGGTGGGGCGCTGCGGTGGATGCTCGCCGCGAACCGTCCGATGCGCCGGAAGATCCGCCGCTGCTGCCGGGGCGGGTGGACGGCGCCCTGCAGAGACCGGCCTCCCATCGCCGTGACCACCACCGCCCGCAGCCCCGTGTCGGCGGCCACCAGCCGCGGCACGGCCGCGCCCAGGGCGGGCACCCAGGTCCGGTAGGCCGTCACCTCCCGGCCGTGGGAGCGCTCGTTCCGGTGGACCTTCACGAACCATTCGCCGCCCTCGGCGCCACGGGCACGCCACACGCGGCTGCCCTTGCGGGCCCAGGAGACGTCCGTCCAGGCGCTGACGCGCCCGACCGCTGCCTCGGCGAACTCCCGTACCCGCCGGTCGGGCATGCCCTGAGCCGCGTCAGCGGAGAGCCGCACCACGTCAAGGTGGTTCGGTCCTGGCGCGAGTGCGGCCCGCAGCTGCCCGGCGATCCGTGCGGCCTCCTCGGCCGGTACCTCGAGCAGCCCGGCGCTCTCCCACAGCAGGGCGGCGGTCTGCTGCCGGTCGTACGGCATGCCGGGCGGCAACGCGGCCACGTGAATGTGGACGTGGGAATTGCCGCTGTTCGAACCGAGGCTCAGCACGTAGATCCGCTCGGTCGGCACCGTCTCCTTGAGCGCGGCCCCGGCACGGTGGACGACCTGCCAGAGCATGGCGGACGTCTCCTCGGTGAAGTCGCCGATCACGTCCTCGCGGTGCCGGACCGGAGCGACCAGCAGCTTGCCGAGCAGGGTCGGGTACCGGTCCAGAAACACGACATGGTGTTCGTCGCGGTAGACGATCTCGTGCCGGAACTCCGGATCCCCGGCCAGCATGCGACAGATGAAGCACGGGCCGGTCCGGGACCGTTCCGCGTACGCCTGTTCGTCGAACTCGACTCGTTTCACCGCGTCGTTCCCTTCCCCAGGCCGTCGGCGAGGGACTCCTCCAGCTGTCGCATGGTCGTGGTGAAGGCGGCTTCGAGGTCGATGCCGTAGAGCTCGGCGATCACGACGACGGACCACAGACAGTCCGCCAACTCGTGCCCGAGGCCGGGTCCCGGCGGTGTCGGCCGGACGCCGTCGGCGGCCTGGGTGAGCTGGGCGAGGTCGCCGACGTCACCGACGAAGCCGAGCACGAAGTCGTGCCGCTCCCACGTGCGGCCACGCCTGGCCTGATTGAGCTCGTCGTAAAGGCCATGGACGCGCATGGCCTGCCTCGTGATCTCGCTGAGGTCCACGGTCGGTCTCCGATCATCTGAGGGGGCGGCTGTCGTACGGCGGGGTGCGTGGGGCCGGTCAGCTTGCCGATCTCGCCGAGGGCCAAGACGCCCTCGCCGGTGCCGCGCAGGACCACGGTCCGCGTGGACACCGGCTCGTGCGGGGTCCGGCGCCGCTCCGGAGCGCGGTCAGGGAATTCCGGCCGTTGTCCGGAGCGCCTGCGCGATCCGGTCGGCCGTCGGTCCCGGTGTGTGGGCCGCAAGTCGTGTGCGTGGTCACCTGCCCGCCCGGATCAGCTCGAGAACCTCCGTGGTGGGCCGTACATCGCCGAAGGAGCGGTAGAGGGTCCGCAGGGCGGCGTTGTGGACCTCGTCGCTGCCGGCGGCCGTGCCATCGGCCACCACGATCACCCGCGAGCCCAGGGTGAAGGCGTCGCGCGTCGACCCGGCCACGCACACGTCGGTGACGACCCCGCACACCACGACCGTGTCGATGAGGCGCTCGGCCAGCAGGCCGGGCAGCGGGCAGCACCCGGGGAAGAACGTGCTGACCGCGGTCTTCTCCACGAGCAGGTCGCGGTCCTCGTCCACCGTGAACTGCGGCCACAGACGTCGGGCGAGCGGGCCGCTGCCTCCGGAGGTACGGAACAGCTCCGCGATCTCGGGGCCGTAGAACTCCTCGCGGACCGCACGCCGCCCGCCGGAACCCGGAAGTACCCAGGCGACCAGGCCGCCGGCCTGCCGCAGAGCGCCCGCCAGCGCCTCGATCCGCGGGATCACCCCGCGCTCGTACGGCCCGTCGGAGAACGGCACCATGTCGATCACCACCAGGGCGGTGCGGGCCGGGTCGAGCCGGGGGTAGGCGTGGCGGCGGCCGGCGTGGGCGGGCCGAGCGGGCCGGGTGGGCCGGGTGGTCGTCGGTGAGCGATGGTCGGACGTGGTGGATGAGTCGCAACTCAACGCGCCTCCAGAGATGCCCGAGCGGTGTCACAGAACTCAACGACGGCACCTATGCGTTCGAACACACGTATTTCAGTCGTGTTGAGGGCCCTGGGCCCAGCGGGTCGTCTCGTGTGCGCGATACACGGACCCGTGCGGCACAAAGGCCCCTGCAGAGGAGGATGTTGGCCGAAACGCCGGTGACCCACCCCACCGCGTTCCAAGGGAGGCGGCGTCCGGCCCCGAACGCCGGTCCGGGGTTCCTTCGTGGGCTGCCGAGCCGGATGCTCGATGCCCGCGGTGTTTGCGCCTCGTGGGAGAACCGGTCCGCCCCGCCATTCACGGCGTACCGAGATGACGGGACGCTGGTGGTGGTGGTGGGGCGGGTAGGGGAGGCGGTGCCTCAGCGGCGTCCGGACAGTTCCACGTAGCAGGCGTAGGCGCCCTCGATGTCGACATCCGGGCCGGTGTAGGAAGAGCTGGAGGAGGCCCCGCCCCAGGTGTAGAAGGTTCCGGCCGGGCGGGCGCGGTTCACCCAGGCGGCGGGGGCGGTGTCGAACTTCGTACGGCAGCGGTCCCCGGCCTTGCGGTCGGCGACCCCGTCCGGGTTGTCCTGGATGGTCTCCTTCACCTCGACCTGGCCGAAGACCCGCACATCGGCGCCCTTGCCGCAGGGGACGACACGGACCAGGGAGAGGCTGCCGCCGAGGCCGGTATTGGCGGAGCCGCAGGCCCCGGGCTTCACTTCGGTGAGCCGGGTGAGGGCCTGCTCCGCGTCCCTGAGTTTTCCGCCCGCGGCGCCGGCGGCCGGAGCGGGGACCTTGGTGGTGCCGTGGCCGGTGAGGACGTACTCCGCCTTGAGCGAGGTGACGCCCTTGAGCCGGCCTCCCTTGTGCAGCGCCGCCAGCGCGGGCGTGTAGTCGGCGCCGGCCCGCAGGAGCCGCCCCTGTTTGTCGAGGACGACGGTCAGAGTGATCTGTTCGCTGCCCTCGAAGTACAGCAGGGCGTGCTGGAAGGCGCGCGGGAGCGCGGGCGCGGCCGTCCGCGGTGGCACGGACAGCTCGTACGTACGGACTCCGTGGGCGCCCTTGGCCGGCTGCTTCGTCGCGTGGGCGGTGCGGACCACCTCGGCGAGGGTCCCGCCGTACGGGGCGCTGTCGCCGGCCCGGACGAGGGCTCCCTCGAAGTCGTCGACGATGTCCATGGACGCCCGCGAGGAGTAGCGCAGCCAATCGCCCTGCCGGGTCAGGTAGTCGACCCGATTGCCCTGGACCTCGTACGTCTCGCGCACGGCGGATCCGCCCGCCCGGCCGCCGAGGTCACTCGCGGCGTCGTCGGGGAAGCGGCGCGGGATCGTGAGCTCGCGCTCGGCACGGGCGGTGTCGGCGGCGTAGTCCTGTGTGCCGGTGGAGGTGTCCACGGCGGTGCCGTAGCTGACCGTCGCGGTGAACGCCGAGGACCCGGCCGCCGCGGTGGCCTTGGAGGCGGCGGAGAGCTGGCCGTCGAGCCGCGTCTCGAAGACGGGTGTCGCGATGGGTGCGGGGCTTCCGGTCCCCTTGGCGCCGCCGGCCTCCGCCTGGCAGGCCGGGAGTGCCGTGAGCAGCAGCGGCAGCAGGGCCGTGGCGGCTCGGCGGCCACCTCCGCGTTCATACCTGGCCCCCGGATTCGTGTTCTTCATTCCCCACCCCAAGATCGATTGAGGTGATCCTACGTGCCGGTGATCAGCGGTTTTCCGCTACCCGGAAGGTCAGACGGGCGACGGGGGCGCGGTCGTCGACCAGGGGGGGCGGCCCACTCCCGGTCCCGCCCGCCGACGGCATGTGGCCACGGTACGACCGTACTTCGTGATCATTCCTTCACACCATGGCCGCCTCCGCGAGCGAGGTCAACAAGGCCCTCAGCGGACTGTACGGCCACGTCAGACGCCTGGAGCGGGACGAGCCGGAACCCGGGGAGACGAGGGAGGCGGCCCTCCGGGCCCAAGCGGAGATCTGGGACCTGCTGCGGGACATGAGAACCATGATGCGCCGCGACCTCGGCGTGACCTCGGCGCCCCTGCTCGCCCAGCCGTCGGGTCGGACGCGCGCCGTGCGGTGAGGAGAGTCTCTTACGGGGCGGTGCGGCGGGGGCCGTCGGTGTGGCGGCGGCGGACCCAGAGAGGGAGGACGAACCAGCAGAGCAGGTACCAGACCAGGAGCCCGGCGACCAGCCAGGGTACGAGCGGCGCGCCGGTCGCGACGCGCAGCACCAGCAGAAGCGCGGCGCACAGGGTGGCGAGGAGCAGGACGAGGCCGGCGAAGGTCAGCCGGGACGCCCAGGTCACCGCCCGGGGCTTGAGGCGGCGGCCGGCGACCATCCGGTGGAACGACACGGGGCCGATGAGCGCTCCGGTCGCGGCGGCGCCGAGGCACACCGTGACGACATAGATGGTCCGGTCGGTGTGCGACAGATACGGGAAACGGGGCGTGAAGACGACCGTCAGCAGGAATCCGAAGAGGATCTGTACGCCTGTCTGGGCGACCCTGATCTCCTGCATCAGTTCGGTCCAACGGCGGTCCGCCCGTTCCTCGGGTGTCTCGCGGCGTCCCAGGACCAGGCCGGCCTCCGGATCCCCGCGCTGGGCGGCGTCGGGCGGTTGCCCGGGTTCCCGGGGCCGCCCGGGATCAGCGGCCCCCGCCGGTTCGTTCGCATCCGCCGCCATGCAGCCTCCCGTCTGTCTCCGCGTCGCTCTCGCCCGTCTCCACGCTGCCTTCGTCCGTCTCCTGTCCTTCCACCGTGGCACGAACCTCGCGGGACGCCGCGCCGGGAGGCATCCTGGAAGCGGCACCCGAGGAGATGATCGACGTGTACGACTTGCACATCGACACCGATGTCACCGTGCAGCTGAGCGAGTGCTGCCGGGAGGACGCCCGCGCCGTGTTCGACGTCCTCGATCACACCTACCAGCTCGAGGGCCTGGCGCCGCCGGGCACGCAGGCGGAGACCGTGCCCGCCACCACCGTCTGGACGGCCACCTTCGACACGGCCGGAGGCCGGCACGAACAGTCCTCGCCCGCACCGCTGACCGGCATGGTCGGAGCGGTGCTCAGCGGCGGCTACCACGCCGTCGACGAGGTCGAGAAGGTACTCGCCCGCAGTTTCGCCGTCCAGTCCGTCCAGTCCGTCTCGGGCGACCAGGAGACCGAGGCGCGTCTCCTCCTCGCGCCCCGCTGACGGCACCCGCCTGACGGCACCCGCACCCCGACCCCCGGACGGAGCGGACGGGCTCCACCCCGGGGGCCGGTTGTGTGCGCACCCTCCCCACCAGGACGAACCCGCCGCAGGCCCAGCTATACACCGTGTGTAGAGTTCAGGGCATGCCGCAGGGCCGCGCCGTGATCACGCGTGGGCCCCGGCCGTCGAATTCGTCCACGGGGAAAGCGGGTCGCACATGTTCGGAACCAAGACGGGCCGTCGCCGGGGGCCGGCTCTCGCCCTGCTCGCCGCGGCGTCGCTGGTGCTCACGCTCGGAGGCTGCTCCGTCGGCACGGTCACGCCCGCCGAGGCGCGCGACCAGGCGGGCTCGGGCGAGGGCGCGTCCGCGGATGCCAAAGGCGGAAAGGGCGGCAAGGACAGCCAGGGCGGCAAGGGGGAAACCCCGGCCGGTGAAGCCGTCGACTGCACCAAGGCCAAATGCATAGCCCTGACCTTCGACGCCGGCCCGGGCAAGGACACCCCCCGGCTGCTCGACATCCTCAAGGAGAAACAGGTCCACGCCACCTTCTTCCTCCTCGGGAAGAAGCACGTCGTCCGCTACCCGGACGTCGTGCGGCGCATCGCCGACGAGGGTCACGAGGTCGCCAACCACACCTGGACCCACCGCATCCTCACCGACACCGACGCCAATGAGGTACGCGACGAGCTCTCCCGTACCCAGGACGCCATCGCGAAGATCACCGGCCGCAAGCCCACCCTCATGCGTCCGCCCCAGGGCCGTACCGACGACACGGTCTCCGATGTGTCCCGTGAGCTCGGCCTGTCCCAGGTGCTGTGGAGCATCACCGCCAAGGACTACTCCACCGAGGACTCCACGCTCATCCGCCAGCGCGTGCTCGACCAGGCCCACGGCGACGGGATCATCCTGCTCCATGACATCTACAAGGGCACGGTCCCGGCCGTTCCCGGCATCATCGACGAGCTCAAGCGGCAGGGCTACACCTTCGTCACCGTCCCCCAGCTGCTGGCCCCGGCCCGGCCCGAGCCCGGCACCGTCTACCGCCCGGAGCGGCCCGAGTAGCGAGCCTGAGTGGTGAGCCCGAGGCGCGGGAGTGAACGGGCAAAAGGGGTGAGGTGACTCACACGCGACGCAGGGGGCACTCCGGAACAAGCGGGAGATCCGAGCCGTTGGACTGTATGTGACGGCGAAGGGGCCCGGTCCCCAGGTTCCCCCCCAGAGGCGACCGCTCTTCGAGCCCCGTCACGGCAATCGGCCCCGGTAGGAACCCCCCGTCCCGCCGGGGCTTTGTCGTCCCCGGCCGAGCGGTCCCCGGTTGAGGTGGTGCCCGGCCGAGGTGGTCGGCGCGGAGGCAGTCGGCGCGCGGGCATCCCTCGTACGGCGCACACTCCGGCGCGTTGGACACCTTCGAGTGAGTCGCCCCTCTCCTCCGTATGGCCCGCCGGGCGCCGGGCATGGATCGCGACGAACCGGCGGGACATGCGGAACACCGCCCCGCCGGGCATCGCCGAGCAGGCCCGCTCGTCATCAGGGGATCCCATGCGACACGCCACCCGCCGGGCGATCGTCACGGCCGCAGCCGCCCTCGTCCTCGTCGGTTGTGCCGGCACCCGGTCGGGGCCCCGGCCGGGAGCCTCGGCACCATCCGCCCCCGCCGCGCCCGCGGACACCACCCGGCAGCAGCAGGACCAGCTCCTGAAGGCCGCCGAACACCGACTCGTCGTCGAGTGCCTGGACGCGCAGGGCCTCTCCTTGCCCCCGGCCTCCCGGGCCCGCGCCCCGGCTCCCGCGCCCGCCGAGGACCCCCGGCTGCAGACCGCCCTGTTCGGAAAGGACCCCCGCGAACTTTCCTTGACCCTCGCCACCGGCCTCACCGTCACCGCCAACAGCGACGGCTGCACCGCCCGGGCCCGCGCCCGCCTCTACGGAGACCAGACCCGCTGGTTCCGCGCCCAGGTCACCGTCGACAACCTCCGGGCCGAGGCCCATGACCGGATGAAGGAGGATCCCGCCCACCGTGCCGCGCTCGACCGCTGGACCCGCTGCGCCGCGCCCGCCGGCGGACCGCGCGAGGGCCGGCCCGATCCGGCCGTGGCCGACCGGTGCAGCCGCGAGAGCGGGCTGGCCGACGTACGGGCCCGGCTCGAACCCGCGGAGATGGCCACCGTCCGCACCCTCCACCGCGACCAGGTCGACACCTACGAGGAGATGCGCAGCCACGCACTGAGGCGAGCCGCGGAGCTGTCCGCGCCGCCTACCGGGAAGAAAGGCAAGGATCCGTCATGAAGAAGTTCCTCGGCCTCACGATCGCCGCCGTTCTCGCCCTCGCCGGGGCACTCACCCTGGCCGCGCCGGCCGGCGCCGCCGACTGTCCGTCCGGTCACTTCTGAGTCTGGGAGAAGACCAAATTCGGCGGACAGCGTGCCAACTGGAGCGGCGACGACGGCTGGTGGGAGAGCTGGATCGCCGACGACGACTCGCCCTGGGCCAATCACGGCATCTCCGGGGCCGGCGTCAAGGACCACGTCAAGGTCTACTCGTCGGCCTGGCAGGGCGGTTCCGTGACCATCTGCCTCGCCCCCGGCCAGGAGGTCAGCTCGAACAGTGTCGCCAACGACCGGGGCGACTCCCACACCTGGACCATGAGCTGCTGATCCGCGGCCGTACCGGCCGCGCGTCCGCCCGCCACCCGGAGAGGGGTGGCGGGCGGACACGTTCCGGGCCGCCGGTCAGCGATCAGGGAAGGCGGCCAGAGCACGGTCCCAGCAGTCGGCCGCGGTATGCAGGGCGGCCGTGGCCATCCGTATCTACCTCCCCCCTCGTCACGCCCGGCGAGGCCGAGGGCCAGGACCGGCTCGGTGAACGAGAGGCCCGCACCGTCCCGCCGACGACCAGTCAGTTGTCGTCGTACATATCATCCCGGACCTGGGGAAACCGGTAGCGCGGAGGGCGGAGTTCGACGCCGGCCGTCGGATCGCTCGGAATCACCGGGGCAGAATGGCACGCCCGCGTGGTGCCGCACGTTCTGACCGGCGGGAGGGGGGAGGACGCATGGACCGGGACATCGTCGGGGATCACGTGCGGTTCGCCATGGCCTGTATGGGCTGTGGGGCCGAGGTGGAGGCCGCGGCAGGGCAGAGCCTGGTGTATGGGCACCTGGAGTGGAGCGTGGAGACGGACTGCCCGGCCTGTGGCCCGGTCTTGGCGTGCGGCCGCGGGGACACCCCGGACGACCTGCGCGCTCGCCTCCTCGACCATGGTGTGCACGGTCCGGCGGGTGTCGAGCTGACGGGGGAGGCCGAAGGGCGGGCGGTGACGGTCATGAAGGTGCTCCGGGCCGAGCAGAGCCTGGGCCTCGCCGAAGCCAGGACGGCCCTCGGGGACATCCGGGCGGGCCGGTACACGGGCGGCACGCTGCCCGAGGTGGCGCGGCTCGTGGACGCCCTGCGCGCGGCCGGGATCGAGGCGCGCACCGTCGCGCGCCGGTGACGGTGACCGGAGATGACGGTACGAGTCCGTCGAGGCGCTGTGGCCGGGGTCCGCTCCGTACACGGGGTGGTGTCGGAGTCGCCTCCGTACGCGAACCGGAGTCGGGATCCGCTCAGTACGCGACGCGGTGCCGGGGCGCGGTCGGGTGGCGCAGGGTCGAGGAGAGCAGCAGGCCCGCGCCGCGAACGGTGCTGGTCGCCGGGTCGTTGGCGAGACGCAGCCGGACCCCGAGTCGCAGGGCGAGGCGGCCGGTCAGGTCCATGCGCAGCGCGCCGCCGCCGGTGATCAGCACACCCCGGCGCAGCGCCCCGAGCACGGCACCGGTGCCGTCCCGGCGCCACAGGTCCATCACCATGTCCGTGGCCGTGTCGACCACGGCGGCGGTCGGTCCGCCGTCCCTCTCGGGCAGGTCGTCGAGGCCGACCTCGGCGAGCCGGGCGTCCTGGACGAGGCCGTCGACCAGGAGTGTCACCTCGGTCAGCGCCGCGCCCAGGTCGACGACCAGCAGCGGGCCGCCGTTCGTGGGAGCCGCGTAGGCCGCGGCGGCCCGGGCGCTGTCCACCGACACGACCCGGGTCGGGCCCAGTCCGGCCACCATCCGGCGGGCCGCCTCCCGCTGCTCGGGATCGGCGAGCACGGGATGGCACAGCATGACGACGGTGTCCTCCGCCGCCCCGCCGAAAGCCGAGTCGGCGATTTTCCGCAGCAGTCGCTGGTGCGGGCTGGCGTCCGTCAGCCGGCCGCGCAGGACCGGGCCGCTCGGCACGTCCGCGAGCACACCCGCGCCGGGTGCCCACACCCGGGTGCGGGAGCTGCCGATGTCGAGGGCGAGTCCGCGGACCGTGCCCGCCGTCCCCCGCACCGCCTCGTGCGCCGTGCCCATTGCCCACTCCCGCTGCTGATAATGAGGTGAATCCGCAGCATCACTATGCAATATCCGGACGGATAACGCCATGATGCTGCGGATCACAGGCAGAGCCGACCGTCAGGCCGCGGCACCCAGCCACAGGTCGGGGCCGAACACCTCGTAGTGGACGTCGGCGGCGGCGACGCCGCGGCCGATCAGGTCGCCGCGCACGACGCGCATGAAGGGCAGTGGGCCGCACAGGTAGGCGTGGACGCCCTCGGGCAGGTCGAGCGTGCTGACGTCGGCCCGGCCCTCGTGGGCGCCGGACTCGCCCGGAGCCTCGTACCAGAGCTGCAGCGCGCCCTGGGGGAGAGCGTCGACGAGCCGGCGCAGCTCCTCGGCGTGCGCGTGCGACAGCGGCGAGCGGTCGGCGTGGACGACGGTCACCGGGCGGGTCGAACCCGTCTCGACGAGGTGGTCGAGCATGGCGATCATCGGGGTGGAGCCGATGCCGGCCGAGGCGAGCAGCAGCGGGCCTTCGCCCTCCGGCAGGACCAGGTCGCCGAACGGGATCGAGACGTTGACCGGGGTGCCGACCTTGCCGTTCTCGTGCAGCCAGGACGAGACCTCGCCGGCCGGGTCGCCCTCGACGCGCTTGACGGTGATCCGCCACTCGGGGCGGCCGGGGGCGTTGGACAGGCTGTACTGGCGGATCTGATGGGCGCCGTCCGGCAGCTCGACCTGGACGCTGACGTACTGGCCGGGACGGAACGCGGACACCGGGTGGCCGTCGGGGTGGCGCAGGGTGAAGGAGACGATGTCGGCGGTCTCCTCGTGGCGGCCGGCGATCTCCATCTGGTGCCACACCTGGCCGGCCTCGACGCCCTGCTCCTGGTAGAGCCGGGCCTCGATGGCGATGAGGGCGTTGGCCATCAGCCAGTAGACCTCGTCCCAGGCCTGGGCGACCTCGGGCGTCACGGCCTCGCCGAGGACCTCCACGATGGCGGCGAACAGGTGCTCGTGGACGATCTTGTACTGGTCGGCGGTGACGCCGAGGGAGGCGTGCTTGTGCGCGATGCGCGACAGCATGACGTCCGGCCGGGTGTCCGGGTTCTCCAGGAGCGCCACGGCGAAGGCGGCTATGGAGCCCGCCAGGGCCTTGGCCTGGTCGCCCGCAGCCTGGTTGCCCCGGTTGAAGAGGTCCCGCAGCAGCTCGGGGTGGGCCTCGAACATCCCCGCGTAGAAGCGCGTGGTGATCTCGTCGAGCGCCCCGCCGACGGCGGGGAGGGTGGCGCGGATGACCGGGGCTGCCTGCTCGGAAAGCATGGCGACTCCAATTCTGGTAGATGATCTACGTATTTAGACCTGCGGGAACCCGCGCGCGGGGCGCGCGAGCTTAAGGGGGTGGCGGATCAGGGGTCGCGGGGTCCGGTGGACAAGGTGAGGAGCACCGGGCCGGTCGGCGATCCGACCAGGTCCGCGACGGTCAGCGGATCGAGCGTGCGGTAGAACGCCTCCTGTGCCTGGCGCAGTACGCCGCGCAGCCGGCAGGCCGTCCGCAGCGGGCACGGCGGGTCACCCTCGCAGGCGACGACTTCCTCGTCGCCCTCCAGGGTCCGGGCCAGCCAGCCCATCGACGACTGCCGCCCCAGCTCGGTGAGGGCCAGGCCACCTCCCCGCCCCCGCCGCGCCTCGATCACGCCCAGGTGCTGGAGTCGCGTGACGACCTTCGCCATGTGGGCGTAGGGCACGGCCATGGACTCCGCCACCTCTCGGGTGGTGGGGTAGCTGTCCTGCTCGGAGACCGCCAGACGCATCACGGCACGCAGCGCCAGGTCGGTGAACTTCGTCAACCGCACGCTCAGACGCTATCAAAGTCGTATTTCGCATTCGTATTTAGGGGGGTGTCTTACGGCGGGGCCCCGGAGCGCCGCTCGGGAGAGCTCTTCGTGCCTGGTCAGAGGCCACGGGCCGCCCGCAGTACGGCCAGCGCCCGGTCCGCGTGGACGCTCATCCGCAGCTCGCTGTGTACGACGCCGAGCACCCGGCGGTCCGTGCCGATGACGAAGGTCACACGCTTCGTCGGCGCGAGCGCGAAGCCGCGCCGCACCCCGAACCGCTCGCGGATCTCCCCGGACGGATCGGACAGGAGCGGGAAGCCGAAGTCGTACCGGCCGGCGAACTCCTGCTGCCGCGCCACCTCGTCCGCGCTGATGCCCACCGGCCGGGCGCCGACCGCCCGGAACTCCGCGTCGAGATCGCGGAAATGACACGCCTCGGCGGTACAGCCGGGGGTGAGGGCCGCCGGATAGAAGAAGAGGACCACCGGCCCCTCGGCCAGCAGTTCCCGGAGAGAGCGGGGGCGACCGGTCTCGTCCGGAAGCGTGAAGTCCTCGACGAGGTCACCGATGTCCATGCGCCGGGACGTTACCGGAGGCCCGTGGCGGCGCGGCAGAGCCGGACGGCCCTACCCGGCAGACGGCACTCGGCAGCGTCCCCCCTTCTCGGTACACGGGATTTCCTCGCCTGTCCGGACAGTTCCGGGCTCCGCGGCGGTGGCTTCCTTCGATCTGGTGTCACCTTGCCGAGTGTGGCGTCACCGCTTCCGTGCCGCGTAGTGTCCGGCACTCTCATCAGCGAAAACACGGAGCTGGTCGATGAACTCGCGGAAGAAGACGAGGGCGACGCAGTAGGCCTGCCCTGAGTAGGGTCCTTCGCCGGCGAGCAGGAGTTCGCCAGGGCGTCTCCTCGGGCGTGAACCGTTGGAGGGCGGTAAGAAACCCGGCCAGTTGGCCGGCGCCTCGGACGAATGGGCCAGTGCCTCGACGGTCGCCACCTCGCCGTCCAGCCAGCGGGACACCGCCCACGGCATGTCCTCCTGGGCCCGGTCTCCGGCCCGAGGTACGAGCCCCTACCTGGCGGCCTGGTCCGCCTCGACCGGTCGCCGGTCCGCGCGCTCCGCGAGGACCGCCAGGGTCCGCTCGCCCCAGCGCACGTTCTCCTCCTCGAAGGCCATGCCGCGCAACAGTGTCAGGTACGGCCCGACCCGCTCGGTCTCCCGCAGGTACGCGGCCTCGTCCCGGCCCTCCAGCATTCGCTCCCGCATCGCCTGGTACCGGGCGAGTTTGGCCCGGGCCGTCTCCATCCGCTCCCGCACATGCGCGCGTACGGCCGCCGCGTCGCCCTCGTCGCACGCCTGCACCTGCACCATCAGTTCGTCGCGGACCGCCGACGGCTTCGGCGGGCCGGCCGTGTACGCGACGAGGTCCCGGTGACCGGCCTCGGTGAGGGTGAACACCCGCTTGTTGGGGCGCCGTTCCTGCCGCACCACCCGGGCGGCGATGAGGCCGGCCTCGGACAGCCGGTCCAGCTCGCGGTAGAGCTGCTGCGGCGTGGCCGCCCAGAAGTTGGCCACGGACACGTCGAAGAGCTTGGCCAGGTCGTAGCCGGACGCCTCGCCCTCCAAGAGGGCCGCCAGGACCGCGTGCTTGAGAGACATCCGGACAACGTAGCAGTCGGACAGGGGGCTTCGGTCACGCCTGTTCGGCCGCGAAAGACCTGGTGAGGGGCGGGGTCCAGGAGGTGTGACGCAGGATCATGCGGACCGCCGTGCCGGACGGGGCGAGTCGGAGGAGCGTGTTGCGCAGGGGTACGGCGAGGGGGTGCGCGAGCCGTTGACCCATTCGGCCCGCCTGCCGGGCCGCCGCGGCGACGGCGGTGGCACGCGGGCGGCGTACGGCGTCGTAGCGGGCGAGTGCCGCGTCCACGTCCGCCGTACCGTCCAGTTCGGCCGCGAGGACGACCGCGTCCTCCAGTGCCTGACAGGCGCCCTGGCCGAGGTTAGGGGTCATGGCGTGGGCGGCGTCGCCGAGGAGCGCCACGCGGCCGCGGACGTAGGACGGGAGCGGGGCGACCAGTTCCGCGATGTCGTGGTGGAGGACGTCCTCGGGGCGGGTCGCGGCGAGCAGCGCCGGAATCGGCTCGTGCCAGCCGGCGAAGCGCCGCCGCAGCACCGCGAGCGGATCCGGGTGGCGCAGCCCGGCGGGGGAGTTGAGGACGGCGTGCCACTCGGCGCGCCCGTCAGTGAACGCGATGTGCCCGAACTCCGCCCCGTGTCCCCAGGTGATCTCGAAGTCGGTACGGAGGTCCAGCGGGCGGTCGGTGACGGCCCGCAGCACGGTCGAGCCGCTGTACGCCGGGCCGGGATGCCCGGGGAACAGGGCGGTCCGCAGCCGGCTCCCGATCCCGTCGGCGGCGACCACCAGATCCGCCTCCAGTGGATCTGCCCGCACCGGACCGGCCTCGACCGGAGCCGCTTCCGCCCGCGCGGCTCCCGTGGTCCCCGGATCCCCCGCATCCCCCGCGGTCAGTGTCACCCGGACCCGCCCGTCCGGCAGTGGTTCGGTCGCGGTGGCCGTCACTCCCGTCCGTACCGTCCCCGGAGCGAGCGCCGAACGCAGCAGCCGGTGCAACTCGGCGCGCGGGATGCCCACGATGGGGGAGCCGAGGGCGCGTTCCAGGGCGGCCCCGTCCATCCGTGCCAGCCAGGAGCCGTTCGGCGTGCGGGTGCCTCCCGTGTACTGGCCGCGCCCGGCGGCCCGTACGGCCGCGCCGACCCCCAACGCGTCGAGGGCGCGGATGCCGTTGGCGGCGAGCGAGATACCGGCCCCGGCGTCATCGAGGGTCGGGGAGCGGTCCACGACCGTCACTTCCCAGCCGGTCCGCCGGAGTCCGATGGCGGCGGCGAGTCCGCCGATTCCGGCGCCGACGACGACGGCGTTCCGTCCCATTCCGTGCCCCTTCCCTCGTCCCGCGGGCCTCGGACCCCGCGGCTTCTACATCTGTAGAAGCGTAGACCTTCCTTCTACAGGTGTAGAAAGAGGGGGTGACTCCACCCTCCACCGGCTCCCGCCGCACCCTCCTCGCCGACGCCGCCCTCGACGTCCTCGCCGACGCCGGCATGCGCGGTCTGACCCACCGGGCCGTCGACGCCGCCGCCGGCCTGCCCGCCGGGACCACCTCCGCCTACTTCCGCACCCGTTCCGCCCTGCTCACCGCGCTCGTCCGCCGGCTCGTCGAACGCGACCAGGACGAGCTGCGCACCGCCGCCGCGCACACGCCTCCGCCCCGCACCCCGGCCGATCTCGTCCAGGGGCTGACCCTCCTGGTCGCCGCCCGGACCGGCGGCGAGGGGCGGCGCCGCTCACTCGCCCGCTACGCCTGTGTCCTGGAGAGCGTGCGAGACCCCGAACTGAGGGACATCCTGGTGCCGAGGGAGAACCGGGGCCGCGAGGTCGTCCGGGACTTCCTGGCCGCCCGCGGCGTCGAGGACCCCGACGCCCGCACGCTGACGCTGCTCGCGTGCGTGGACGGACTGGTCCTGGACCGGGTGGTCGCCGCGCCGGACGCGGCGAGCGGCCGCGCCGAGGTGAGGAAGGAGATCGAGGGGCTGGTGGCCGCGGCCCTCCGAACCTGAGCGGCGCGGACGCCCGTGCCCGCGCCGACGACGTCAGCAATGGAGCAGGCTCCGATGGACACCGACACCCTGGACAGCAGCGCGTACGTGTACAGCGCGTACATCCGCACCACGCCCGAGGAGCTGTGGCGGGCCCTCACCGACCCGGACCTCACCCGGCGCTACTGGGGCGTGACCTTCGTGACGGACTGGATCACCGGCTCGCCCATGGTCTGGGAGGAGGGCGGACGGACCACCTCCGACCCCGCGCAGGTCGTCCTCGTCGCCGAACCCGGCCGGCGTCTGTCGTACACCTGGCACACCTTCACCCCCGAATGGGCGCACGCGGTCGGCATCGACGACGACCTGTACATCCGCCTCGTCGAGGAGGGGCGGTCCAAGGTGACGTACGAGATCGAGCCGGCCGGGGACATGGTGAAGCTCACCGTCGTCCACGACGACCTCAAGGCCTCGGGCACCATCCGCGGCCTCGTCGGCGAGGGCTGGCCGGCCCTGGTCTCCAGCCTCAAGAGCCTGCTGGAGACGGGCGAGGAACTCCCCGAAGTCCCTCGCTGAACGCATGTGTCTCCCTGCGTCGTGTCCGGTCAGCGGTACTCGACGGTCAGCGTCACCGGCGCGCTCTGATTGACGAACAGGTACGCGATCGAGGGCGGCGCCGCGGCGAAGCCGAGCCGCATCTGCGTCGTCCCGCCCCGGTTCAGCGCGGCCAGGGCCGCCGCGGACAGATCGCCCGACACCGCACGGCCCGAGAAGAACGGGCCGAACTCCGCCGCGCCCGCCGCCGTCGCGGGCGCCGCCCAGTCGGCGGGCTCCACCGCACACCCGCCGAAGCAGCCCGAACGGACGTCCACCAGCAGCCGGTTGCCCGCAGGCGACGCCCAGGGATCGCCCGCCCCGCTCGACCGGTCCACCGTCAGATAGGCCCGGGTGATCTCCTTGCCCGCCGGGATCCGGGAGGTGTCGAAGGACAGCAGGGTCCGGTTCACCTTGCCGTCCGTGCCCCGGCCGAGCGCGAGGCCGTACAGGTCCTCCAGCGTGCCGACCGCCGCGCCCGAGCCGTCGGCCGCCGCCTTCACGTAGCCGTCCTGCGCGTCGACGCTCGGCAGGGTCACCGAGGTGCCGCCGGTGGGAGGGGGAGTGCTGCCGCGCAGCGCCCCGATCATCCGCATCACGGTCTCGATCTGCTTGCCGCCGTGCCGTGCGTAGGCGCTGTCGCCGAGGTAACCCCACCAGTTCCAGCAGCCGTTGGGGTTCTCCAGGGTCGCGGTCGGCGCCGCCTGCGGATACAGCACGATCATGCCGTTGGTGTCCGCGTACTCGTTGAGATGGGCGCCCTCCACGAACCGGGTCCCGAAGCCCTGGTACGCGTACCCCTGCTTGCAGCCGTGCAGGGCCACCATCAGCCTGCACTTCGCGCCACCCGCGCAGGATGCCGGGACGTACGCGAAGCCGTCGTCGCCCATCGACAGCGCGGCGGCCGAGCCGCCCGGCGCGTACGCGTTCTGGTCGAACCGGATCAGCGAGCCCGAGGGCTGCGCGGCGGGCGCGGACACCGGGCCCATCAGATGGCCGAGCATCTCGGCCTCGGCGTCGAAGCCGCAGTCGTTGAGGAACGGACTCTGCGTCACCGCACAGGAGTTGGGGCCCAGCGGGCTGATCCAGGCGTGCCCGGCGGCCGTCGTCCGGTTGTAGCGCACCCGCGCGCCGAAGTGCGTGTAGTAGTCGGCGAGCGCCGTCGCGACGGGCTGGCGCACCGTCGTGTCCCGCGTCCCGCTGAACACGTACACCGGATCGTCCGCGAGGTTCGCCACCGGGTCCACCAGCCCCTGCGCCGCCCGGTCGCGGGTCGCCTGCTCCAGCTGGGCGAGCCGGAGGTCCTGGAGGGTGTCCATGCAGGCGTTGAGCGCGGTGGCCAGCATGCCCTGCGCGCAGTCGTACGGGCCGGAGGCGAAGGCCGCCGAACCGGAGACGGTCCCGGAGTAGGCCACGTGCAGCTGCGTCGCCATATAGCCGCCGGAGGACACTCCGGCCGTGTACACCGTGCTGATGTCGTACGGGGTGAGCGCGCCCGCCACCGGCGTGAGCGCCCCCGGGGCCGGGGCCGGGGCGGCTGCCGCCGAGACGGGGGACGCGGGCAGGGCGAGCGAGAACAGGGCGCCGGCGGCCGCGAGGAGCAGGGCCGCGGGCCGGCGGCGCGGCCGCCGTGGTCGTACGGAACGGAGGGAACGGGTGGGACGGGTGGCGCGAAGGGGACGCATGAGGACTCCCGTGCGGCTCGGACAGTGGGGGTTGCGCCGGAGAGTAGAGCGGCGTTCGACCGCCCCCTATGGGCCCGGACGCCACAAACGACGCCCTCACGCTGTGGGCCGGCCGGTGCCGCGAAGAGCTCTCCCCGACCCCTCCCCGCCACCGCGCCCCCGGCGGCCTGCGACGATGGCCGCATGAACGCCGACTCCCGGGACATCCGACTGACCGAGGCCGTCGCCCTGCGCACGGCGGGCCGCCGCGAGGAGGCCCGCGATCTTCTGGTCGCGCTCGCCGACCGCCACCCCGACGATGCCGAGATCGCCTACCAGACCGCGTGGGCGCACGACGTCCTCGGTCTGGAGGCCGATGCCGTCCCGTACTACGAACGCGCCCTCGCCGCCGGACCGGACGCCCTCGGCGCCGAGGACCGAGGCGGCGCGTTCCTCGGCCTCGGCAGCACCTACCGGGTGCTCGGACGGTACGAGGACGCCGTCGCCACCCTACGGCGGGGCGCCGAGGAGTTTCCCGAGGACGGTGCCCTGCGCGCCTTCCTCGCCATGGCCCTCTTCAACGCCGGAAAGGCCCACGACTCGGTCCGGACGCTGCTGCGGCTGCTCGTGGAGAGCAGCGAGGACCCGTCCGTACAGCGGTACCGCTCGGCGATCGTGTACTACGCGGAGGACCTGCACCGGGTGGAGTGAGCCGCTCCGGTCCGCGCCCGTACGGCACCCGGCGCCCCCGGACACGGCCGGTCACCGGACCGTCAGTCGTTGACGGCGGTCAGCAGGACCACGGCGTCGTCGAGAGCGGCGAGCCCGTGCCGTTCCTTCGGGATCATCTGGAGCTGGCCGGCCCTCAGCTCCTCGGACCGGCCCGCAGCCGTGAGCCGCACCCGGCCCCGCAGTACCTGGAGGCTCGCCGCCGGCGGCGCGTTGTGCTCGTCGAGGGCCGTGCCCGAGACCAGGGCGATGACACTCTGCCGGAGCACCCCGTCGTGCATCACCAGATGGGCGCTGCGTCCGTGCGAAGCGGCACGCGCCTTCCTCAGGTGCTCGTCGGCGAGGGCGTCGAGGTCGTGGGGTGCGGGCTCCTGCATCGTGTCTCCCAGCGGGCTGCGCGGACCGGTACCCATAGCCTTGCGCCTGGCGCGCGTCCCGCAACTCGGGGCCGCCCCGCCCCCGACGCGACGCCGACTCGGCCCCCGGCGCCGGGCCGTGGCGGCTAAGGCCTCAGGACGGCGGGCGGCGGGGTCCACCGGTGCTTCGGGGACACCGCGGAGCAGACCCCGTAGTCCTTCTTCAGATGCTCCGGGACCGCGTAGTGCATGACACGGCCACGGGTCAGCGACGACAGCTCGAAGACCGTGGTCAGATGCCCGAGCCGGTCCAGCAGCCACGCCCCCATCGGGGAGCGGTCCTCGACCGTCTCCAGGACCCCGAGCAGATGCGGCACCGCCTTGACCACCGTGTCCCAGGTGGTACGGGGCACCTGGAGCCAGTCGGCGCACGTGTCGCCCACGAGGTGGCGGATCAGCGAGGAGACGATCGGGTCGAAGAAGGTGCCCGGCACCACCTCCTCGTACAGGTCGATGAGCTGCCGCGTGAGCAGCGCCCCGTCGTCCGAGGGCCCCATGTGCCGGATCATGTACAGATCGAGGAAGGCGCGCGCCTCCTCCAGGGTCCGCGGGACCGCCTCCTGGTCGACGCCGAGCATGGCCCCCACCACCCGCCAGGCGTAGTAGTAGGCCTCGGCGCCTTCGTTGGACATGTGGACGCCGAGCCGGTGCAGACTGTCCAGGACCAGCATCGAGAAGAACATCTGCCCGCCGATCATGTCCTCCTGGCAGATCGGCACGCCCAGCGCCGCCGTGTCCCAGCGGTCCTCGCGCAGCAGATGATGCCGGATCGCGGCGTGCAGCAGCCGCACCTTCTGCGCCGCCGGGACGAACCGGCTGCCGGCCTCGAAGGCGTCCGGCCGCATCAGATAGAGCGTGAACTGGCCGGTCTCCGCCATCCGCTTCGAGGGGTACTTCAGACCGTGCGTCGTCGTGAGCAGCTGCGCCACGTGCGGCACGAGATAGCAGGCGGGCATGGAGGCGAAGGACAGCGCGGTGGTGATGTGCACGTCGTTGTCGGTGAAGAAGAGCCGGGCCTTCTCCATCTCGCCCCAGTCCACCCAGTCCGGCGCGGAGCTCGTGGCGTGCAGGTATTCGCGGGCCACGTCCGGCAGCCCGTCCGGCAGCGGAGCGCCCACCGTGGACACGTACCGCATCAGGGTGTTGAACCGGCCGACCTCCCCGCGCTCGAAGAGCGTGGCGACGGTGGCGTCGGCGAGTTCGTCGCCGGTCTGGCGCAGGGCGTCCATCGACGCCTCGGTGGGGATCATGCGGGCTCCTTCGACGAGCATCCGTGAGGGGGAGGAGAGTGCGGGGGGTACGGCGAAGCGGTGCGCGCCCGGGACGGCGCGGGTGCGGTACGGCGGGGGTCGGGGCGGTCAGGACGCCCGGGCCGACGCGGCGTGAGCGAGCGAGGTGAGGGCGGCGACGGTGGCCGGGGGCGCGTCGAGCTCGTCGAGGACGCGCAGCGCCTCCGCCACCCGCGCGGCGATCATGGCCTCCACCCGTTCCGGAGCCCGTACGCGACGCATCAGCTCCCGCACCTCGTCCAGATCGCCGCCCTCGGATCCGTCCCCGTCCCCGCTCCCGTCCAGGAGGGCGCGCAGCCGCGCGCGTCCGGCCGCGTCCGTGAGCCGCCAGGCCTCCGCGAGCAGCGCGGTCGGCCGCCGCCCGCGCAGGTCGTCGGCGCCGGCCTTGCCGGTGTCCGCCGGGTCGCCGAACAGCCCGAGCAGGTCGTCCCGCAGCTGGAACGCCTCGCCGAGCGGCAGCCCGTACGCCGAGTAGCCCTCGCCCAGCCGCGCCGCGGCCCCGGCCAGGGCCCCGCCGATCAACAGCGGCTGTTCGACGGTGTACTTGGCCGTCTTGTAGCGGATCACCTTCAGCGAGACCGCCGTGTCCGGCACCCCGCCCGTGTGCAGGACCTCCAGGCACTCGCCCGCGATCAGCTCCCGCGCGAGCGCCGCCCACAACGGCCGGGCCCGCCCCAGATACGCGGCGGGCAGCCCGCTCTCCACGAACAACTGCCCGGCCAGCGCCATCAGCAGATCACCCACCAGCATGGCCAGCGAGCGGGCGGCCCCGGCGGGCCGCGGATGCCCCGGGACGGCGGAGCGCAGCGCCCGGTGCGCGGTGGGCCGCCCGTGCCGCAGCGGACTGCCGTCGATCAGGTCGTCGTGCACGACCGCGGCCGCGTGCACCAACTCGACGGCGGCCGCCGCCCGGACCAGCGCGTCGCTGTCCGGCTGCCCGCCGCCCCGCCAGCCCCAATAACAGAACGCGGCCCGCAGCCGCTTGCCGTGCGCGACCGCCGCCTCCAGCTCCCCGGCCACCGGCCCGAGGTCCGCGTCGACGGCGGCCAGCGCGTCGGCCTCCCGGGCGACGAACCGGCCCAGCACCTCGTCGACCCGGATCTTGAACGCCGCCGGGTCCCAGACCTCAGCCATCGGCCCGCGACCGCCGCTCCAGCACGTGCTGCGCCAGCACCTCCAGATGAGCCGGCGGCACCGCCGCGTACCGGTCGAGCGCGAGCCGCCCGCGCGCCCGCAGATCCTGCTCGGCGTCCTCGACGAGCCGGCCCGTGTCCGAGCGCCGCAACAGCCCCCGGAGCGCTCCCGCGGCCGTCCCCAGGGTACTCACCGCCAGGTCGGCGAGCCCCGCGACCAGCAGCACCGCCCCGTCGTCCGTGCCCTCCCGCGCCGCGCCGCCCGCCCGGCCTTCCCCTGCTGCCGTGCCGCCGCTCTGCGATGTCAACGCCGTTCCCCGTTCCCGCGCCCGTGCGCGCTCGTCCTCGGGTGGTCGGGCCCAGCGTGGCGGGCGGCGCGTACGGCGTGCGCGGAAAACTCACGAACGGGTGATCATCGGGCTTCCGCCCGGTCCGGGGCGAGCGCGCCCGTGAGATGGTCGTACGCGACGTGTGCGTGCAGCCGTACCCCCGTCACCAGGGTGTCGTCGTCGGCGTAGAACCCAGGATGGTGGTTGGTGACCAGACCGCGTCCGCCCGCGAGCGGGACCGGCAGACCCCGTTCGTCCAGGGCCGCGTCCTGGACGCCGAGCGTCACGTACAGCCCGCCGAACCGGTCGATGAACTCGGACACGTCGTCGTAGCCGAGCGACGGGACGGTCTCCACCACGCGCTCGGCGCCCACCACCCGGCGGAAGGTCGGCAGACCGGCGGCCACCCACGCCGCGCCGTTGCGCACCGGTGGCACCGGCTGGAGGTAGTCCACTCGGGCCGTGGCCTGGTACGCGGCGGCCGTGTGCCCGGCCAGCGTCGCCAGCCGCCGGCGTACCTCCGCCATGCCGGACTCGTCCGCGCAGCGGACCGTGCCCCACAGCGTGACGGTCTCGCCGATGATGTTGAAGCGCCCGACGTCCTCGATGTGGCCGATGGTCACGGTGACCGGATCGAACGCGGACACCTGACGGTAGAGCTGCCCGATCCCGGTGAGGATCGCGCCCGCCGCGGGCATCGGGTCGATCCCCTGCCACGGCGTGGAGCCGTGCACCTGACGGCCGGTGACGGTGATCCGGACCAGCAGGGAGGCGGCGTACTGGTTGCCGGAGAGGTAGCCCACGTGGCCCTTGGGGTACGGGGTGACGTGCATCCCGAACACCATGGTCGGCACCGGCTCGGCGAACGCGCCCTCCGCCACCATCGCCCGCGCCCCGCCCTCCTCCGTGACCGGTGGCCCCTCCTCGGCCGGCTGGAAGACGAACAGGACCGTGCCGGGCAGTTCCGCGCGGGCCTCGGCGAGCACTGTCGCCGCGCCCATCAGCATCGCCGTGTGACAGTCGTGCCCGCAGGCGTGCGAGACCGGGAACGGGCCGCCCGGGTACGTGGTGTCGACGGCCTCCGAGGCGAAGTCCGCCCCGCACCGGTCCGGCACCGGCAGCGCGTCGATGTCCGCCCGCAACGCGATCGTGCGCGACCCCGGCCGCCCGCCCCGCAGCACCCCGACCACGCCGTGCCCCGCGATCCCCGTGCGCACCTCGTCCAGCCCGAGCGCGCGCAGGTGCTCCGCCACGAACGCGGCCGTCTTCTCCTCCCGGTTGGACAGTTCGGGATGCCGGTGCAGATGGCGGCGCCAGGCGATCACCCGGTCCGCGAGGCGCAGCGCGCCGTCGTCCAGTACGTCGTGGATGGATCGCCCGCTCACGGACACCTCCGTCTCGCCGGTGGCACCGGTCGCCCGCACGGCACCGGTGGCCCTGGGAACATGGCGGCATCGGGAGGAACCGCCGCCGGCCGCCACCCTGCCACGCCGGGCGGGTCGGAGCCACGGTGCGCCCACGGGTTCGCCGGCGCCCCGGGGCCCCAGGGGAGCGGGGGGGCTCGGGTACGGCGGCACGGGACGGGCCCGCGGACGTGTACCGGCCCGGTGCGCCCGGCGCGTACGCCGGGCGCGAGGGGTGTGCGGGGGTGTGCGTCAGGCGGCCGGATAGCCGGGCGCGCCCCGTTCGACGATCGCCGCCGTGTCCAGGCCCGTCGGCAGGGTGCCGAAGGCGAGGCCCCCGTCGGCGTCGAGCCGGGAGGCGCAGAACGCGTCGGCGACCGCCGGATGGCCGTACCGGACGAGCAAGGAGCCCTGGAAGAGCAGGGCCAGACGCTCCACCAGCCGGCGGGCCCGGAACTGGAGCGCCTCCGGATCGCCGAGTTCGGCCAGCTCCTTGCGCAGCCGCGCGACGGCGGCGTCCAGCCGCCGGTCGGCGCCGGCCGCCAGATCCACCTCGGCGAAGAACGCCTCCACAGCGACGGGCTGCCGGGCCATGGCACGCAGCACGTCGAGCGCGGCGACGTTGCCGGAGCCCTCCCAGATCGACGGCAGCGGCGCCTCGCGGTACAGCCGGGGCAGGCCCGAGTCCTCGACGAAACCGTTGCCGCCCAGGCACTCCAGGGCCTCGGCCGCGTGCGCGGGCGCCCGCTTGCACACCCAGTACTTGGTGACCGCGAGCGCCAGACGGCGCAGCTGGTCCTCCCCGGCGTCGCCCGCCGCCGCCCGGTCCACCGCGCCCGCGAGCCGCATCGCGGCGATCGTCGCGGCCTCCGCCTCGACCGCCAGGTCCGCCAGCACGTTCGTCATCAGCGGCTGGTCGATCAGCCGGGCGCCGAACGCGCGGCGGTGGGTGGCGTGGTGCACGGCGTGGACGAGACCGAGCCGCATCCCGGACGCGGAGGACAGCGCGCAGTCGAGCCGGGTCATGTTCACCATGCGGATGATGGTGGCGACGCCCCGGCCCTCCTCGCCGACCAGCCGGCCGAGGGCACCCGCGTACTCGATCTCGCCGGAGGCGTTGGAACGGTTGCCGAGTTTGTCCTTGAGCCGCTGGAGACGGATCGCGTTGCGCGAGCCGTCCGGCAGCACCCGCGGCAGCAGGAAGCAGGACAGCCCGCCGGGCGCCTGGGCCAGCGTCAGGAACACGTCCGACATCGGCGCCGAGGTGAACCACTTGTGCCCGGTCAGCGCGTACTCGCCCGCCTCGCCCGTCGGCACCGCGCGGGTGGTGTTGGCCCGCACGTCCGAACCGCCCTGCTTCTCGGTCATCGACATGCCGGCGATGAGGCCGCGCTTCCCGGTGGGGACGCGCAGGCCGAAGTCGTACGACGGGGAGGTCAGCAGCGGCTCGTACACCGCGGCCAGCTCCGGCTCGGCGCGCAGCGCGGGCACCGCCGCGTACGTCATCGAGACCGGGCACAGGTGCCCCGCGTCCACCTGTGCCCACACGAAGGTCTTCGCGGCGCGCGCCACATGGGCGCCGGGCCGGCCGTCGGCCCACGGCGCGCCGTGCAGCCCGTGCTCGACGGCCACGGTCATCAGCTCGTGCCAGTACGGGTGGAACTCGACCTCGTCGATCCGGTGGCCGTACCGGTCGTGGGTGTGCAGCACGGGGGAGTGCCGCTCGGCCAGCCGGCCCCATTCCTGCGCCTCGTGGCCACCGGCCTTGACGCCCAGTTCCCGGACCTCGGACTCGGCCCAGCCCGCGCCCTCGCGGCGCAGCGCCTCCAGGAGCGCGGGGTCGGCGGAGACGTCGTGACCGGTGAGCGGCGGAACTTGGTTCGTGACCTCATGCGTGTTCTGCATCGGGAACTCCCAAGGCTCGCAGGGTGAAGGTGACGAGGGCGGGCACGGTGCCGGGTCCGGGGGACCCGGCGGTCAAGGGGCCGGTCAGCGCCTCCGCGCCCGCGCCGACCAGCGCGGAGGCGGTGAGCACCGCGTCCTGGGGCGGCAGTTCACCGCTCCGGACACCGGCGGCGATCCGCTCGGCGAAGATGTCACGGAAGGCGCGCCGGAACACCAGGCGTTCGGCGTCGACGGCCGGGTCGACCGGCTCGGCGAGCAGCGCGTAGGCGAGCCGGGGCGCCTTCAGGGCGCGGCTCGCGAAGGTCTCGATGACCGCCACCACCCGCTCGGCGGCGGTCCGGTGCGACGGCCGCGCGGCGGCCTCGGACACGGCGGCCACCTCACGGCCGACGACGGTGCGGAACAGCTCGACCGACAGCTCGGCCTTGCCGGCGAAGTGGCGGTACACACTGCCGGTCGCGACGCCCGCCCGCCCGGCGACGGCGGCCATGGTGCACCCGGCGTGACCGTGCTCGGCGAGCAGCCGGAGACCGGCCTCGACGATCGCGGCGCGCTGGGCGTCGAGCCGGGCCTGGACGGCGGGCGTGCGGCGGTAGGGCATGCAAGAAGTGAAGCAGCGATTCACTGCTTCGCACAGGGGGCGGGTCGGCAGCAGGGGCCGGTCGGCGGAGCCGCGATCAGGGCGAGAGCGGCACGGCGCAGCCGGGCCTCCCACGTCCGCTGGTCGGTGTCCAGCGTGTGGGCGAGGCAGCAGGTGCACGGGGGGAGCAGCGCCGTGAAGGCCCGCTCCTCGGCGGTCTCGGTCTCCGTGTCCTCCCAGTCGTCCGCCGCCGGATCGAGGGCCGCGATCTCGCCGTCGACCAGCCTCGCCGCGATCCGCCGCATCGCGTGACGTCGTGCCAGGACCCGCCCGGGGAAACCGATTCCCGCCTCGCGCACCGCCTGCTCGAACGTGTCACGGATGTCCCGGACGTCCGCGCGGCGCGACAGGCCCGCGAGTTCGCACAGCGTCGGGGTGTCCACCCCTTCCGCAAGCAACTCGGCTGCGAGCATGGGCAGTTCCTCGGGCGGAATTTCGTCCGCCTGATAGCGGCATGCCATGTTCCTCAACGCCATGAGGCCGTCCCGTCGAGGGCTCTTCGCTGCCGGTACCGGTGTTGTGTCCGTCGCGTTCATGACCCTACGGTGCCAGTACGGCACCCCGTGAAGGCGCGTCAGGGCGTCAGGGATGCGGCCGGCACCCTGAACCGGCGCCGGTACTCCGTCGGTGTCGTGTCCAGACGGCGGCGGAACGCCCGGACCAGGGTGTCCGTCGTGCCGAAGCCGCAGACGGACGCGATGCGCTCCAGGGTGGCGTCCGACGACTCCAGTTCGTGGCGGGCCTTCTCCACCCGGACCGACTCGATGTAGGCGTGCGGGGTCATGCCCAGCTCGGTCTTGAAGAGCCGGGTCAGGTGCCGGTCGCTGACGTGCGCGTACGCGGCGAGGTCGACGACCGTCAGCGGTTCGGCGAGGTGCCGCAGGATGTGATGGCGCAGGTCCTCGATGCGGCGGGTGGCGGCGATCCGCTCCAGCGGGACGCTGAACTGGCTCTGGCCGCTGGGGCGTTTGAGGTACATGACCATCTGCCGGGCCACCCGCAGGGCGACCGCCTCGCCGAGGTCGTCGGCGATCAGGGCGAGGGACAGGTCGAGGCAGGCGCTGATCCCGGCCCCGGTCCACACGTTGTCCTCGCGGATGAAGATCGGGTCGGGGTCCACCGTCACCGCCGGATGGTCGGCGGCCAGCCGCTGCGCGGTCGACCAGTGGGTGGTGGCGCGCTTGCCGTCGAGCAGCCCCGCGGCGGCGAGCAGGTGCGCGCCCACGCACACGGAGGCGATCCGGTGCGCGCGAGCGGCGAGGGTCCGGACCCAGGCGACCAGGCCTGGATCGACGACGGGATGGACGCGGCGCTCGTCGTCGACCTCCACCGCGCCCGGGACCACGAGTGTGTCGATGCCGCCCGCCGCGGCCTCCTCGAAGGTGAGGTCGGGCAGGACACGGACCCCGGCGGCGGTGGTGACGGGGGTCAGGGCCGCGGCGGCCAGCAGGACCCGGTAGCCCGCGGCCTCCTCGGTCTCGCGCAGGGCGAGCGAGAACACCTCCGGCGGCCCGGTGACGTCGAGCAGGTCGACGCCGTCGAAGAGCACGATGACGATACGGCGTCGGACGGTGCCCGGCACGGGTCCTCCCCTGGGGCACCGGTGGCGGCGGGCCACCGGCAGGCCGGTCGGTACGCGGCGGTCGGTACGGCGGTACAGCGGTTGGCGCGGCGGTCGTTCGGTGCGAGTGAGCGATGTCGGTTTCTGCGGATCAGATGTCATTGCCGACACCCGAACGGGCTCATAGTTTGGCGGACATGGCCCGGCGGACCGCTCGGGCCGCACTCCTCACCCCGTATGCCGAAGGCGGTACACCCATGTCCAGGACCACGCTGCGCGAGCTCAACGGCTTCGACCAGACCCCCGCGACACTGGCCGGTTCGACGCTGATCCTGATCGACTTCCAGAACACGTACACCCAGGGCGTCATGGAACTCGACGGCTGGGAGCAGTCCCTCGACGCCGCCGAGCGGCTGCTGGCGCGGGCCCGCCGGCAGGGCACGAAGGTGGTGCACGTCGTCAACGACGGCGGCGAGGGCACCCCGTACGACGTCCGCGCGGAGATCGGCCGGTTCCACCCGCGGCTCACGCCGGCCGACGGCGAGCCGGTCGTCGTCAAGCGGTTCCCGGACTCCTTCGTCGGTACGGATCTGGCCTCGCACCTCGACGAGGGCCAGGACCTCGTCCTCGCCGGCTGGATGACCCACATGTGCGTGACGTTCACCGCGCAGGGCGCGTTCCTGGCCGGTCACCGGCCCACCGTCGTGGCCGAGGCCACCGCGACCCGCTCGCTCCCGGTCCTGGGCGCCGACGTCCCGGCCGCGCAGGTGCACCGCGGCGCCCTGGCCACCATCGCCGACCTGTACGGAGTCGTCGTCGAGTCCGAGAAGGAGATCGTCTGACGCGGCGTCCCGGCCGTTCGTCCCACCCGCGCGACGACGATGCCCGTGTGCCGGGGGCACACGGGCATCGAGGGGGAGGCGAACGGCGGGGCGCCGGCCGGGGTCAGGCGGTGAAGGCCTCCACGAGCGACCAGACGGCCAGACCGGCCATGCAGACACCGCCGACGCGCTGGACCGTCTTGAGCGGGACGCGCTTGGCGATGAACCGGCCCGCGATGAGCGCGAGCGCGGAGACGCTCATGAGGGCGGCGGCAGAGCCGATCGCCGTCGACCAGGTGCCGTTGGTGGCGGCCAGGTTGGCCGTGGTGATCTGGGTCAGGTCGCCCCACTCGCTGATGAACACGGCCATGAAGGCGGTGGAGAAGACGGGCCAGAAGCCCTTCACCGTCTTGCCGGCGCCGTCCTCGTCGTCCTCGTCGTCGCCTCCGGCGCGCAGCAGCATGAAGGCGCCGAAGCCGAACAGCGCGGCCGAGACGAGCTTCACGATCCAGCCGGGGAGGAGTCCGAGCAGGCTGCCCGCGCCGACGGCGATGGCCACGTGGACGATGAACGCGGTCGAGGTGCCGAACCAGACGTACAGCGGACGCATCCGCGTGCCCATGGCGAGGGACGCGAACATCGTCTTGTCGGGGAGTTCGGCGAGGAAGATCAGCCCGAAGGCGGTGATGATCGCCAAGGGGTCGAGGTGCATACCGGGGCTCTCTGCTCGGACCGGGCCCGGGCCCGGCACGGCGCCTCGTGAGGCGACGGGAGGACCACTCGGCCCGGCATGACGGACCACGCCCGCATGGACGCGGACGTGACGTATTGCCTGGCCGAAGGTCTCGCCCGTCCGCACCTCGGTGCGGACCCGGCCACCGGGAACCCGGGGGTTCCAGTGTGTCGACGACCGGTTCGCAGGGCTACTCCCCTTCGCTCGGGCCAGTGTACCGGACGGATCGGCGCAGACCGTAGACACTGTCTACTGAAGTGGTAGACAGTGTCTACGGGGTTCCGGTAGACAGGTTCCGTGACCGACGAACCCACTCCGGGCAAGCCTCCGGAGACCGCGCCCGACACTCCGGACGCACCCGTCCCGCCCGCCGAACCCGAACCCGCCGAACCCGAACCCGGCGGGCTCCGCGACCGGCTGGTGCGGACCGGCGTCGAACTGGTCGACGCCGAGGGCGCCGGGGCCCTCTCGCTCCGCGAGATCGCCCGCCGCGCCGGGGTCTCGCACGGCGCCCCGCGCCGCTACTTCCCGACCCACCTCGACCTGCTCTCGGCCATCGCCCACGAGGGCTTCCGTGCACTCGGCATCCGCGTCGCCGCCATCGACACGGCCGACCCCCGGGACCGGATCGAGGCGCTGGCCCGCCTCTACCTCGACTTCGCCCGCACCCGCGGCGGCATGTACGAGCTGATGTTCCGCCACGACCTCCTGGAGAGCGGGCGGCTGGGGCTGCGCGACACCAGCCTCCCGCTCTTCGCGCACGTCGCCGAACTCGTCGCCCGGGTCCGCCCGGACGCCGCCGACCCCGCCACCGCCACCGGCGCGCTGTGGGCCAACCTCCACGGCATCGCCCAGCTCCGGCGCTGGGGCAGCCTCCGTCTCGCCACCGGCGCCGACGACGTCGAACCACTGCTCACGGCCGCCCTCGACGCCCACCTCGGCCCCCGACGACCGGACACCGGCCGATGACCCGCCCCAGCCCACGCCGCGACCGTCTCCGGCCCCCTGACCCTCGCGTGCAGCGTCGTCGGCGCCGCCGTCGTCGCCCTCGACGGCACCGTCCTGACCATTGCCCAGCCCGCGCTCCAGCACGACCTCGGCGCGGACACCGCCCAGGTGCAGTGGACCAGCACCGGCTATCTCGTTGCCGTCGCGAGCCTGCTCGTCTTCGCGGGCCGGCTCGGCGACCGGTACGGGCACCAGCGGCTCTTCGTCCTCGGCTGTCTCGGCTTCGCGGCCACCTCCGCCCGGATCGCCGTCGCCCCCGGCATCGGCTGGGTCGTCGCCCTCCGCGTCACCCAGGGCGTCTTCGGCGCCCTCCTCCAGCCCGCGACGCTCGGCATGCTGCGCGCCGCCTATCCGCCCGACCGCCTCGGCATGCCGATCGCCCTGCGCACCAGCGCCATCGGCCTCGCCGCCGCGGTCGGCCCGCTCGTCGGCGGCGTGCTCGTCACCGCGTACGGCTGGCGCGCGGTCTTCCTCCTCGGTGTCGCGCCGACCCTGGCGATCGCGCTGATCGGCCTCGCCGTACCCACGTCGCGCCAGACCACGCGAGAGGAGGGCCGCGGTGCGGGCGCGCTGGATCTGCCCGGGGCCTGCCTGCTCGGGCTCGCCCTCGCCTGCCTCGTCCAAGCCCTCGCCCACGGGTTCGCGCCTCCGGCCCTCGGCGGCGCCCTGCTCGCGCTCGGTGTGGCCGGAGCGGCCGGCTACGCGTTCGTACGGCACGAGCGACGAGCCCCGTATCCGCTGGTCCCCGCCGGGATGCTCCTCAAGGCCCGCCCGGGGACGAAGCGCGGGAGCCTCGGGCGTGCCGGGCCGGAGGCCTCCGGCCGCGGGCCGGGTCCGGTCGCCGCCGGGCTCGGGGCGCTGCTCGCCGCGTCGGCCGCGCTCTCCGGGACACTGTTCACCGCCACGTACCTGCTCCAGGACACCCTGGCCCTCGGACCGCTCCCCACCGCCGCGCGGATGCTGCCCCTGGCCCTGCTGATCGTGGCCGGGGCGCCGGTGAGCGCCCTGCTCAAGGGGCGCTTCGGCGCGCGGCGGGTCGCCACCGGCGGAGCCGGGCTGCTCGTCGCCGGAGTGGCGCTGCTGGGGCGTACGGAGGTCACCGGTGATGGTGACGGCCACCTCGGTCGTGGTGCACCGGGCTCCCCGGGAGCACGCCGGCGTCGCGGGCGGACTCCAGCAGACCGCCATGAACACCGGACCCGTGCTCGGGGTGGCCCTGGCCGCGCCGCTCCTCGCGTCCGGAACGGCCCTGCCCGTGCTCGCGGCCGTCGCCGCGCTCGCCGTCCTCGCCTGCCTCGGTCTGCCGGGCGGCCGAGCTGCGGGGGCGGGGGACGACGCGGATCCGGAACCGGGCGCGGAGCGCCGGATGGCGGACACGCCAACGCGGACGTAAGGTGCCGGACCATCCGATCCCGAACGTATGATCATGAAATGCCCTCAGGTGGTCACCGGCCCCCCTCCGCGTCCGGGACGCGCGTCGAGCTCAACCTCGGTCTCGCGCTGCCCGTCCTCGCGCTCGCCGCCGTCGTGGTGGTCGACCTCATCACGTCGCAGGGGGAGCACTTCGACCGGCTCCTCGTCATCGGCCCCGCCCTCGCCGCCGTCACCTGGAGCGTGCGCGGCACCCTGACCATCGGCCTGCTGGCGATCGTCCTGCGGCTCGCCCTCGGCGTGGCACAGGGCGACACCGCCGGCGACATCGTCTCCGCCGAACTTGTCCTCGTGGCCGTCACCGCCGCCGCCGTCTGGATCAGCCGGGTCCGTACCCGCTACGAGCAGGATCTGAGCGAGGTGACGGCCGTCGCCGAGGTGGTCCAGCGGGTGGTGCTGCGCCCGCTCGCGCCCCGGCTCGGCGAGGTCGAACTGCATCTGCTGTACGTCGCCGCCGCGGCCAAGGCCCGGATCGGGGGCGACTTCTACGAGGCGGTCCGGGTCCCCGGCGCCGTCCGCGTGATGCTCGGCGACGTCCAGGGCAAGGGCCTCGGCGCCGTGGAGACCGCCTCCGTCCTGCTCGGTTCGTACCGCGCCGCCGTCACCGACGCCTCCGGCCTCGCCGAACTCGCCGACCGGCTGGAGGAGGGGCTGGCCCGCTACGGCGCCTGGGCCCCCGAATCCGACGCCGCCGAGCGCTTCGCCACCGTCCTGCTCCTCGAATTCCCCGACGGCCAGGACGTGGTGCGCGTCCTCAGCTGCGGCCATCCCGCCCCGCTGCTCCAGCATCAGGGACGGATCCGGGCCGTCCCGCTCCACGACCCGTCGCTGCCGCTCAACCTCGCGGGCCTGTGCACCTCCCGGCACCGCGTCGAGGAGGTCCCGTTCCGGCCCGGCGACCGGATGCTGCTCTTCACCGACGGCGTGAGCGAGACCCGCGACCGGGCCGGGGACTTCTACCCGCTGGAGCAGCGGATGGGCCGATGGGCCGACGAACCGGGCGACCAGGTGCTCCCGCTGCTCCACCACGACCTCACGACGTACGGCGCGGGCCGGCTCGACGACGATGTCGCCGCCCTGCTCGTCGTACGCCTCCCGCAGCCGGCCGCCGTGGCCGCGGCGGCGGGTGCCGCCGGAGCGCCGTCGGCCTGACCGACGCGGAACGCCCCGAGGGGCCGGGCCTGCTGCCCGGCCCCTCGGGGCGTTCGAACGGGGTCGGTGCCCTTGGCCGCCGTCAGGCGCGACCGTGGAAGTCGTACCCGGCGTCGTCGATCGTCGTGGAGATCAGCGCGTCGTCGGGCTCGGTGCGGGTGTTGACGGTGACGAGACCGGTGGAGATCTCCACGTGCACGGTGTCGACGCTCTCGAGCCCGCGCAGGGCCTCGGTCACGATCGCCTTGCAGTGACCGCTGTTGACGCCGGAGACCTTGTAGGTGGTGGAGAACGCGGACATGGGAACCTCCTGGATCGGATGCGGGTTATACCCCGTGGGGGTATTCCGTCACTCCTTTATACCCCCGGGGGGTATGCCTCGCAAGGAAAGGATCACGCCAGAGAAGGTCGGGAAGTGCGCACCGGCGGGGACGGGCGTCGCCGCGGCCCGCCGGGCAGGGCCAGACTCGCGGCATGACAGCGAAGATCAGCCGGATCAACCCGGAGCGGCTCCACCAGACTCCCGGCTATCACCACATCACCGTGGTGGAGGCCGGCCGGACGGCCTATCTGGCCGGGCAGTGCCCCTGGACCAGGAAGGCGGCCTTGTCGGCCCGGACTCCGTCGACGCGCAGCTCGACCAGATCGTCGCGAACGCGCTCACCGCCCTCGCGGCGGTCGGTGCCCGGCCGGAGCACGTGGTGCGCTCGGTGATCTATGTACGCAGTGACGACCGGGACGTGCTGGGCGCCGCGTGGGCCCGGCTCACCGCCTCGGCCCTCGGGCCGGCGTTCACCTCGGCGAGCACCCTGCTGGGGGTCGCGCAGCTGGGCTTCAGCGGACAGCTGGCCGAGGTGGACCTCACCGTCGCGCTGCCCGACTGAGCCGGGAGCCGGCCCGGTGGGGGAGCGGGGCACGACGGGGCGTGAAAAAGGGGCGTACGGGCAGGTGTGCCGTACGCCCCTCGCGTTCCGCGCGCCGTCAGCCGACGTACGGCGTGTTCGCCTCCGCCCAGGCCGCCAGGTGACGGGCGCATTCGGCGACCGACTCGCGCCAGGTACGGTCCGCGCCCTCACCGGCCTCGTCGCTGACGTGCTTGACCACGCGCAGCGGCACACCGGCCTGGGCGGCCACCGACGCGAGGGCGTACCCCTCCATGTCGACGAGCGCGGCACGGGCGGCGAGCCGCTCACGCGCCTCGTCGTCCGAGATGAACATGTCACCGGTGGCGAGGACCACGTCGCTGCCGCCCGGCAGGGTCAGGGGCGCCCCGTACTGCTCGCCCGTGAGCCTCGCGAGCAGCCTGCTGTCCAGGTCGTGCTGGATGACCGTGCCGACCACATGGGTGCCCGTCCAACCGGGGCGCAGCGCCCCCGCCGTCCCGAGGTTCACGACCTCCGACGGGTGCGGGCCGCGGGCGAGAACGGTGGCGAGTGCCGTCGCCGCGTTGACCTTGCCCATGCCGGTCAGCAGCATGGGCAGATCGGTGCGGAGGTGCTGGGCCTCCTCCTTCACCGCCAGGACGAGCAGAGGGCGACCGGGCTTTATCTCGCCTGTGAGTTCCATGACGGCCACGCTACCTGGTGCGCTTCGGTGCGCTTGACCGCCTTTCGGCCGCCCTTCCCTCCGCGTCGGGGACCGGACGGCTCCGCCCCGCGCCCGGCGCGTCCCCGCGTGCCCCGGACACCCCACGGCCCCGCCGTCTTTACCCGCGGAGGCCCGCCAAACCAGCGGAATCGAGTCCGGGTGGGATTCTTTCGGCCAGACGCTTGTGCGGGCCCCCGCGGCGCGGCACGCTCCTCGGTATGAACACAGCCAGGCACGCCAGTGAACGCCTGATGAGCTGGCCCTCGCTGATCGCCGGCCGCGCGCCCTGCGGCGCCGAGCTCGGACTGCGCACCACGACCCAGGAGATCGTGCACTTCCACGGCGAGCACGAGGCCGACGTCCATCTGACCCGCGCCATGATCGCCCGGCTCCGGCCGGCCCTCCTCGGCTCCAGCGCGGTCCGGTTGCGCCCCGGATCCGGCTGGGTGACGGTCCGTCTGGACGCGGGCTCGGACATCGACCTGCTCGCCACGCTCGTGAGCGCCGCCCTCCAGGCCACCGGAGCCCCGTACCCCGGAGACGACCGACGCCCCGACCACTGCACCCGCACCGGCCACCCCTGGGTCTACGCCGTGACATAGGCCGTGTCCGGTCACGGCACCCCGTCCAGCCCACCCGTTCGGCGGCATACCGGACGGGTGCGACCCGTGAGCGGGGTACTCGACGAGACATGCCCCCCACTTCCCGCGCGCCGCACGACGGAGCCCCGGACGACGACGGAGCCGCCGGACACGGACCACCGGACGAGGGCGCCGCCGGTGCGGGAGTCCCGGCGGACGGGACTCCGGGCGGTCATGTCCCGCCCGAGCACCCCCCGCGCTTCCACGAGGTCCACGAACGGGTCATCACCTCGCCCCTCGGCCTCGCCTGGAGCCGCGGGCGCGAGATGGAACTCATGCACCGCGCCATGGGGTTCGCCGCGCTCTGCCTGCTCACCCTCGTCCCCCTCCTGATCGTCATCGCGGCCGCCGACCTCGCCAGCGGCCAGGGCTTCGCCCGCTGGCTCGTCCAGGGGCTCGGCGTCTCCGAGGTCTCCCAGGAGGAGATCGAGCGGCTCTTCGGCCAGCCCGGGCAGGCCCTCCAGCGCACCACCGCCTTCGGTCTCGCCGCCCTCGCCGCCTTCGGTGTGACCTTCGGCTCGGCCGTCCAGACCGGCTACGAACGCGTCTGGGACCTGCCCACCTCCCGCTGGCACACCATGTGGCGCCACGTCGTCTGGGTCGCCGTCCTCATCGGTGCGCTGCTCCTCTTCGTGGCCAACTCCTCCCCCCAGAACGCCCCCGCCTGGATCACCGCCCTCACCGCGCTCGGCGACGTCACCGGGGCCTTCCTCTTCTTCTGGTGGTCGCAGCGCTTCCTGCTGTGCGGGCGCATCCGCTGGCGCGCCCTGCTCCCCGGCGCCGTCCTCACCGCCGTCGGCCTGCTCGGCCTGCGGATCTTCTCCCAGTTCGTGTTCTCCCCGCTCATCGCCTCCAACGCCGTGACCTACGGTCAGTTCGGCACCGTCCTCGTCCTCCAGTCGTGGCTCGTCGGCGTCGGCTTCGTCGTGTACGGGGCGGCCCTCGCCGGCCGTCTCGTCCACGAGGTCCGCCTCCAGCGCCGCATCGACCACACCCCCCCGTCCCCGCCCCCGCCCCCGCATCCCCCCTCGTCCTCGCCCCCGCCGGACGCCCCCGCGCGGCCCTGAGCCCGCCGCCCCTTTCCCTTGGGCGTCCACTCCACACCACCGGGTGATCACACGATCCGGTGATCGACCCGTAGCGGGCCCGACGGGACCGCGCCGCCCGCTTGGATGAGGAGTGAACCATCCGCCCCGTCGAGAGCGAGCCGCCCATGGCGACCACCTGGCTGCCCCCCGCCGAGTTCATCGAGACGCTCCCCCGAGCGACCGCGTACGCCTGTCTCTACTTCACCGACACCCACGGCCGGCCCCTCCAGCTGCGCGCCACCTGGCAGCCGGAACTGTGGCAGTGGCCCGGTGGGAACATGGACCCGGGGGAGACCCCGTGGGAGACGGCCGTGCGGGAATGCCGGGAGGAGACCGGACTCGTCTTCGAGGGCCGCCCGCGTCTCCTCGCCACCCACTTCACCTCGCACCGCGCCGAGCAGTGGCCGGCCAACCACATCGGCTTCATCTTCGACGGCGGGGAACTGACCGACGCCCAGATCGCCGCCGTGGTCCTCGACCCCGAGGAACACACCGAATACCGGCTGCACGCCCTCGCCGAATGGGAGCGGGAGATGAACCCGGCCTCCTTCCGCCGGCTCGTCGAGGTCGACCAGGCCCGGCGGACCGGCGCGACGCTCTACCTCGAATCGGACGACGGGCACTGAGCGCGCCGGCCGCCGGCGATCGGCGCGCCCGGGCGCGTAACCTCGACGGCCCTCCGGCAGTTGACCCGACCATGAAGAAGCGCAGCATGCTCGCCATCGCGTCCCTCGCCGCCGGGGTCGTCACCGCCCTCGTCTCGCCGACGCCGCACGCCTCCGCCGCCGAGCAGAGCGGTGCCGCCGGCGGCGTCACCGGACTCCTCCAGGAGGACCAGGGCCTCGGCACCCTCGTGGACCAGACCGTCGACGGCGCAGGACAGGCCCTCCAGACCCCTCAGACCGGCGGTCTCGTCTGACCTCGGCCGGCCCGGCCCCGGACCGGTCCGACGGCCGGGGAGCCCTGGTCCGCGGCCCGTCGCCCGGGTCCGGCCGGCCGAGTCCGTGCCCCGTACCGCTTCCCTCCTCCCCGAGGCGGTACGGGGCACGCTGCCGTGTGGTCACGCGGATGGAGACGGCCCGTGCGCGCGCATGACCAGGGAGATGACAGGATGTCCCCATGAGCGACAACGTGTATTTCGAGATCACCATCGACAAGAAGCCGGCCGGCCGGATCGAGTTCAAGCTCTTCGACGACGTCGTCCCGAAGACCGCCCGCAACTTCCGTGAGCTGGCCACCGGCGAGCACGGCTTCGGCTACGCCGGCTCCCCGTTCCACCGCGTCATCCCCGCCTTCATGCTCCAGGGTGGTGACTTCACCAACGAGAACGGCACCGGCGGCAAGAGCATCTACGGCGAGAAGTTCGCCGACGAGAACTTCACCCTCAAGCACGACCGCCCGTTCCTGCTCTCGATGGCGAACGCGGGCCGCAACACCAACGGCTCCCAGTTCTTCATCACGACCATCGTGACCGACTGGCTCGACGGCAAGCACGTCGTCTTCGGTGAGGTCGTCAAGGGCCAGGAGCTCGTCAAGCAGATCGAGGCCCTCGGCTCCCGCAACGGCGCCACGTCGGTCGAGATCCGCGTCTCCGAGTCCGGCGTCGTCAAGGCCTGACCCGACTGCCCGGCCTCAGCGCCGCGCGTCGACCACCCGCCCCCGTGCGCCACACCGTGGCACCGGGGGCGGTCGCACGTCCGGGCGCCGCGCGCCCGGACACCCGGCCGGAACGCACCCGGCCGCGCTCAGCCGCTCCCCTCGCCGTACCGGCGCTCGAACCGCGCGATCCGGCCCTCGCTGTCCACGGTCCGCGCCTTCCCCGTGTAGAACGGGTGGCTCTCGGACGAGATCTCGACGTCGATCACCGGATAGGTGTTGCCGTCGTCCCACTCGATGGTCCGGTCGCTCGTCGCCGTCGACCGGGTGAGAAACGCGAACCCGGCGGTCCGGTCCCGGAACACCACCGGCTGGTACTCCGGCTGTTTGTCCTGCTGCACATGTCCTCCTCGGACAGCCGTACGTCCCCGGTCCTGCCAGCCTCCCCGCGCACCGCCGCCGTGACCACGCCGCGCGCCCCGACCGGGTGACGGACCGGGTGACGGGTGACCCGGACGCGGGGGTGTTCGCCGTGATTCCCCGGGGACCACCGCGGGGATAGGGTCCGACAGGGGGAGCGGCAGCCGATCACCGGCCGTTCCCGTAAAGGGGGAAGTCCATGACCGCGTTACTGATCCTGCTCGGCATCCTGACGGCCTGTGCCGTCCTGCTCATCGTCGTCCTGCTGCGCCGGACCACCAGCTCCACCGAGAACGCCGACGGCCTTCGCACGGAACAGACCGCCCGGGAGCAGGCCCACATGGACCGCTCGAACTTCTCGACGATGGCCGTGCACTCCAGCCTGCCGACGATGACCGACCACCATCACCGCAGGCCCTGACCGCCTGTCGGCGAACCACCCGGGCGGGGCATTGACCCGGACGGCGATGATCGCGAGACTCGGGCGTCGGCCGCCGTCGCGGCGGGCACCCGGCGCCACGACCCCGGTGCCGGGACCGCGCCGGCGGACCGTCACGTATCCGATGACATGTGTGTCGCGACCAGGGGGCAAGATGACCGGCCGGGTTCTTCCGTACGACGTGGTGGGCGGCGGTCCGCGCCGCGCCCTGGTCCTGCACAACTGGTTCGGCGACCGCACGAGCTTCGCCCCGCTGCGGGACCATCTCGACCAGGCCGCCGGCAGCTGGGCCTTCCTGGACTGCCGGGGCTACGGCGAGGCGATCGACGCCGACGGCGAGTACACCATGGAGGAGGTCGCGGCGGACGCGCTCGCCGTCGCCGACGACCTCGGCTGGGACACCTTCTCCGTCGTCGGCCACTCGATGGGCGGCAAGGCCGCCCAGCTCATGCTGCTCGACGCGCCGGAGCGGGTGCGGTCGCTGGTGGGGATCTCGCCGGTGCCGGCCTCCGGTTTCCCGCTGGACGAGGAGAGCTGGGCCCTGTTCGCCGGGGCCGCCGACGAACCCGGGCACCGCCGGATCATCATCGACCGGACGACCGGGGCGCGGTACGACGACGCGTGGCTGTCCGCGCTCGTCGACCGCTCGGTACAGCGTTCTTCCGCGACCGCGTTCCGCGCCTATCTCGACTCCTGGGCCCGCGACGACTTCCACGAGCGGGTCCGCGACCACCCGGCCCGCGTCCTGCTGGTGGTCGGCGCGCACGACCCGGCGCTCGGCCGCGAGACGATGGAGGCCACCTGGCTGCGCTGGTACCCCAACGCCCGGCTCACCGTGCTCCCGGACGCGGGCCACTACGCCCCGGAGGAGAGCCCGAAGGCGCTCGCCGAGGCCCTGGAGACCTTCCTGGCCGACTGACCGGCCCGGGCTTCGCCCCGCCCTCGCCGCCCCCGCTGGAGTACCGAAGGCGGGGGCGGTCTCATGTCCGGGTCAGAGCCTTTGCCGTCCGCCGAGTGACGGCCGTGTCCCCGGTGTCCAGCGGAAGCCGCACGTGCGTGTCGGCGACCTCGGGAACACCGGCGAAGGGCGCGAGCGCGCACCCGGCCCGGGCCCGCCGCGCCCACGAAGGCGACTCCGCCTCGGCCGGGGCTGTCTCCCAGCCATGTGTCATGTCCGGCATGCCCTGAGAATCTCATGGCCGGTTGGGAAGGGAGGGGCGAATTCCGGCCGCAAGTTACCAGTCGGTTTCTCGTGACTTCGGTAGGTCCCACAGCTACAACGTGTTCCCATTCACTCCACGGTGAGGAACACCCCATGAGTGAGAGATCTTTTTCAGCCGAGGCCTCCCGAGGTCTGACCCGCCGCCGGTTCGTGACGGGAACGGGCTCCGTCCTCGGCGGTCTCGCGCTTCTCGGCCCTACCGCGCCCACCGCGTACGCCGCCGGAACGGGCGAGGCCACCGCGGCGCGTACCGACTCCCTCCTCGCCCCGATCGAGTCCGGCGCCCGGATCCCCGTCCTCGTCGTCGGCACCGGCTACGGCGGCGCTGTCGCCGCTCTCCGGCTGGCCCAGGCCGGGGTCGACGTCCACATGGCCGAGATGGGCATGGCCTGGGACACCCCGGGCTCCGACGGGAAGATCTTCGCCAACACCACCCGGCCCGACCAGCGCTCCTTCTGGCTGCGCACCCGCACCAAGCAGCCGCTGTGCCAGTTCCTCGGCTACCCCATCGACAAGGACATCCCCCGCTACACCGGCGCCCTCGACGCGGAGGACTTCGCCGGCATCACCGTCTACCAGGGCCGGGGCGTCGGCGGCGGCTCGCTCGTCAATGGCGGCATGGCCGTCACCCCGCGCCGGGAGATCTTCCCGGCCCTCCTGCCGACCGTCGACCCCGGCGCGATGTACGACGTCTACTACCCGCGCGCCAACCAGGCTCTCGGCGTCGGCTCGGTGGACCGCGCCTGGTGGGAGGGGGCCGACTGCTACCAGTACGCGCGCGTGGGCCGTAAGCACGCCGAACGCTCCGGCTTCCCCTTCGTCTTCGTGCCCGGCGTCTACGACTGGGACTACATGAAACAGGAGGCCGCCGGCGCGGTGCCCCGGTCCGCCCTGGACGGCGAGGTCATCTACGGCAACAACCACGGCAAGAAGTCCCTGCCGAAGACCTATCTGGCGCAGGCCGCCGCGACCGGCCGGGTCACCGTCTCCCCGCTCCACGAGGTCACCACCGTGACGCCCGCGGCCGGGGGCGGCTACACCGTCACCCTGAACCGGCTCGACACCACCGGCGCGACCGTCGAGACGAAGACCGTCACGGCCGGCCGGGTGTTCTTCGCCGGCGGCAGCGTCGGTACGGGCAAACTCCTCACCCGGCTCCGGGACACCGGTGCCCTGCCCGCCCTCAACGACCAGGTCGGCAAGGGCTGGGGCGACAACGGCAACGTCATGTGCGGCCGGGCCAACCACCTGTGGGACCCCACCGGCGCGCTCCAGTCCTCCATGCCCACCGCCGGCATCGACAACTGGGACGCCGGCGGGGCCTTCGCCGAAGTCGCGCCGCTGCCCACCGGCATCGAGACCTTCGCCTCTTTCTACCTCGCCATCACCCGCACCCCGCGCCGCGCCGAGTTCCGCTGGAACCCGGCGGCCGGACGCGTCGACCTCACCTGGGACCGGGCCTGGAAGCAGACCTCCATCGACGCCGCGAAGACCATCTTCGACAAGATCAACGCCAAGGAGGGCACGGTCTACCGCAGCGATCTGTTCGGCGCGTACAAGATCTGGGGCGACCACCTCACCTACCACCCGCTCGGCGGAGCCGTCCTCGACCGGGCCACCGACAACTACGGCCGCCTGCACGGCTACACCGGTCTGTACGTGATCGACGGCGCGCTGATCCCCGGCAGTACCGGCGTCAACCCGTTCGTCACCATCACCGCCCTCGCCGAACGCAACATCGAGAAGATCATCGCCACGGATCTGTGACGGCCCGTCCCACCGGGCGGAACGCGGCGGGGAGGGGCCGGCGGACCGGCCCACCCCTTGCCGTGACCGTCGGTGCCGGCGTCACGCGTCCCCTCTCGGGTCCTCCTCCGCGAGCCGGTACAGCGCGTCGGCGACCCGAGCGGTCGGGGGTCTGCCGTCGTCCGCCAGTTTCCAGGTGAACCATCGCCCGGTGCTGTCCGTCGACCGCTGGACGAACGTGACGACCGTGGTGTCCGGGTTCCGGTAGTCGGTGTACGCGGAGGAGAAGGCCAGACCCCAGCGGGCCGACAACTCGGGCCGGTCCCGCAGGGCCGCGCCGAGCAGCCGCGCCATGGTCCAGCCCGGCCACTCCCCGCCGCGGTCACCGGTCGCGCGGGCCAGCTCCGCGGTGTAGGCGGCGGCCTCGAACCGGTATGCGGGCGGTTCGGGCGCACGGGTGCGGGAAGGCGGGATCCCCGGGCGCCGCCAGTCGCGCCACACCACCGTGTCACCCTCGCGGACCACCGACACCCACAGTGCCCCGCAGCATCCCTCGGTGCACCAGGCCTCCGCGAGTTTCACCTCGCGCGGCTCGGCCGTGGCCGTGAGGGCGCCGCGGTCCAGCAGATGATCGGGGTGGCCGCCGGGGCCGTGCCCGAAGGACTCGGGCAGCAGCGGCCGGCCGTCGAGCAGGAACCGGGTCTCGACCGATCCCGGGTCGTCAGGATCGGGGTGGGCCACCTCGATCCGCAGCCGCCCGGGTGGGTCGGTCGCCCGGAACACCCGCTCCGTCGTGTGCCGCAGCCAGATCGCCCGGCGCCGTAGGGCGGGCGGGGCGTCGGCGGCCGGTTCGGCGAGGACCACGCCGGCCCACTCGGGGGAGAGGACCAGGGCGCCGAGCTCGTCCAGCAGCTGTTCGCGCTGTCCGTCGCGCCAGGGCAGCACGTGCGCCTGCCCGCTGTGCAGGTCGAGCGCGAGCGCGAGGAGGACGACGGCGTGCTCGGTGGTGGGCGGCAGCGCGCCGGCCCGTCGGACCAGCGCGTCGAAGGCCGCCGTGGCCTCGCGGTAGGCCAGGAGTTCGGGCTGGGTGCCCCGCGAGCTCGCCATCCGCGCCAGCAGCCGTCCCACCTGCGCGAGGAGCCGCGGATCGGCTGGGCCCTGGCCCGGCAACCCGGCCAGTCCGACGGCCTCGGCGATCCATCGGGCCGGCTCGGGGGCGATCGTACGGGCGCCCAGCGGTTGCCGGATCAGCCGCGACCGGATCTCCCGCCGGTCGCCGGAGAGCAGCGCGTCCACCAGCGGACGCGTCTCGGGCGAGCTGATCCGGGCATCCAGCTGCCGCAGCGCCGCGGTCTGCGGGTCCAGGGGTTCCAAGGCCGCCACCGCCAGGCTGAACAGGCCGCGCAGCCCGCAGAGGGCCTTGAGGTACGGCACGTCCTCGGCCTCGCCGAGCCGCCGCAGCAGCGCGAGGCCCACGCTCACCGGGCGGCGGGTGGTGCCCGTACGCGTCAGGTGGCGGCCGATCGCGCGGGCGGCGGCCTCGTCGTCGAGCGTCATGGCGAGCACGGCGCCGACCAAAGGGCCGTCATGGACGGGGAGTTCGGTCAGGAGGCGCTGAAGCTCCGCCATCGCGGCCGGGGAGTCGGGTCCGGCGAGGAGCGGACCGAGCGCCGCCTCGACGGCGGCGAAGGCACGTTTGCCCCGCGGCCCGTCTCGCTCGGGTTCGGGCGGCTCGTCGGGCAGGGGGTGACCGCCGCCGAACGGGCGGTCGGGACGGTCCTGCGCGAGGCGCAGGGCGTAGGTGTACAGGGAGGGCCGAGAGGTGAGCGCCGTGCGCTCCTGCGGCGCGCTCACCGGGCGGGGGAGAACTCGATTCCGTTGATCATGCGCCGATGGTGTCCGATCGCGCGCCGGTCGTCCAGTGGTTTGTGCGGCAGACCGGCAGACGGCCGGTCATCCGGGCGTGCGGTCACCCGGGCGTGCGGTCAGCCGGATACGGCCGTGGCGCCGGTCTCCGGCTCGGCGAGGCGCAGCGCCACGAACGGCACGGTGTCGCCGGGCAGTACATAGCGCTCGATCTCGACGAAGCCGCGCGCCCGCGCGAACCGCAGTCCCTCCGTATTGGTCGCGAGCACCGCGGTCTCCACACCCGCGTCGCTCAGCGTCCGGGCGTGCGCCAGGCCCCGCTCGTACAGCGCCGTTCCGAAGCCCCGGCCCCGGTACTCCGGCAGGATCCGGGAGATGACGGTGGCCGCGGGCGTCTCCTCGTCGGGCGGGCGGACGGTGGAGCAGCCGACCGGCACCCCGTCCGCGTAGGCGACGTCCAGCAGATTGCGGCCCGCGCGCTCGCGCACCTGCTCCTCGGAGAGCGGCGCGGTGGGGATGATGGAGTTGTGGATCAGGCGCCAGTCCGCGAGGGGGGCGGGGGCGTCGGTGAGATCGGAGGTCCGGCCGTCGGAGGAAGCGGCGACACGGACGATGCGCAGGTCGGTCATGAGGGCAGACAAGCGGCGCACCCGTCTCCCCGTCAACTGCTTTGCCCATGTCGCCCGAACGAGGGAGTGGGTCTGTGTGGGGTGACACTCGGCGACGCGGACCGGGTACCCATGTCCGCATTGCCCTCAGCCCCGGAGGTGGCCGGCCCATGCCCGTCCGCAAGAGCACCGAGACGGTGCTCACGTGCGTCCTCGTCGCCGCCCTGGCGCTGACCGGCTGCGCCGTGCAGGTGCCGCCCGCCGCCGCGCCGGCCCCGGGCCCGCCGAGACCGTCGGGCCCGCCACACGCCCGGGAACAGGACGGCCGCCCCGCACCCGCCCGCATCCCCGCCCCGCCGTCGCCCGCTCCGGCGCGCCTGCCGGGCATCGGCCCGCTCACCCAGGCCCGCGTCCCCGACGGCACCACCCAGGCCCTCGTGGTCAGCGGCGACAACCCCGACGGCAACGTGATCACGGCCGTCCTCTACGAACGCGACCGGGTGACCGGCCGCTGGCGGCCCACCGCCGGACCCTGGACCGGCCACAACGCCCTGCGCGGCTGGACCGACGAGCACACGGCGGGCGATCTGCGCTCCCCGACCGGCGTCTACCGCATCGGCGACGCCGGCGGACGGCTCCCCGATCCCGGCGCACGGATCCCGTACGACGAGAACCCGCTGTACGCGGTCTCGGGCACCGGCTTCCTCGGCGAACCCCTCGAAGGCTCCTTCGACTACGTCGTCGCCATCGACTACAACCGGGTCCCCGGCACGGCCCCGCTCGACAAGGAGCGCCCGCTCGGCGACGACAAGGGCGGCGGGGTGTGGATCCACGTCGACCACGGCGGCCCCACCCAGGCCTGCGTCTCCCTGCCGTTCGAGAACATGTCGGAGCTGCTGCGCGCCCTCGATCCGACCCGCGGTCCGGTGATCGTCATGGGCCCCGCCGAGGTGCTCGTGGAGTGAGCGTCCGCGAAACGGGAGGGGCTTACACGCCGGGCGCGGGCGTGACCGTGATCCCGTGCCGCGCGAACAGGGCCGCCGTGACCCCGTCCCCCGGCACCAGACCGCCGCCGAACGACCCGTCGTACACCTGCCCCCGCCCGCACGAGGGGCTGCGCGGCATCAGCACCGCCTCGGCGCAGCCGGCCTCCCGGGCCGCGGCGAGCGCCCGCCGGGCGCCGTCGACGAACGGCTCCGTCACATCCGTGCCGGTGTCGTCCACCACCCGCGCCGTGCCGTCGAGGACCGCGTGCCCGTCGCCGCCGACCAGCTCGGCGGGCCGGCGCGGGGTGGCCAGACCGCCCGCCTGTTCCGGGCAGAACGGCACCGGCGTGCGCCCGGCGAGCAGCGTGTCCAGCGCGGCGGAGGGCTTGGCGCCGCCGTCCCAACGGCACGGGATCCCGCGCAGACAGGCACTGACCAGAACGGGTACGGATTCCATGCGGCCAGACTACCGGGGGCCGTTCGGCGTGCCGGGCGCGGTGCTGTCCGGTTCTCCTCGGAGGGCGTCCTTCGCCCGGCGGTGGGCCGCGACCCGCTCGCGCGTCGCGCAGCGGCGCGAGCAGTAGCGGCGCCGCTCCCGGCCGCTGCCCAGCGGTACGAAGACGTCCTCGCAGGCGGCGGAGGCGCACACCCCGCCCGGGGCGCGGCCCCGTTCCCAGAGCAGCACCGCGAGCGTGAGGCACGAGGAGGCGAGGAACCACCGTGCCCACGGCGCGTCGTCGTCCGCGTCGACATGCGGGTGCCACGGGCTCGCGCCGCCGTGCGAGGTGAGCCGGAGCGGCCCGGTCCGCTCGGCGAGGAGCGCGTTGAGCCGCTCGGCCGCCGCGTCGACACCGTCCGCGGCGAAGACCGGCCGCAGCGCCGCGGCCGCCTCCCGCAGCTCCGGCAGATCCGCGCCGGTCAGGCCGAGCGGCTCGGTCTCGCCGTACGCGCGCAGCACCCCGGCGACCCGGTCGAGGGTGCCGTCAGCCGGTTCGCGGCTCAGTACGTTCACCAGGTCGGCGGCGCGCCGGGAGTTGGCGAGGGCGGAGTGCCGGGCGGCGTCCTCGGCCGGGAGCGGGGCCGGAGGCGGCAGGGGGAGCGGAGGCATCGGGCGAATGTAACGCATGTTGTGGAGTTCTGAGTTACCCGCGTAGCGTCCGATCCGTGCCCCCTGCCCTTTCCGTCTCTCGGCGGCCCTCGTCGCGGCGCCTCCTCGCGGGCGCGACCGCCGCCCGTACGGGTGACGAGATGTCCGGCCCGGCGCTGCTGCTCCTCGGCCACGCCTGGACCGGCTCGGTGGCCACGGCCTCCGCCCTGCTCGCCGCCGTGACCGCGGCTTCCGCGCTCGGCGGGCCGCTGTTCGGGGTGTTCCTCGACCGCGCGGCCCGCCCCGGACGGCTTCTCGCCGGCGCGCTCACCCTGTACGCGACGGGCCTGACGGCCGTCCTCGCGGGACTGGCCGGCGCCCCGTTCCCGCTCACCCTGCTCGTCGCCCTCGCCACCGGCCTCCTCGCGCCCGCCCTCGCCGGCGGCTGGACCGCGCACCTGGGCATGGTGGTCCCGGCCGAACGGCTGCCCCGGGCGCACGCGCTCGACGCGGCGACCTACAGCGCCGCGAGCCTGCTCGGCCCGGCGCTCGCCGGACTGCTCGCCCGGCTGCTCGGCGCCCCCGTCGCCGTGGTGGCCGCGGCGGCGCTGATCCTGCTGGCCGTGCCCGCGACCCGGGGGCTGTCGCACCGCGCCGTCGCCGAGGGAGCCGACCGTACGACATCCGGTGGCACGGACGGGGCTACCCGGGTGACGGCGCGCGGCGTGGGCCGGGACCTGGCGCGCGGCTGCGGCTGCGTGCTGCGCTCCGTACCGCTGGCCCGCGCGACCCTGAACAGCACCCTCTCCAGCCTCGGCCAGGGCGTGTTCGTCGCCTGCGTTCCCCTCCTCGGGGCGCGGCTCCTGGGCGCGCCCGCCGATGGCGCGCTGCTGCTCGGCGGCTCCGCGCTCGCCGCCCTTGGCGCGAACGCCACGCTCGCCCGGCGCCGCCGTCCGCTCGTGCCCGACACCGTGCTGGGCGTGGGGCCGCTCCTGATCGCCGTGGCCTTCGTGACGGCGGGCATCGCGGCGGCTGTGGGCGTGGCCGGGGGCGTGGCGGCCGGGCTCCTCGGGACCGCGGCGCTGCTCGCCGGGATCGCCGAAGGTCCGCAGCTCACCGCCCTGTTCGCGGTGCGCCACCGGGAGGCGCCCGAACGGCTGCGCGCCCAGGTGTTCACCACCGGCGCGGGCGTCAAGATCTCCGCGTTCGCGCTGGGCGCCGCCGTTGGCGGGCCGCTCGCCGTCCGCTCCCTGCCGGGAGCCCTGCTCGCGGCCGCGGCGGCGCAGGTGCTCGCGACGGCCGCGCACCTGGCGGCGACGTACGCGCCGGGGGCGTACGCGGGTGTGGTCAGGAGGAGGCGACGGCGCGCAGCGAGGCGGTGTGGGCGCGGACCTGCTCGGGGGTGAGATACGCGTCCGTGTACTCGAAGTCCTTCAGCGTGCCCGACTTCGAGGCCAGGAACCCGGTGCGGACGAAGTCGTCCCCGGCCACCGCGTTGATCAGCCAGTTCGTCATCACCCGGGCCTTCGCCACGTTCGTGCGCAGCGCGGACCAGTGGTAGCCGCGGGCCACCACCTGCGCCGGCAGACCGTGGAGTTCGACACCCAGCGGCTTGGACACGGCGTCGATCCCGCCGAGGTCCACCACCAGCCCCAGATCCTTGTGCGCGTACGGATAGGTCTGCTCGCCGCGCAGCGCCGCCACCAGGTTGTCCGCGGCCACCTTGCCCTGCCGCATCGCGTGCTGGGCGGTCGGCGGACAGATCGCGCCCGCCTCGTCCTTGGCCAGGTCGGGAACGGCCGCCGCGTCCCCCATCGCGTACACCCCCGGAAGCCCGGGCACCGTCAGGTCCGGCTCGACCATCAGCCGTCCGCGTACCGTCTCCGCGCCGAGGGTGCCGATCAGCGGGCTCGCCGCGACTCCGGCGGTCCAGATCAGCGTCCGGCAGGGCAGCACCCGGCCGTCGGTGAGCGTCACGTTGTCGTCGTCGACGGAGGACACGGACACCCCGAGCGAGACCTCGATCCCGCGCCGCTTGAGGATCGCGAGCGCGGCCTCGCCCAGCTTGGGTCCGAGTTCGGGCATCAGGGCGGGGGCGATGTCCACCAGATGCCACTTGATCAGCTCCGGGTCGAGCCGGTGGTACCGCTTGACCGCGTTGTGGGTGAGCATCTGCAGGCACGCGGCCGTCTCCGTACCCGCGTACCCGCCGCCCACCACCACGAACTGGAGTCGCGCCGCCCGCTCCGCCTCGTCCTCGCTCGCGTCGGCGAGGTCGAGCTGCGCGATCACGTGGTCGCGGATGTACGCGGCCTCGGCGAGCGTCTTCAGGCCCCGGGCGTGCTCGGCGAGCCCCGGGATGTCGAAGGTGCGGGTGACGCTGCCGGGCGTCAGGACCAGATGGTCGTACGGCTCGGTGCGGATGTCACCGGTGATGGTGCGCACCACGCAGACCTTGGCGTCGGTGTCGATGCCGATCGCGCCGCCCGGGAGGATCCGGGTCCGGTGCTTCTGGCTGCGCCGCAGGGACAGCGCCACCGACTGTGGGGTGAGCACCCCGGAGGCGACCTGCGGCAGGAGGGGGAGATAGAGCTGATACGAGAAGGGGGACAGGAGCGAGATGACCGCTTCCCGTCCGGTCAGCCGCCGTTCGAGGCGCCGTACGCACGCGACCCCGGCGAAACCGGCGCCCACCACGAGGATTCTCGGTCGAGACACGGGATAAGACCGCCTTTCCACGCCTTGTCCTGCCCTGCGGGCCGTCAGCGGCCCTCCCCGCCCGGCTTCCGCACCCATCATCCGGAACTCTCTGATATCCGGCAAAAGGAAGAAACTGGTTCATCGGTGCGCCATGCGTGCTGCCCGGCCCTGTTGTCAGTGGGGTGCCGGACCCTGGTGCGCAGGAGGACATCCATGGAAAAGAGCGGGACCGGACGGGTCGTCCTGGGCTCGGTGGGGCGGTCGCGGTCACCGTCCCGCTCGGAGACCTGCCCGTGGCCCGCTGAGGTACGGCGGTCGGCGACGCGGTCGCTCTCGACTCCTGGGCCGGATTCGGCGCGCCGCCCGAGGGCGGCCTCGTCACCGGCCACCATCGCTTCACGAGCGCCGGGCGACGGCATCCGCTGAAGGCCGGGGTGATCGAGGTGGCAGGGTGTCCCGTGCTCGGCTTCGGGTGGGATTCTGGGGACCACTCGATGCGGCATCGGGGGGAGCGGGCCGCCGGGCAGGTGTATCCGGTCGGGCTGGGCCGAGCCGTGGACGGCGGGACCGCCCTGCGCTGGACGATCCCGCCCGGATACGAGGACACACGCGCGTCACGGTGACGCGGACGAGCAGGGGTGGAGGGCCGGGCATGAAGGACACGGGCGACAGCGATCCGTACCAGTGGCTGGAAGAGGTCGAGGGCGAGCGGGCGCTCGCGTGGGTGCGGGAGCGGAACGCCGAGACACGGGCCGAACTCGCCGACGGGGACGGCTTCGACGCCCTGGTCGCCGAACTGCGCGAGGTGCTGGACGCGCCCGACCGGATCCCGTACACCCGCCGGCGGGGCGCGTACCTCTACAACTTCTGGCGGGACGCCGGACATCCGCGCGGCGTGTGGCGGCGCACCACCCTGGAGCAGTACCGCACCGACGCACCCGAGTGGGACGTGCTGCTCGACCTCGACACGCTGGCCGCGGACGAGGGCGAGGACTGGACCTGGGGCGGCGCCCAGGTGCTGCGGCCGGGCTTCCGGCGGACGCTGGTGAGCCTCGCGCGCGGCGGGGGAGACGCGGTCGTCGTCCGCGAGTACGACCTGGAGCGGCGGGAATTCGTCGCGGACGGCTTCCGGCTGCCCGAGGCGAAGACCCGCATCGGCTGGATCGACGAGGACCACGTCTACGTCGGCACGGACACCGGCCCCGGCTCGCTCACCGCCTCCGGCTACCCCCGCACCGTCCGCCGCTGGCGCCGCGGCACCCCGCTCGACGCCGCGGAACTCGTCCACGAGGGCGCCGTGTCGGACCTCTCCGTGGCCGCCTGGCACGACCCCACCGAAGGCTTCGCGCGCGACTTCGTGAGCCGGTGGCGGGACTTCTTCCACCACGAGACCCATCTGGTCACGGGGGACGGCACGCTGCGCCGTATCGACGTACCCGACGACGCCGACCGCACCGTGTACCGCGAATGGCTCCTGGTCACCCCCAAGGCCCCCTGGCTCGGACAGCCCGCCGGGTCGCTGCTCGCCTTCCCCTTCGAGGCGTTCCTCGCCGGAGACCGCGAGCCGGAGGTCCTGTTCACCCCCGACGAGCGGACGGCCCTCGCCGGCCACACCTGGACCCGCAACCACCTCGTCGTGGAAACCCTCCAGGACGTCGCCAGCCGTCTGCACGTCCTCACTCCCGGATCCGGATCCGAAGTCGTAACCGGAGCCGTAACCGGGCAAGGAACCGGCTCTGGCCTCGGGCCCGGCTCCGGTACGCGGTCCGGCGGCTGGGCGCGCCGCGAGCTGGCCGACATCCCGCCGCTCGCCTCCGCCTCGCTCACCGACACCGACCCGGACACCGGCGACGAGTACTTCCTGTCCCTGACCGGCCATCTCCTCCCGCCCACGCTGCACCGCGGCGAGATCGGCCGGCCCGGCGAGCGCGTCAAGCAGGCCCCCGAGCGCTTCGACGCGACGGGCCTGAGCGCCCGCCAGTACTTCGCGGCCTCCGCCGACGGCACCCACGTCCCGTACACCGTCGTCGGCCGCGCCGGCGAACTTCCCGGCCCCGCCCTGCTCACCGGCTACGGCGGCTTCGAGGTGTCCCTGACCCCGTCGTACAACACCGTGCGCGGCCGCGCGTGGCTCGCCCGCGGCGGTACGTACGTGGTGGCCGGCATCCGCGGCGGCGGCGAGTACGGGCCGCGCTGGCACCGCGGCGCCCTCAAGGCCGAGCGGCCGCGTGCCTACGAGGACTTCGAGGCCGTCGCCCGCGACCTGGTCGAGCGGGGCGTCACCACGCCGGACCGGCTCGGCATCACCGGCGCCAGCAACGGCGGTCTGCTGATGGGCGCGATGCTGGTGCGCAGCCCGGAACTGTTCGGCGCGATCGTCGCCCATGTGCCGCTGCTCGACATGCTGCGCTTCCACATGCTGCTGGCCGGGGCCAGTTGGACGGCGGAGTACGGCGACCCCGACGACCCGGCCGACCGGCCGCATCTGGCCGCGCTCTCCCCGTACCACCGGCTCGCCGCAGGACGGCCCTACCCGCCCGTCCTGCTCACCACCTCGACCCGCGACGACCGGGTGCACCCCGGTCACGCCCGCAAGGCCGCCGCCCGGCTGCGGGAGCTCGGCCACCGGGTCCTGCTCCACGAGACGCTGTCCGGCGGCCACGCCGGGGCGGCCGACAACGAACAGACCGCGTACAACAGCGCCTTGGAACACACCTTCCTGTGGCGCACCCTCGCCGGTCCCGCGACGGACTGAGCTGCCAGGGTCGTGCGTCCGGGGGTACGAGGGCCCGGACGCGCCGCCCCGGAACAGCCGTACGCCCGCGTGGCGCACCACGCGGGCGTACGGCTGAGGGAACGCGGCGGGGACCACCCGCCTCGCGGACCGGGCGCCCGGACCGGTCGCGCGCATGACACCCCGTGAGATCACGGATGCCGCGACGGGTCACTGCATCGGCGGCCGGGGCGGCATCGGCTGCAGGGGCTGCACCGGAGCCCCGGCCGGACCACCGGGATGGGGGCCGACCTGCGCGGGGCCGCCCTGCCCGGAAACACCGGGGCCCGGCACGCCGGGGCCGGGACCACCCGGACCGGGGCCGAGCCGACCGGGCCCGAGCTGCCCCGGACCGGCCTGACCGGGAACGCCCTGTCCGTGAACGCCCTGTCCGTGAACGCCCTGTCCGTGAACACCCGGACCCGGCATGCCCGGACCGGGTACACCCGGACCCGGACCGCCAGGGCCCGGGCCGACTGGGCCGGGATTGGCCGGCGGCATCTGGATCACACGGCTCAGGTCGCGCAGCACCTCCTCGGCGGCCCGGCGGACCTCGCCGGGAACGTCCCCCTGCTCGCGTATGAGCTCGGCGTAGATGGGGGCGGTGGTGTCCGCGTAGTTCATGGGCTCGCTTCCTCGGGCTTCTGCGACATGCTTCGGGCGGCGAGTCTACGGGGCGCGGTGTCCTCCCACCGGCGCGGGCCCGGATCCCGTCCCGCGCCGCGGGCACGCGCCTCGGCCGGTCCCGCCCGGGCTCCCCGGCCCGCTCGTGAATTCGCTGGTGGGACCCACAGTTCGACGGAACAATGACCTCCTCGAACAGGGGAGGGAACATGAGCCAGGCGTACCCGACGCCGCTCACGCTCGACGCGCTGCTGCCCCCGCAGGAGCTCGCCGCCGCCGTCACGGCCGGACACGTGATCCGCAAGACGCATCCGACGCTGCCGCTGTCGCTCTACACGTACTCGCGGACATGCCAGTACGAGGGCGTCTGGAACAGGGTCACCACCCGATGCCGCGGCCTCGTCGCCGACGACCGCACCGGCCGGATCGTCGCCCTGCCCCTGCCCAAGTTCTTCAACGTCTCCGAACACGCCCTCGGCCGCCCCTACGCGCCCGCGCTGCCTGACGAGCCATTCGAGGTGTACGAGAAGGTCGACGGCAGCCTCGGTGTGGTCTTCCACTACGAGGGCCGCTGGCTGGCCGCCACCCGCGGATCCTTCGTCAGCACCCAGGCCGCCTGGGCGCAGCACCGCCTCGACGCCGCCGACACCACCGCGCTCGTGCCCGGGGTGACGTACCTCGCCGAGATCCTCCACCCCGCGAACCGCATCGTCGTCGACTACGGCGAGCGCCGGGACCTCGTGCTGCTCGCCGCGTTCGGCGCCGACGGCGCGGAGGTCCCGCTCGCCGAGGCCGCGCGCGGCTGGCAGCCGGTCGGCTCGGTCGTCACCGTCCACCCGCCGCTGCCGCTCGACGAGCTGCTGAAGCTGACGGAGTCGAGCACCCTGCCCGACGGCCGGCCCGCCACCGGCACCGACGCCGAGGGCTTCGTGCTGCGCTTCGGCTCCGGCCTGCGTGCCAAGGCCAAGATCGCCGAGTACGTGCGGCTGCACCGGATCCTCACCGGTGTCACCGCCCGCGACATCTGGCGCGGCCACGGCATCCAGCGCTTCGCCGGCACCGAGGCGAAGACACTGGCGCAGGGCCTCGGGCTGGCACCTGCCGAACTCGACGGCATACGTGCCCGGGGCGGCCGCCCGCTGGACGATCTCCTGGAGCAGGTGCCCGACGAGTTCGACGCCTGGGTGCGGTCCGTGATCGACGGACTGGAGACGGAGTCCGCCGCCCGCGAACACGCCATCGACGAGGCCTACGTCGCGGTGGCCCACCTCGCCGGCGACCGGGCCGCCTTCGCCCGCGCCGCCGCGGCCCTGCCCGACCGGAGGCTGCGCGCCGCCCTCTTCCTGCGCCTCGACGGGCGCCGCACCGACCTGGCGATCTGGCGCGAGCTCCGCCCCGAAGCCGCCGACGCCTTCACCACCGACGAGGAGAACTGATCGTGCCCGTGGTCCATGTCATGACCGGACTGCCCGCCTCCGGCAAGACCACCGCCGCCCGCGCCCTGCAGCGGGAGGCCGAGGGCCGGATGCGCCGCGTCAACCTCGACGACCTGCGCACCATGCTCGACCTGCCCGGCGACGGCCGCCGCTCGCACGTCCACGAGCAGACCGTCCTCGGCATCCAGGACACGGCGATCCGGGCGGCCGTCGACGACGACTTCGACGTGGTCGTCGACAACACCCACCTGACCCCGCACATCCCGCGCCGCCTCAAGGCCGCCGTCGCCGGCCGCGACGCCGTCTTCGTGGTGCACGACTTCACCGACGTCCCTCTTGAGGAGTGCCTGCGCCGCGACGCGGAGCGGGACCGGCCGGTCGGCGAGGAGATCATCCGCATCCTCGCCGACAAGCACGCCAAGGCCGTCCGCGGCGGCTGGCGGCTCACCGGCGACTGGCTCAACGACCGCCCCGCCGTCACCCCGTACGTCGCCGACCCCGCCCTGCCGTCCGCCGTCCTGTGCGACATCGACGGCACCCTCGCGCTGCGCGGCGACCGCGGACCGTACGACTTCACCCGCTGCGACCTCGACCTGATCAACCTGCCGGTGCGCGACGCGCTGCGTGCCTTCCGGAACTCCCACCAGGACCGCGTCGTGCTGCTCTCGGGCCGCAGTGAGGACCACCGGGAGATCACGGAGGCATGGCTGGCGCGGTACGAGGTGCCGTACGACGAGCTGTGGATGCGGGCGTCCGGCGACGGGCGCCCGGACGACCTGGTGAAGGCCGAGCTGTTCGACGCGCACGTCCGCCACCGTCACGCGGTGCGGGTCTCGCTCGACGACCGGGACCGGGTGGTCGATGTCTGGCGCCGGATGGGACTGCCGACCTGGCAGGTCAACTACGGCAACTTCTGAGGGCCGGGCCGGGCCGACCGCCTTGCCGGGTGATGCTCGGGCGCACGGTCCACCGGCGCCGTACGGTCCGTCGGTCCGCGTCGCTCGCCCGTCGGTCCGCGTCGCCCGGCCGGTTGACGCGTCCCTCGTCCGGGTGGGTGGCGCGTCCCTCGTCCGGGCGGCGGAGGGGACCGGGAGGGACGTTCGACCGGGGCCGGATGCCGGTTCCGTCCGGACCGTCCTAGGGTAGGTCGGTGGACCACCCCGCACGGCCCGCGCCCGGAACCGCACGATCGAGGAGATGTTCCCCCGCATGATCCGCCGCACCGACGAGGTCGAAGACCTCATGCACCGCTTTCCGCACATCCCTAAGGAGGCGGTGATCAAGGAGGACCTCCTGCGCGGCGGCATCGCCTTCGACGACTCGGCGCTCACCGACTCCGGCGACGAGGCGTCGGGCGAGGTCAAGCCCAAGTCGTACTTCATCTTCTCCTTCGACCACCGCACCCTGCCGGAGCTGGGCGAGGCCGCGCTGCGCCGCCCGCCGGAGGAGATCGTCCTCACCGGCGGCCCGTACGAGCTGCGCCGCACCGTCGTCTCCGTACGCGTCAACCCGGCCTCCCCGTACCGGGTCGCCGCGGGCGACGACGGCATGCTCGGGCTCTACCTCGACGGCCGCCGGATCTCCGACGTCGGCCTGCCGCCGATGCCCGAGTACTACCGGCACACGCTCTCCAACGGGAAGTCGGTGATGGAGGTCGCGCCCACCATCCAGTGGGGCTACCTCGTCTACCTGACGGTCTTCCGGGTCTGCCAGTACTTCGGCGCCAAGGAGGAGTGCCAGTACTGCGACATCAACCACAACTGGCGCCAGCACAAGGCCGCCGGCCGCCCCTACACCGGAGTGAAGCCGGTCGAGGAGGTGCTGGAGGCGCTGGAGATCATCGACAAGTACGACACCACCGGCTCGTCCACCGCGTACACCCTCACCGGCGGAGCCGTCACCTCGCACATCGGCGGCAAGGACGAGGCCGACTTCTACGGCCAGTACGCCCAGGCCATCGAGGAGCGCTTCCCCGGCCGCTGGATCGGCAAGGTCGTCGCCCAGGCGCTGCCCAAGGCCGACGTCCAGCGCTTCAAGGACTACGGCATCCAGATCTACCACCCCAACTACGAGGTGTGGGACAAGCGGCTGTTCGAGCTGTACTGCCCGGGCAAGGAGCGCTACGTGGGCCGCGACGAGTGGCACCGCCGCATTCTCGACTCCGCCGAGGTCTTCGGTCCGCGCAACGTCATCCCCAACTTCGTGGCGGGCGTGGAGATGGCCGAGCCGTTCGGCTTCAAGACGGTCGACGAGGCCATCGCGTCCACCACCGAGGGACTCGAGTACTTCATGTCGCGCGGCATCACGCCCCGCTTCACCACCTGGTGCCCGGAGCCCACCACTCCGCTGGGCAAGGCCAACCCCGGGGGCGCGCCGCTGGAGTACCACATCCGGCTTCTCGAGGCGTACCGCGCGACCATGGAGTCCAACAGTCTCAGCTCGCCTCCCGGCTACGGTCCGGCGGGCCCCGGCCGCGCGGTCTTCTCGGTGAGCTCCTTCATGGACAGCCTCCCCGCGGAGTCCTGACCGGCGGCCGGCCGTGCCGGGCGCGGGGCCGGGTGAGTCACCCGTCCCCGTCCCCGGCGCGGAAGGAGCATCCGAGGATGCGCGAGCTGCTGGCCGACGCGATCCGCACGCTGGTCCCGCCGAAAGGGGACCGGCACGGGCCGCTGCCGCCCCTGATGCTCGGGCTCACCGTGGTCACCGGCCTGGTGGACGCGGTGAGCTATCTGGCGCTCGGGCACGTCTTCGTCGCCAACATGACCGGCAACGTGGTCTTCCTCGGCTTCGCGCTGGCGGGTGCCCAGGGTCTGTCCGCGCCCGCCTCCGTCACCGCGCTCGCCGCGTTCCTGACCGGCGCGGCGGTCGGCGGGCGCTTCGGTGCCGGCCGTACGGCGCACCGGGGCCGGCTGCTCGCGGCCACGACGGCCGTCCAGGCGCTGCTGGTCGCGGGCGCGCTCGGGGTCGGGCTCGCGGGGCACGACCGGGTGGGCGCCGCCGTCCAGTACCCCCTGATCGTGCTGCTCGGCCTCGCCATGGGACTGCAGAACGCGGTGGTCCGGCGGCTCGCGGTGCCGGACCTGACCACCACGGTGCTGACCATGACCCTGACCGGTCTCGCCGCGGACGCGGGCCCGGCGGGCGGGGCGGCCCCGCGGCCGGGCCGGCGGATCCTCTCCGTCCTGGCGATGTTCCTCGGCGCGCTCGGCGGCGCCGCGCTGCTGCGGACCGGGATCCCGCTCGCGCTCGGGGCGACCCTGGCTCTGCTCGTCCTGGCCGCGGTGGGCCTGTGGCGGCTGTCGGCGTCCGACCCGGCCGCGCCCTGGGCCGCGCCATAGAATTCCTCGAAGGCGGGCGGCCGAGGGACCGGATCAGCGGGCCGGGGTGTCCCGTACGGGGTGCTTGCTGAGGATCGAGACCCGGTTGAAGGCGTTGATGGTGATGGCCACCCAGAGCACGGCGGAGAGCTGGTCGTCGTCGAGCACGGCGCGGGCGTCGGCGTACGCGCGTTCCTGCGCGAGCGCGTCGGAGGGATGGGTGGTGGCCTCGGCCAGGGCGAGGGCCGCGCGCTCGCGCGGGGTGAAGAGCTGGGTGTCCCGCCAGGCGGCGAGCACCCCGAGCCGCCGGTTCGTCTCTCCGGCCCGCAGTGCGGCCCGGGTGTGCACGTCGAGGCAGGAGGCGCAGCCGTTGAGCTGCGAGACGCGAAGGTTGACCAGCTCGACGAGCACCCGGTCCAGGCCCGCCTCGGCGGCCGTCGCGCGGACGGCGTCGGCGGTCCGCAGCAGCTCCCGGTACGCGGCCGGGCTCTGCTTGTCGAGGTAGATCCGCCCGGTCGTCTGCACCGCGGTCTCCGTCATGTCGCTCACGTCGTACTTCCTTCGCTGCTGGGCCCGTCCGCCGGGAGTTGCCGTCGGACCCCATCATCGTCCATGATTGTTGAAAATGAAACTACAAGTTGGCGGAGAGGATCGGAAGCATGCGTGACACGGAGGTCGAGATCCTCACGGCACGGGACGTCCCGCTGGGCGGACCGCGCGCCATGACCGTACGCCGTACGCTGCCGCAGCGGGCGCGGACCACCATCGGAGCCTGGTGTTTCGCCGACCATTACGGCCCCGACCGGGTCGCCGAGTCCGGCGGCATGGACGTCGCCCCGCACCCGCACATCGGGCTGCAGACGGCGAGCTGGCTCTTCACGGGGGAGATCGAGCACCGCGACAGCCTCGGCGTCCACGCCTTCGTGCGCCCCGGCGAACTCAACCTGATGACCGGCGGCCACGGCATCAGCCACTCCGAGGTCTCTACCCCCGACACCACCGTCCTGCACGGTGTCCAGCTGTGGGTGGCCCTGCCGGACGCGCACCGCCACGCCCCGCGTGACTTCCAGCACCACGCCCCGCGGTCGTTTCGCGTCGACGGCGCGGAACTCCGGGTCTTCCTCGGCACGCTCGCCGGCGAGACCTCCCCGGTGAACACCTTCACCCCGCTGCTCGGTGCCGAACTCCTCCTCGATCCCGGCGCCACCGTCACCTTCGACGTCGACCCGGCCTTCGAGCACGGCCTCCTCGTCGACGAGGGCGACGTCCGCTTCGACGGCGCCCTGCTGCGCCCCGCCCAGCTCGGCTACGCCGCCACGGGCCGGACGACCCTGACCCTCGTCAACGAGTCCGCCGACCGCGCCCGCGCGGTCCTCCTCGGCGGCACCCCGTTCGAAGAGGACCTCGTCATCTGGTGGAACTTCATCGCCCGATCCGGTGATGAGATCGTACAAGCCCGAAAGGACTGGGAGGAAGGCACGCGGTTCGGGGAGGTGCACGGCTACGACGGCGCCCGACTGCCCGCTCCGGCGTTGCCCACCACGCCTCTGAAGCCGCGTCATCGGGTGCGTTGACCTGCGGAAACGTGTGACTGGGTGGCGGCGCCCCGGCTGGCGGCCGTCAAGCCTGGAACATCGATCCGCTGTCTGTTGCGTGCTCGGCAAGTGGAAGTCGGCTGGGCTCGGCAGTGGGGTCTGCCGAGCCCCGTGTTCGGGAGCGTGTGACAAGGTTTAGTCGGATCGATGCTGACCTTGTGCTGACTTTTTTGACGGGCCGTCAGCCTGGGGGTTCGGCCGCTGGGCGGCGTATGAAGCCGCGGATCGTCTCGGTGAGGGGGCGTGTATCGGCTAGCCCGTGAGCGGCGGGCGGTATGAGGCGACTCTTGTCGACGACAGCCTGTCCGGCGCCCAGGGCTGGCGAAAGTATGACCGGTCGGTCGTCCTCCTTGGGCTGCCGTGCCTTCCGCTTCGACGAGTGTTTCGCTGAAGACGGCGACGCATCGCTTTTCCGTACTGGAGGCGTAATCCGAGGATCGGTGTTGGCGGCATCGTCCGGTATCTGAACCACCGTGGTGACACCTGGGGCGATTCCCTCGGCGTGGTCGCATAGAGTGCAAAGGGGGCGACGGATGAGGCCGGTGTCCTGGTCGGCGGGCTGCGGGATCACCGTCCGGGTCCCGTGCCGCCACAGATAGGCACGGATCGCGCGCGACGAGTACGCCTTGTCACGAGAACCGCATCCGGCCTCGTGCGCGGTCTGCCGCGGCTGGCCGGGGTGGATCCGGGCCATCACTTCGGTGGAGGCGGGCGCGTCGCCGGCCTGGCCGGGCGTGAGCACGAAGGTGAGCGGGCGGCAGCGGCCGTCCACGGCGAGGTGGATCTTCGTGGTCAGCCCGCTTCGGGACCGCCCGAGGGCATGATGCTGCGGCTCGCCGGTCGGGCCCCTTTTGCCGGGCCCGGCGGCGTGCTGCTGCGCGCGTACGATCGTCGAGTCGACCGCGACGGCCCAGACCAGGTCGCTCTCGGCGTCGACCTGCGCGAGCAGCGCGGTGAACACGCGCGGCGGACAACATCCACATCCGGCGAGCAGGACAGGAAGAGTTCACCGCTTCAGCTCGTCGCCCTTGGCCTCACCGAACTGCACGGGGAGCCTCAGACATCAAGGCCGGACGTGGGTGTTGCATCCCGGGCCGTGACGCCGGACCGGTCGGCGATCCGGGAAGCGGGGGCCGGAATCCACGAGATGCCGTTCTAGCTTCCTCACGGCTGCGACTTCGGCGCGGCCCGCGATGCCGACTGGACATTGTGGTCCTGGCCTTCGCAATACATGCCCCACGCTTCCTGGTCGGCTCAAGCGCGCGCCGCGAGCCTGATCGGCACCACGATCGAGTGGTACGACAACTCATTCGATCAGGGCTAGGACCTGTGCTTTCCCGGATCTCGGAGGGCGAGAACCAGCACCGAACCAGCACGGGTAAGCGAGGTGCTGATTCGGGACCCGAGGGAGGCCGCTCCGGACGTAATCCGGGGTGCCTTTCGGCTGAGCCTTCCCGTCACTCTGCGTCGCTGCCTCAACCCCGATCCCGGCCTGGGGCACGCTGGAGGCGTGAGCGGTGCACCGGTCGTCGGCGCGCACATGGCGGTCTCAGGCCCGCACCGTGGCTGCCAACCGCTCGGCGAGTTCGGGGCCCTGTTCGCCGAAGGCGTGGATCACCCACTCCCACCGCCTGTCCCGCAAGCGCCCGCCGTTCTTGGTCTGGACATGGATCAGGTAGGCGAGGGAGGCGTCGTGGACGATCGCGGGTGCGTCGTGGTCCTTCGCGATGGCGGTCGCGGCTTCGCGCGGGTTCTGCTGGGCGGTCAGGCGGCAGAAGCCGGACAGCCATCGGGAGGTCGCACTCCCCACGCCACCCCGTGGCAGTTGTCCAGGCAGGGAGACCAGCGGAGCCGGACGCCGGGGAAGGGTCGACCGCGGAGCGGCGACCGCAGGGCCCACCTAGTGGCGAGCTCCGTTATCGACAGGTACCCGCCCTGAGCCGACGTGGCTGAGGCTTCCGTGCGGCCATTGGGGGCCGCGTGCACCGACGGGGTTGGGCAACAGGCCGCAGGGGAAGTCTCTGTCCCGCGGACCGTCGACTGAAGGGGAGCCCTGGGGCGTAAGCAGCCGCTGTCCAAGAGCAGGGGAAGCTTCGGGGACGGAGTTGACGCATGGTGGAACGCCGCATGTCGGTTGCGACGCACTGGGGCAGCTTCGTCGCGGTGGTCGATTCTGGTCGGTTGGTGCGAATCGAGCCGAGGGGCGATGACCCCGCGCCGTCGGCTATCGGCCCCGGAATGGTGGCAGCCGCCGACGACAGCGCTCGCGTGTTGCGCCCCGCGGTGCGCAGGGGCTGGCTGAACGGCCTGCCGCGCGCCCACGACACGACCAGAGGCGCGGACGCCTTCGTGGAGGTGAGCTGGGACGACGCGATCACGCTGGTGAGCGATGAACTCCATCGAGTGCGTTCACAGTACGGAGACAGCGCGGTGTTCGGAGGATCCTACGGCTGGGCGAGTGCGGGCGGGTTCCACAATGCGCAGGGTCAACTCCACCGGTTCCTGGCGTTGGGCGGGGGGTACACCGACTCGCGCAACACGTACAGCACGGCGGCTTTGGAGGTCATCCTCCCGCATGTGATCGGTGGGCAACCCTGGAGCTACCTGTCCCGGATGCCGATGTGGGACGAGATCGCCGAGGGCTGTGAGCTTGTGGTGGCGTTCGGAGGGCTGGCCCTGAAGAACAGCCAAATCAACCCCGGCGGGCTGGCCAGGCACCAGACGCAGAACCTGCAGCGCCGGTGCCGTGAGGCCGGAGTGCGGTTCGTGAACATCAGCCCCATCCGCAGCGATGTCGCCGGCTTCCTCGACGCCGAGTGGCTGCCCGTCACCCCCAACACCGACACCGCCGCGATGCTCGGCATCGCACACACGATGCTGGTCAACGGGTGGCACGATGAGGACTTCCTGCGCCGGTGCTGCGTCGGGTTCGACCGCTTCGCCTCCTATTTGGCCGGCGAGCTCGACGGTGTCCCCAAGGACGCTGCCTGGGCAGCGAGGATCACGGGCATCAGTCGCGACGCGATCACCGACCTGGCTCGCCGTCTCACCACGCGACGTTCTCTCATCATGGTCAACTACGCGGTGCAACGGGCAGACCACGGTGAACAGCCGATCTGGATGTCTGTCGTGCTGGCCGCCATGGCGGGCTCGATGGGGCGGTCCGGCTGCGGCTGGGGCGCGGGCTACGCGACGATGGACGCGACCGGCGTTGCCCGAGGCCGCCCCTTCGTGGCGTCGATTCCCGGGGTTTCCAACCCCGTTCCGGACTTCATCCCTGTGGCAAGGATCGCCGACACCCTGCTGCATCCGGGTCGGACCATCGACTACGACGGCCGGCGCCTCACGTTGCCTGAGCTTCGCCTGGTCTACTGGTGCGGAGGGAACCCGTTCCACCACCACCAAGACCTGCATCGGCTGACCAGGGCCTGGCAGACCCCTGACACGGTGGTGGTTCACGAAGCCTGGTGGAACACCACGGCCAAGTTCGCGGACATCGTCCTTCCCGTCGCCACCAGCTTGGAGCGCGACGACTTCGCCGCCGGACTCTCGGACCCCCACCTCGTCGCGATGCCGAAGGTCCGCGAGCCGGCGGGCGAGTCACGCACCGACCACCAGATCTTCGCCGCCTTGGCCTCCCGGCTCGGATACGAGCAGGAGTTCACGGAGTCGCGCTCCGAGATCGAATGGGTCCGGCATCTGTACGAGCGGACCAAGGCCGAACTCGGCGACGATGCCGTCTTGCCGAGCTTCGACGACTTCTGGCGAAGTTCCACCGCTGAGCTGCCGACGTCGAGCGGACCGTTTCCCGGCAGCTTCGAGGCGCTCCGCTCGGATCCGCAGCGTTTCCCCCTGCCGACACCATCGGGCCGGATCGAGATCTTCTCCGAGGAGATCGACTCCTTCGGCTACGACGACTGCGCCGGACATCCGACGTGGTTGGAACCGGTGGAGTGGCTTCGTGCCGATCTGGCGGACCGATTCCCACTGCATCTGATCTCGAATCAGCCGGCCTCACGCCTGCACAGTCAATACGACAACGGTGGCCGCAGCCTCAGCTCGAAGATCCGTGGCCGTGAGCCCGTGACGATCAACCCGCAGGACGCCGCGTCGCGCGGCATCGAGAACGGCATGGTCGTACGCGTCTACAACGACCGGGGCAGTTGTCTCGCGGGCGCAGTCCTGTCGGACGACGTCATGCCAGGCGTCGTACAACTGTCCACGGGAGCGTGGTGGGATCCAGTCCAGCCGGGCCTGAGCGGAACAATGGACCGCCACGGCAATCCGAACGCACTCACGGCGGATCGGCCGTGCTCGCGCTTGTCCCAGGGACCGAGTGCTCTCAGTGCGCTGGTCGACGTCGAGTTGTACGACGATCCCCTTCCTGAGGTGCTCGCCTTTACCCCACCAAACCTCGAACATTAATACGAAGAATTCCTGTCCCCTCGGGCAATCTTCCACGTATGCCGTCGTCAAGCGCATAGCAGGCTGGCCCTGGCCATCGGGAGGTTGCCGCTCGCCGTTTGCGTCCACGTAATGGCATGAATACCGTGCGGGGTTGTGACTGCACTTCAAAACCTCAAGTACGGCCAGTGGTTCAGGGGAGCCGATGTCGATGGCGACGGGTTCATCACCCAGCGGGACATCCGCATGATGAGTGAGCGTTACATCGCCGCCCGCGGCACCGCGCCGGACTCCACGACCGCCCGCCTGCTCACCGAGAGGATGGACGAGTTCTGGACGAACGTGATCGCCCCGATGGATCAGGACGGTGACGGCAAGGTCGATCTGCGGGAGATGACCGAGGGATTCGCACGGGCCCTGACCGATCCCACCCTGTACCCGAAACAGATCGAGCCGGTGACCAACTGCTTCTTCGACCTCGTCGATCTCAACGGAAACGGCGAGATCGATCAAGCGGAGTTCCAGCAGATGTTCGACTCGATCGCCGGCGTCCCCGGCGAGGACTGCGCCGCGGTCTTCGCCGCTCTGGACCAGGACGGCTCCGGTGTGCTGGACCGCTCCGAATTTCACCAAGCAATTTCCGAGTTCTTCTACGGCGATGACCCGGACGCTCCCGCCAACCACCTGTTCGGCAGGATCGCCGTCTGACGGCCCCGGATGCGGACCGGGCCCCGCGCGCCCACACCGCTGCCGATGTGAGCACGCGGGAGGCGATGCGCGGGTGCGATGTCCTGCGCGAGGGCGCACAGACGCGGTCCACGGACTTGGTGGCACCGCGGTCGTGTCCGCATTCGGGATGAGCAACTGCTGCAGCCCGGCCCGAACAACTGGTCGCGCGCACGGTCGCGGTCGCCGGCCGCCGGCGCCATCGACCCGGACGGAGCCCCCTCTCCCTCTCAGCTCCGCGATATACGCCTCGCTGGCGACAAAGTGTTCTGCCTGGCCACCCAGTCCAACGCCTTCGACAAACTCAAGTCGATTCTGCTGGACCTCCCTGCGGCACCTCGACTCACTGCTCGTGCACCACCTCTACCCCGCCCCTGACCTGGGTTAAAACGGCAAAGCTGTGCTATCTGGTGGAACTTCATCGCCCGCTCGGACGCCGAGATCCGCCAGGCCCGCGAGGACTGGATGACGGGCGACCGCTTCGGCGAGGTCCACGGCTACCCCGGCGACCGCCTCCCGGCCCCGGAACTCCCGACGGTCCCGCTGAAGGCCCGGCGGAATCCGCGCTGACCTGGGTGAAACGGCACCGGCACCCCGGCCGGGTCCGAGACGAACGGTCCGGAGGGGGTGTCGGTGCTGTGGTGTGTCGGGACTAGCACTTGGGCACGGGTACGTTCCAGGAGTCGGGGTCGAGGTAGACCTTGTTCACCCAGACGTGTTTGTTGCCGCTGTCGTCATCGATCAGGAACCAGGTAGAGCTGGTTTTGCCCATGTACGTGACACTTGGGCCCATCGTGTAGCAGTAGACGTAGCGCCGACCCGGGTACACCATGCCCATGCTGGGACTCTGCGGGTTCGGGGACTGGTAGGACCGTGAGGCGTACTGGAAGTTCAGCTCGGTGAGCGCCCGGGTGGCCGAGGTCGACCCGGCCGGATTCTGGGCGGCGTTGGCCGGTACGGCGGTGGCCGCCAGGCCGGCCGCGCCGAGGACGGCGGTGCTGAGTACCGCGACCACGGAACGCTTGAGCTGCCTCATGTGAGTTCCTCCCGGTGGGGCGCCGTCGCTGTGGTGCGTCACTGGCACTTGGGTACGTCAATGTTCACTTGGTCTCGGGCGAGGAAGACCTTGCTCACCCAGACGTTCTTGTTGCCGCTGTCGTCGTCGGTCAGGAACCAGGTGGCGCTGGTCCTGCCCACGTCCGTGACCGTCCCGCCCATCGAGTAGCAGTAGACGTAGTTCCACCCCGCGTTCAGGGTGCCCGCGTGAGATGCGTCGGATGCGTCCTTGGTCCAGTGGGACCACGAGGTGTAGTCGAAGCGCAGGGTGACGGTCTGGGCCGTCGAGGCCGACCCGGCCGTGTCCTGGGCGGCGTTGGCCGGTGTGGCGGTGGCCGCCAGTCCGGCGGCGCCGAGGAGGGCGGCGCTGAGGACCGCGACTGCGGAACGCTTGAACTGCTTCATGTGGGTTCCTTCTGGTCTGCTGCGGTTTCGTCGTGCTTCCGCGGCAACGATGCGATGGTCCGAGGGCGGAGCGCTCCTGCTTTTGGCTCCGGCCAAAACGTCGGCCACTTCCCGGACTTGAACTCAGGGCCGGCCGAGGAGGCGGCACCCCAGAGGAGTCGTGGCGTGGATGACGCGTTTGCCGTCCCGCCGGGAGGTGACGAGCCCGCTCTCGCGCAACACGGCCAGCTGCTGGCTGACGCTCGGCAGGGACACCCCCGTCGCGTCGGCGAGTTCGGACGTGGTGGCGCAGGCGAGCGAGGCGGCTTCGTGCAGGAGTGCCGCCCGGGTGGAGCCGAGCAGGCGGGGCAGCGAGGGCAGCGAAGCGTCCGACGCCCGGGTTCTGTCGACCGGATAGATGAGCACCGGCTGCAAGTCGTCGTCGGCCAGGGTGATGGGGCGCCGCCAGCAGAAGTACGACGGGACCAGCAGTAGACCTCGGCCTTGCAGGTGGAGATCGCGTTCGACCGGATAATCGGCGGTCAGGACGGGTGACTCCCATGTCATCGTCGGCCGCAGGCTGTTCAACAGCGCCTGGGTGCCGCCGTCCACGACCGCGCGGGTGCGCAGGGCCAGGTCCGCGGCCGTGGCCGCGCTGATGCGGCCCCACAACGGCGCGATGAACTCCGCGTAGTAGGTACGGAGGTTCGTGCCCAGCGCGGTCAGCGTGGGCACGTCCCCCCGTGCGAGCTCCGCGCCCGCCCAAGGTTGCCCGCCGCCCTCCGACAGCAGGGCCAGCTCCTGGCGCAGACGCCGTCGCGGTGTCGCGAGCACCCGGTCGATGCCCGTCTGGAGGTCGGTGGGACCACCTTCGACGGGCGGGGTGAGGAAGTCCGGAAAGTAGGCGGCGCGTGGCACGAGGCTGTGCAACGCCGACGCCGCCCCCCGGGCCGTCGCGCTCCGGCGGACCAGCTCGCCGACCGTACGCCGCCATGGGTCGAAGGCGAGGGCGCCCTCGCGTGCCTGCAGCCGGAACAGACTGCACACGATCTCCCACAACGGGTCCGGGCTGCGGGCGATACGCACGGTTGCCAGGTCGTCGCTGGTGAAATGGATACGCAGCATGGCTTCCCCCCGTCGGCCATCGGTGCCCCACGGAGATCCTTGCCACGCGCAACTTTTCGGGCAAGGGCAATCTCGGCCAGCGCGGGCCCGCGGCACCGGCCATGGCCGAGCGGCAGCGCTGTGATATCGGCCAGGTCGACGAGAATGGCTCGCTCGGTGTGCCGCGCGCCCGCGTTCCTTCACCCCGAAGTGCGTGTGCCGGAACTCGGCAGCCGTCCGGTCGGGAGCCGGCGGGATCAGCTCACCGCGACACTCTCGATCATGACGTGGTGGTCGGAGTACGCCGAAGCGCCCAGGGCGCACCAGCGGCGGGGCTCGCCGCTGAAGAGGTAGTCGAGCTTCCAGCCGCCGTCATGCGTGGGCCGGCCGGTCCGCTCGGCGCCCGTCTGGTCGCATTCGAGGTAGCCGGGGGTGTCCGGGCCGGTGGAGTAGAAGCCGTCGGGCCAGATCCAGGCGCTGGGCTTGCCGCCGGCCGAGTCCGGGGGCTGGGCGTTGAAGTCGCCGCCGATCACCATGTGGGGGAAGCCGGCGACGATGGCCTGGATCTCGGCCAGTTGGTCGTCCCGGTAGTCCCAGTCGGGGTGGTCGGGGTTGGAGCCCTTGAGGGTGAGGTGGGCATTGCAGACGGTGGTGTCCCACCACACGGCGGTGGCGCACTGGAAGGGCTGGTTCGGGCCGGTCCAGGGGACGGTGATCGGGTACTGCCGGGCGTCCGCCATCGGGCCCTTGACGACGATGGCGGTGCCGATCCGGTCGGCCCGGTCCGCCGGGCCGTCGTTACCGCAGCGGCTGTTCCATGTGACGCCGTTCTGCGACCACTTGTACGGGAAGAAGCTCTTGTTCCAGGTGGAACCCAGCTTCCCCATCAGGAGGGTGAGATCGTCCTCGCAGATCTCCTGCAGCAGCGCCGCCTGTACGTAGTTGGTGTCGACGTGATACTTGACCACGTCCGTCTTCTGGTCCGGGGTGCCGGTGCCCGCACAGTTCCAGGTGTCCCGCTGGCTGCCGCACATGTTCCAGGTCATCACCTGGAGATTCTTCGGTTCCTCCGCCTGTGCGACAGGCGCGGTGCCACCGAGCAGGAGCAGAGTGCCCAGCCAACTCGCAAGTATTCTCAGTCTCTTCACGGCTGATCATTATCCCGATGCAGTGCGGGCGACACAGAGTTCGGGCGGCGGTGATACGAGGTTGCGCGGAGCCGGTGGACCCGGTGCGATCGGGGGAGAAGAGCCCGATCGCACCAGGTGGTGGAGCGCGTCGTGCGCTCTTCTCGCCTTCTGTCAGCCGACGTTGACGCCTCTCCAGGCGTTCGCGACCGCGGCGTATTCGGGGCTGTCCGGGCCGTACAGATCGGCGGCCGCGGCGAGGGTGCCCGTGCGGGCGGCCGCGTAGTTGGTGGAGGAGGTGAACTTCGTGGCGAGCGCCCTGTACCAGATCTTGTAGGCCTTGACCCGGCCGATGCCGGTCACGGTCACGTTGTTCGCGGTGGGCGAGTCGTAGGGCACACCGTTGACGACCTTGGGGCCGCTGCCCTCGGCGAGCAGGTAGAAGAAGTGGTTGGCCAGGCCCGACGAGTAGTGGACGTCGACGTTGCCGATGCCGGAGTACCAGAAGTCCTTGGACACGCCGTCCTTGCTCGGCTTGTCCATGTAACGCAGCGGATTTCCCGTGCCGTTGGCGTCGATGTTCTCGCCGATGAGGTAGTCGCCGACATCGGTGGCGTTGCCGGCGTGGAACTCGGCCGAGGTGCCGAGGATGTCCGAGGTCGCCTCGTTGAGGCCGCCGGACTCACCGCTGTAGATCAGGCCCGCGGTGGCGGCGGTGACGCCGTGGGACATCTCGTGGGCGGCGATGTCGGTGGCGGTGAGCGGGTGGGCGTTGTCGTAGCCGTCGCCGTACGTCATGCAGTAACACGAGCCGTCGAAGAAGGCGTTGGCGTAGTTGATGCCGTAGTGGACACGGGAGTTGGCGGCTTTGCCGTCGCCGCGGACGCCATTGCGGCCGAGCTCGTTCTTGTAGAAGTCCCACGTGGTCGCCTCGGCGTAGTGGGCGTCGGCGGCGGCGCTCTCGCGGTGGGTGACGAGGCCGTTGCCCCACACATCTGTGCTGTTGGTGAAGAGCGTGCCGGTGCCGGACGTGCCGCCGTTGAGGTCGTAGGTCTTGGACCCGCCGCGCGCGGCGTCGGTGAGGGTGTACGTGCCGTTCGAGCCGGAGGTGCCGAGGCTGACCTGGCCGCTGTACAAGGAGTTGCCGATGCCGGTCCGGATGCTCTCGTAGGAGAAGAGTTCCTTGCCGCTGTCTGCGTCGGTGATGACGTGGCGGCGGCTCGGGGTGCCGTCGGTCTGGGTGCCGGTGACGACGGTCTCCCAGGCGAGGACGGGCTTGCCGGTGGCGGCCCAGATCACCTTGCGGGTGGTGTCGGCCTTGGCGTCCTTCGCGCGGGAGGACGTGGCGGCGGCCTGGCCCGCGGTGGTGGCGGCGACGGCCGGAGTGGTGCTCGCGACGGATATACGGGCGTCGGTCGCCTTGGTGGTGGAGCGCGCGCCGTCCCTTTTCTCGTGTACGACGAGGTCGCCGCCGAGGACCGGAAGACCGGCGTACGTACGCTCGTACCGGGTGTGGACAGTGCCGTCCGCGTCCTTGACGACATCGCGGGCGATCAGGGCTTCCCGGTCGCCGAGTGTGATCGCCCGAGCGGTGTCGGCCGCCTTGGTCTGGGCCTCCTGGAGGGCGGCGGCGCGCTGTGGGGCGCTGAGCGCGACCGCGGTCGCGCCGGCTTCGCGCGGCGTGTCGGCGTCGGCGGTTCCGGTTTGGACGCCGACCGCGACCACGGCGGCCGAGGCGATGAGGGCGGCGGCGCGGGCGGTGGTACGACGGTGCGCGGGCTGCAGGCGGGTCACGCGGGCTCCTTCGCTGGGAAGCGGGGGCGCGGGGGGCGGCCATGGGCGTTGTCGTGGCTGAGAGCGTGCCAGCGCACCGTCGTGATGGGCAGGTCTACAACAAGACATTGCTCCGGCGGCCCGAGAGACGGGCCGCCGGAGCGGACGAGCGCCGGGGGAACCTCAGGCCGGGCCGTCGAGCCACCGGTGGACGGCGAGCGCGGTGGTGCGGGCGTGTTCCTCCAGCAGGGTGAAGTGGTCCCCGGGCGCGGTGATCTCGGTGTGCGGCAGGCTCCAGTCCGGGGCGGGGCGGCGCCGGGCAGCGGGGCCCGGGCTCGTACGAACAGGGTGGGGCAGGAGAGCGGCGCGGGGGTCCAGCCGTCGAAGAGCTCGAAGTACCCGGCCATGGCGGTGAGCCGGCCGGTCTCGGTGGAGGCGAACTCCGCCGCCCGCCGCAGCATGTCCGAGGTCATCGCGGAGAGCGCCCGGCCCCGCTCGCCCCGGTCGGGGGGATAGGTGTCCATCAGGACGACGGCCGCCGGGGCCATGCCCTCGGATTCCAGCCGCTCGGCCACGGCATGTGCCACCCAGCCGCCGGCCGACCGCCCCAGCAGGACGGCGGCGCCCTCGGGCGCGGCCGCCCGGACGGCGGCGGCGTGCGCGGTGACGAGGGCGTCCCGGGTGGCGGGCAGGGCCTCCTCGGGTTCGAACCCCGGGTGCCGTAGCGCGGAAACCGGCCGCAGCCCCCGCAGTCCGGCGCCGAGGCGCGCGTACTCCTGCGGCCCGGAGAGCGCGCTGAGTGCGGGGAAACAGACCAGCCGGGGCCCGGTGTCACCCGCTTCGAGCGTGACCGGTGCTCGTGCTGCCTCGGCCGCTCCGGCGCGGTCGAAGACGGGGCGCAGCCGTGCGGCGAGGGTGAGGAGCGCCATGCCGTCCCAGGTCCGTCCTCGGACGCATGCCGTACGGAAGAGGGCGCCCAGGGAGTCGGGCGCCTCCCCGGCGGACCGCGCCCCGGTGTGCGACGCGGTGCCTCGTGTCGGAGCGTCGTCCGTGACGTCTCCCCTGCCCTCGTCCGCCGGTCGTCCGGGCTGCCTCGGCGGGTCCCCGGCCGGCGCCTCGGTGTCGTACCGCCGCCCCAGCTCGGTGGCGAGCGCGCGCGGCGTCGGGAAGTCGAACAGCAAGGTGGACGGCAGGGACAGCCCGGTCCACGCCGCGAGTTCGTTGCGCAGTTCGACCGTGGCCAGGGAGTCCAGCCCCAGATCCGCCAGCAGGGTGTCCGCGCCGATCTCGCCGGCCTCCTCTCCGTGGCCGAGAACCCGGGCCGCCAGGGTCCGGACCGTGGCGAGCGTCGGCCTGACCCGCTCGCCACGCCTGCCACGGTCGTTCTCGCGATCCCCGTCCTTCTCGGTCCCCGCCTCGACGCCCGTGTGGGCAGCAGCAGCGGACGGGGCGAGGCGGGCCGCGACCACCACGGGCTCGTCACCGGCCACGGCCGCGTCGAAAAGGGCCAGCCCTTCCTCCGCCCCGAGCGGGACGAAGCCGGAACGGGCCATCCGCCGCCGGTCCGTCTCGCCGAGGTGTGCGGTCATGCCGTCGTCCTGCCGCCACGGACCCCAGGCGATCGACGTGGCGGGCCGTCCGAGCCGCGCCCGGTGGTGCGCGAGGGCGTCCAGTGAGCAGTTGGCCGCCGCGTAGGTGGCCTGGCCGGCGGAGCCGAAGGTGCCCGCCACCGACGAGAACAGTGCGAAGACGGCCAGGTCGTGGCCCAGGGTCAGCTCGTGCAGCGCGAGCGCGGCATCCGCCTTGGGCCGCAGGACCTGCCGCAGTCGCTCGGTGGTGAGCGCCGGGACGACGCCGTCGTCGAGCACCCCCGCGGCGTGTACGACGCCGGTCAGCGGGTGGGCCGCCGGCACCGCGTCGAGCAAGGCCGCGAGCGCGGTCCGGTCCGCGACGTCGCAGGCGTGTACGGCCGCCTCGGCGCCCAGCCCACGCAGTTCCGCGACGAGCTCCCGGGCCCCCGGGGCGTCCGGCCCGCGCCGGCCGGCGAGCAGCAGATGCCGGACGCCGTGCGCGGTGACCAGATGCCGGGCCACCAGCGCGCCCAGCGAACCCGTGCCGCCGGTGACCAGGACGGTGCCCTCCGGGTCGAGCGGCCGGCGCGGATGCCCGTGCTCGCGCGGCTCCGGCGCCGGGTCGGCCGACGGCACCAGCTTCGGCACGTACACCGTCCCCCGGCGTACGGCCGCCTCCGGCACCGAGCCCGTCGACAGGCCCGGCAGCAGGGCGAGCAGACCGCGCCGGCCATCGGAACGCTCGTCCGTGTCGACCAGAGCGAAACGGTCCGGATTCTCCCGCAGGGCCGAGCGGACCAGTCCCCATACCGGGGCGTGCGGGGGTACGGGCGTGGTCGCGCCGTCCGTATCCTCACCGGCGCCGTCACCCGCCGCGGCAACGGCACCGGACGTCACCAGGACGAGGCGGGAACGCGACAACTGCGGTCGAGCCAGCCACTCTTGAACAAGCGTCAGTGCCCAGTCCGCCGACCGCAGCAGCGCGGCTGCCGAGTCCCGGACATCGCCGGCGGTGTCGGGCGGCGGGCAGGGAGCCAGGACGACCGCGGCCGACCCGTCGCAGTCCGCCGGGGCGCGGTACACGGGGACACCGGACCCCGGCGGCGCGAGGGCGTCGACCGGAGGGGTGCCGGGCGTGCCCAGCACCGCCCAACGCGGCAACGCCCCAGGCATGGAGGATTCCGGGGGCGACGGCACCCAGTCGGTCCGGTAGAGCGTGCGGGTGGCGGCCGGTGCCGGCGTGGAGCCGGTACGCGGAAGGGGCCGGAGGGCCAGCGAACGGATCGCCGCCACGGGCGAACCCGTCTCGTCGGTCAGCTCCACTCCCGTCTGCCCGTCGGGTCCGGGCGTCAGCCGCACCCGCACCCGCCGAACGCGGCCCGCGCGCCATACCCGTACGCCGCTGAAGGAGAAGGGGAGGGACAGGGGACCGTCGGCAGCGGCCGTTCCGGAGCCGCTCTCGTCGTCCACGCCACCCAAGTGGTGCAGGGCCAGAGCGTGCAACGCCGCGTCGAGCAGCGCCGGATGCAGGACGAACCCGGAGCCCTCCGCCCCAGAGCGCGCCGCCTGGGCCGCTTCGGGCAACTCGACGTCCGCGTACAGCTCTTCCCCCTGTCGCCAGGCGGCCCGCAGGCCCCGGAAGGCGGGGCCGTAGCTCAGTCCGGAGGCCGCCAGCCGCTCGTACGGTCCGCCCATGGAGGCATCGGAGTGCGGGGGAGGAACCGTCCTCGGCGGCCGCGGCGGGTGAGACAGGGACGCTGCCTCCTCCTCGGGCGGAGGCGCCGGCGACAGCACCCCGGTCGCGTGGCGGACCCAGGGCCGGTCGTCCGCCGGAGGCTGCGGCCGGGAATGGACGAACACGGCCCGCCGGCCCGTCTCGTCCGCCTTCGTCACCTTCACCTGAACGGCCACGGCGCCGTCGGCGGGCAAGGGCAGTGGTGCGGTCAGCACGAGTTCGCCGAGGATGGCCGTACCCGCCGACTCGCCGGCGTGCAGGGCCATGTCGACGAACGCGGTCGCGGGCACCAGAACGTCCCCGGCCACCGCGTGGTCGGCGAGCCACGGGTGTGCGCGCACCGAGAGCATCCCGCTCAGCAGCAGTCCGTCGTCGTCCGCCGTAGGGGTGACCGACCGGAGGAAAGGGTGGCCGGCTCCGGTCTCCGGGGAGGATACGGACGGCGACTCGGGGTCGGGCTCCAGCCAGTAACGGCGGCGCTGGAACGCGTAGGTGGGCAGGGCGACGCGCCGACCGCCGCGTCCGGCGAAGACCGCCTGCCAGTCGACGGACACGCCGGAGGCGTGCAACGCGGCCACCGTGTCGACCAGGGCGTCCGCTTCCGGCCGCTTCCGGCACAGAGTCGGCACCACCAGGGGTACCGGGCCCGGCCGGTCGCCGTCCCCCTCGGACTCCGCGCCCGCCCGCGTGCTCGCGCCGGTCGAGGCCGAGGCGAGGCACTCGCCGACCAGGCCGGTGAGCACCGGGTCCGGCCCCAGTTCGACGTACGAGGCGGCGCCCCGCTCACCGAGGTACGCCACCGTGTCGGCGAACAGCACCGGGCGGCGGATCTGGTCCACCCAGAACTCCGGCGCGCACAGCTCCTCGTCGGCGGCCGCCCGGCCCGACACGGCGCTGATCAGGGGCAGTCGAGGCGGAGCGAAGGACAGTCCCCGGACCACCTTCGCGAAGTCGGCCAGTACGGGTTCCATCCGGGCCGAGTGGAAGGCATGGCCGACCCGTAGCGGCGTCACCGTACGGCCCCGTGCCCGGAAGCGGTCCGCGACCTCCCGTACCGCGGGCGCGTCACCCGAGACGACCACCGAGGCGGGCCCGTTGACCGCCGCGATCTCCACCGTGCCCTCGATCGAGGCGAGTTGGGCGGCCACGTCGTCCGCTCCGGCGGCCACCGCCGCCATCGCACCACCCGGGGGCAGGGCGTCCATCAGCCGGCCCCGGGCCGCCACGAGCGTGCACGCGTCCGTGAGGGTCAGCACCCCGGCGACATGCGCCGCCGTCACCTCGCCCACCGAGTGCCCGGCCACGAGACCGGGCCGTACGCCCCAGGCCTCGAACTGCCGGAACAAGGCCGTCTCCAGGGCGAACAGAGCCGGCTGTGCGAACCGGGTCGTGTCCAGGAGCGCGCCCGTCTCCGTACCGGGCCCGGCGAACACGACATCGCGCAGGGGCGCGGGCAACAGCGGGTCGAGCAGCTCGCAGCACTCGTCCCACGACGCCGCGAGCGCCGGATGCCGCGCCCGTGACATGTACAACTCCCGTCCCATGTCGATGCGTTGGCTGCCCTGGCCGGTGAACAGCACGGCCGTCAGGCCCGCGGAGCCCTGGCGGCGGGAGATGCCCGTACGCACGCCCGGGGCGCGGCCGTCCTCCGCCACCGCCCGCAGGGAGGCGAGCAGCCCGGCCCGGTCCCGGGCCACCACCACGGCCCGGTGCTCGAAGGACGCACGCGTGGTGGCCAGCGAGAATCCGAGGTCCACCGGGGCCGCGTCCGGGGCGGCGGTCACCTGCTCGTACAGCCGTCGCGCCTGGGCCCGCAGCGCCGGCCCGGTCCTGGCCGACACCGGGAAGGCCACGGCGAGCGGGCCGGCGGATGTGGCCTCTCCGTCTTCAGACCTCCCGCCCGTCGCCTCGCCGCCCTGGACCCCGCCGCTTTGGACCTCGCCGTCCACGTCCCCGGCGCGCGGAGGCTCTTCGAGTACCACATGGGCGTTGGTGCCGCTGATCCCGAACGAGGACACCCCGGCCCGGCGCGGACGGTCCGCGGCGGGCCAGGCCACCGCCCGGTTCAGCAGCTCGACGCGCGCCGACGACCAGTCGACCCGGGGCGTCGGTTCGTCGGCGTGCAGCGTCCGGGGCAGCAGGCCGTGCCGCATCGCCTGCACCATCTTGATCACTCCGGCCACCCCGGCGGCGGCCTGGGTGTGGCCGATGTTCGACTTCACCGAGCCGAGCCGGAGCGGCCGTTGCCGCTCCCATGGCCCCGTCCGTCCATACGTCGCGAGGAACGCCTCCGCCTCGATGACGTCCCCGAGCCGGGTGCCGGTGCCGTGCGCCTCCACGGCGTCGACGTCCCCGGGAGTCAGCCCCGCGTCCGCCAGCGCCTGCCGGATCACCCGCTGCTGCGCCGGTCCGTGCGGCGCGGTCAGCCCGTTGCTCGCGCCGTCCTGGTTCACCGCCGAACCGCGCACCACGGCCCGGACCGGAAGCCCCGCGCGGCGCGCCTCGGACAGCCGGGTCAGCAGGAGCATCCCGGCACCCTCGGCCCATCCCGTGCCGTCGGCGGCCGCCCCGAACGCCTTGCAGCGGCCGTCCGGCGCCAGCGCCCGCTGCCGGCTGAACTCCACGAACGACGAGGCCCCCGACATCACCGTGGCACCCCCGGCCAGCGCGAAGGCGCACTCGCCCCGGCGCAGCGCCTGGGCCGCCAGATGCAGGGCCACCAGCGACGAGGAGCACGCCGTGTCGACGGTGAGAGCCGGGCCCTCCAGGCCGAAGGTGTAGGCGATACGGCCCGAGGCGACGCTTCCGGCGTTGCCGAGGCCGAGGTACCCCTCGACCCGCTCGGGCGTCCGCGTCACGCGGCGGGCGTAGTCGCTGTACATCAGCCCGACGTACACCCCGGTCGCGGAACCGCGCAGGGTGCCAGGGACCAGGCCGGCGTCCTCGAAGGACTCCCACGCCACTTCGAGCAGCAGCCGGTGCTGCGGATCCATGGCGAGCGCCTCCCGCGGCGAGATGCCGAAGAAGCCGGGGTCGAAGCGGTCCGCGCCGGAGAGGAAGCCGCCCTCGCGCACGTACGTCCGCCCGGGCCGGCCGGGGTCCGGGTCGTACAGCGCCCGGGTGTCCCAGCCCCGGTCGGCGGGGAACGGCCCGATCGCGTCCGTCCCCTCGGCCACCAGCCGCCACAGGTCCTCGGGCGAGGCCACCTCCCCGGGATAGCGGCAGGCCATTCCCACGATCACCACGGGATCGTCGTCCGCCCGGGCCGTGCCCCGGTCCGTCCGCCCGCCGTCGGCACCCGGCTCGGCGCCGCTGCGCTGCCGGAGATGGGCGGCGAGCGCGGCGGCCGTGGGGAAGTCGAAGGCGACGGCCTCGGAGAGCGGCAGCCCGGTCGCCGCCGACAACCGCTCCCGCAGCACCGTCGCCGTCAGGGAGTCCATCCCCAGGTCCCGGAGCGCCGTGTCCGGTTCGACGGCCTGGACCGGACAGCCGAGGACGGCCGCGACCTCGCTTCGTACCAGGGCCGTCGGATCCTCCGGCGGCCGCGCGGCCGCGAGCGCGCCCAGGACCCGCGCCGGGTGGGCGGCCAGGTCCCGTCGCCGGATCTTCCCCGAGGCGGTACGCGGAAGGTCCGCCACCTCGTACAGCTCGACGGGCACCTTGACGGCGGACAGTTCGGCACGGCAGGCGGCGAGGATCCGCCCCCGGTCGAGCCCGGCGCCCCCGGGGTCGGGGACCAGATAGCCCACCGGCACCCCGCCGAAGACGGGGTGCGGGCGCCCGGCGACGGCGGCGTCCGCCACCCCCGGCAGCCGGCGCAGCACCGCCTCCACCTCCGCGGGATGGACGTTGACCCCGCCCCGGATGATCAGATCGCTCACCCGGCCGATCAGGGCGAGTCCACCGGAGGCGTCGATCCTGGCCAGGTCGCCGGTGCGGAACCAGCCGTCGCGCAGCACCTCGGCGGTGGCATCCGGCCTGCCGTGGTAACCGGCCATCACCCCCGGCCCGTTGACCCACAGCTCGCCCTCGCCCGTGTCCCGGCCGTCGGGACCCTCGCCGACCCGGATCCGGGTGCCGGGCAGCACCCGGCCGCACGCCCCGTCCGCCGTCGCCGCCTCGCCGGGCGCCGGCATGGTGACCGGGCCCGCCTCCGTACTGCCGTAATGCTCCAGGTAGGGGACGCCGCAGAGCGCCTCGAAGTCCTCGCGGAAGCCGGGTCCGGCCGCCGCGCCCCCGCTGACGCAGCCGCGCAGTGCGGGGGCGCCGAGGCCGCGGCTCTCCGAGCCCTCGCCGCGGACCGTGTCGAGCAGCGCCGAGAACGTCGTCGGCACCCCGCCGAGCAGAGTGAACGAGGCGTCCTCGCCCCGCAGTTCGTCGAGTACCCCGGTCACCGAGAACCGGGGGAGCAGCATCGCGCTCGCCCCCACCGCGGTCACTCCGAGGAAGCACACCACCTGGCTCATCGCGTGATGCAGGGGCAACGGCCACAGCACACGGTCCCGTTCGGACAGGCCCAGGACGCCGACGAGGCCCGTCGCCACCGGCGCGAGACGGTTGCGCTGGGTGGACAGCACGCCCTTGGGGACGCCGGAGGAGCCCGAGGTGTAGAGCAGCCAGGCCACGTCGTCGAGCGCGAGATCGTCCCGGGCCGGTGTGCGCGGCTCGGTGCCCGACAACTCCTCATACGGCAAAACGCCGTTGGCCCTCGCGAGCGGTACGCCCCCGGTGCCGTCGCCCGTCCCGTCACCCGTATCACCGCCCTCGTCGCCGCCCTCGGCCACGATCACGGTCAGCCCGGTGCGCCGCGGCAGGGCCGGCCAACGCGTCACCCCGACGTCGTCGGTGACGAGGACGCGCGCCCCGCTGTCGTCCAGCAGGCGCGCCAGTTCGTCCGCGGAGCAGCCCGGGTCCAGCGGTACGCCCACACCGCTCGCCCGGGTGACGGCGAGCAGGCTCTCGACCGCCTCGACCCGGTTGCCGAGGAGCACGGCCGCCCGGTCGCCGGGGGCCAGGCCGAGCCCCGCCAGATGGCCGGCCAGCCGCGCGGTCCTCCGCTCCAGCTCCCGGTAGGTCAGCCGTCTCCGCCGGTCCTGGAAGCAGACCTTGTCCCCGAGGCGCCGGGCGTGGTCCTGGAGCAGTCGGGGCAACGGCCGGACGATGCCGGTGTACGGATCCATCGCGGGACCTCCTTCCAGCCGCCGGCGTACGCGGAAGGACCGCCCCGGAGGCCGACCCGGACGTCCCCCGGAAGGCACCGCGGCCCGGGGGCTCCTGACAGGACTCCGGCTCCGCCGTCGACGGCATCGGGCGGACGCCGGTGAGGGGTCACCGGCGTGCCCGGTGAAGTCTGCCATCCGGGGAACCGCCACGGTTCCGATCCGGTGGTGTCCACTCGATGGAGTGAGGCAGCGTCCCGAGGTCTTGTCAGGCCGCCGACCTGGGCAAGTCCGGTTGCTCGTGGGCTACTTCCGGGGCCGGCCCTCCCGCGTGGTTCTCGCCGCCGCAGGGCGGCATCGGGGCTGATCCCTCCGCCCGGGCGGTGGCCGGCCGCGCTACCTTTGGCCGGATGCAGCCACAGCAGCCCCACACCCCTCAGGACGCCCGCCCCTCTCAGGACTCCTCCACCCCTCAGGACGCCCGTCCTCCCGAGGGTTCCTACGCCCCTCAGGACTCCTACACTCCTCAGAGCCCCTACGCCTCTCAGGGTCCCTATGCTCCCCAGAGTGCCTACACCCCTCAGGTCCCGGCCTCTCGGAATCCCTACGCCTCCCAGGCCCCCTCCACCCCTCAGGCCCCCTTCGTCCCCGCCCCGGCCGCCGCCGAGCAGCGGCCCGGAAACCGGACGAAGATCGTGGTGCTCTCCCTTGCCGCCGGACTCGTCTTGGGCGCCGCGGGGACGGGCGCCGCCTGGGCGTTGAGTTCCGGCCCCGCCCCCGCCGGCGACACTCCGGAGTCGGACGCGCGTGGCGCATGCGAGGCACTTGCCGGATTCGACGAGAAGAAGTACATGGGGGACGGTCCGGCCAGGGACATCGCCTTCAATCGCTACATGGCCGCCGGGGCGCTTTCCGCGGCCGCGGCAGCCGGTGACCCGGCGTACAAGGAACTCGCCGAGGTCATCCGCCGGTCCCAGGACCGCCACAACGCTGTCTTCGGCTTCGACGCGAAGGTGAAGAAGGACCTCGACCGGGCCCGCGCGATCTGCAACGACCTTTAGCTCAGGCCGAATTCAGGCGCAAGGCCGGATTCGGCCCCGGTCCGGTGTCCCCTCTATGTGGGGATCACGGGATGCCGACCGAGCCTCCGAGGCGTCTGGGCCGCCGGCGCCGACCCCACGGACAAACCCGTTCACTCCTTCCCCGGCGCGGCATGGCCGGCGTGCTCGAACTCGTCCGCCGGCAGCCGCGCGACGCCGCCCCTCGCCCCGAGCCGCCGCCCTCGCCTTGACGCCCTTGCCGGCCCCCAGCGCGTGAACGCACCCGGATCGGCGGGCCGCCTCACGGTTGTTTGTTCCCAAGTAAGCGCTGTTCAGGGCGATTTGGTGAGGAGATAAGTGGTGCGTGCACCCTTGGCGTGGCTGGTGAGGCGCTGCTATAAAACCCCGGGCGTTGCTCATTCGGGTGACGTCAGGGAACGATGAGGAAGGGGTACCGCCATGAGCAAGGACGAACAGGCATCCGGCGGCGGCAGGAAGAAGATCGCCCGCGCAGCCGCGACCGCCGCGGTCGCCGCCGCGGCCGTGACGGCCATGGGTTCGCCGGCCGTCGCCGCCACCCAGGCCCAGGACGAGCGTCCGGCCTTCACGGTCGAGCAGCTCGACGACATGCTGGCGTCCGCGGACCTGGAGAACGCGGACAATGTCCGCGTCGTCCAGGCCCTTGAAGTCAACCCTGGCGCCATGATCGCCAGGCAGTACGACCGCTGATCATGTCTGTCCGGTTCGAGGGCGTCCTGCCCCGCGCCGTCACGGAGGTCCTCGACCGGCAGGACAGGGACTGGACGTCACGCACGGCGCACGTTGACAGTGACGGATCAGTCGTCTACCTGGCATGTTGCGGCACGACTGACATCACGCAGCCTTATCACAGCCTCGCGTACCTCGCGGGTGCGCTGGACCACTCCGGGCATTCCTATGTCGTGCGGGATCTCGCCATCGAGTTCTGGCACTACATGATGTCGCCCCCGGTCGTGGAGCAGTTGCGCGCCGAGTGCGTGAAGCGCTACGAAGAGGCTCCTGCGGAGGATTCGCTCCTCCCCCTGTTCATCGACGTGCTCGCGGACGGCGAACGGTTCCAGCGCGCGTTCGCGACCCTGCGTGACGAGACGGCGTTCTACGAGCTGCCCGCGTACCTGGCGGCCGTACGCGAACTCAGTCTGCTGCCGCGGCTGCTGACCCTGCTGTCCCGCTGCGCGACCTACCGTACGTTCAGCAGCGCCTCGCCTCCGGGCTCGGAGGACGACCGCATCAATCTGGTGACCCTGCGCCGCGAGGTCGAGGCCGGGTTCGGGATCGACGTCGTGGACGCGTTCTACGATCACCACGCCGACCGGATCGCCGCTCTGCGGCCGGCTCTGGTGGGACTGACGATCCCGTTCATCTCCCAGCTCGAGCATTCGATGGCGCTGGCGACCCGACTGAAGCAGCGCGGCGTCAAGGTGGCGATCGGCGGACCGATCGCGGCGAAGTTCTACAAGTACATCGACGATGTCGACAAGCTGAGGATTCTGGACTTCGCCGTCGACTACCTGGTCACCGGTGAGGGCGAGACACTCATCGCGCGGCTGGCCGACCACCTCCAGAAGGGCGAGGAGCTGGGCGCGGTCGACAATCTCGTCGACATCCGCGATCCGCGTCCACTGAAACGGTTCTTCTTCGAGAAGGTCGACTCCCTGCCCCCGCCCAACTACGGGGTGTGGGACTACAGCCTGTACGCCGCGCCGAAGCCGGGTGCGCTCTATTCGCCGACGCGCGGGTGCTACTGGAACAAGTGCTCGTTCTGCGATTACGGGCTGGCGATGAACGCGCCGACGTCGCCCTGGCGTACGCGCCGGCCGGAGACCGTCATCGCGGACCTGAAGGCGGCGTCCCAGTACTCCAAGCACTTCTTCTTCGCCGTCGACGTGCTCTCGCCCGCCTATGCCCTGAAGATCTCCGACGCGCTCATCGAGAGCGGTCTGGACATCAAGTGGATGGCGGACTTCCGGCTCGAGAAGAGCTTCCGGATGGAGAACACCGAGGTGTTCGCCCGGGCCGGATGCCTGGGCGCCGCGTTCGGCATGGAGAGCACGGACCAGGAGGTCCTCGACCTCATCAACAAGGGCACCGAGGTGCACCGCCTCGAGACGCTGGTGTCGGCGTTCGCGGACGTCGGCATCCCCGTGCAGCTCATGGGCTTCACCGGGCACCCCGGTGAGACCAGCCGACAGGCCCAGGTGACGCTGGACACGGCCGAGGCGATGCTCGAATCCGCCGCGACCGTGGCGCTGGGGAAGTTCGGGCTGACCCCGGGCGCGGACATCGCCCGGCGGCCCGAGCACTACGGGATCGAGGTCCACTACGACCCCTCCGGCGACGTGGCCATTCCGTGGGAGATGAACTGGTCCCACCGCGAGGAGATCGACACCTATCCCGAGGACGACTTCGCGCACTCGCTCCGGCTGATCAGGGGCTTTCCCTACCCCTTCCTCGGGTCGACGTCCACGCTGCACAGCCTGCTGTACTTCGAACGGAATCCCAAGGCGCCGTTCCCCATTCCCCAATGGGGATACGTGGACACGTGGAAGGCGTTCGACGTCATTCCCTTCTACCACGCGCACGAGGAGTCGGGCACGACCACGTTGCTGAGCGGGCTGACCGGGCGCGCGGTCGTCCTCCATCCCGAGCAGGCGAAGCTGTTCGCCGCGCTGTTCGACGGCGGCACGTGGCTGCGGCTCCAGGCCAAGGAAGGCCTCTCCCGACAGGTGCGGGTCCTGCTCGACTTCCTGGTGAAGAACTCGCTGGCGATGTTCCTGCCGGTGGAGACGGCATGACGCGGCCCAGACTTCTCGTCGTCGTCCCGCCGCAGGCGGTGAGCATGGTCAACGGTCCGCCGTTGGCCCCGCTCCTGCTCGACTACGCGCTCACGCCACACGGCGTGGACGTCGAGTTCTTCGATGCCAACCTGGACTTCTTCGGCTGGCTGTGCGGCGACGGGGTGCGGGCGGCGGTGACCACCCGGCTGAAACAGCTCGCCGTCGCCGAACTGTCCAGCGACGTCCTGGAATCGGAGGACCTCACCCGCGTCGGCCGGTACCTGTCGTTCCTCGAAAGCCCCTACTGCCGGGGCGGGGAGGTCAGTGCGGCCCGGGCGGGCATGGACTGGGACGCCGCGCACGAACTGCTGGTCAACCCGCGTGCCACGGTGCCCGATCCGGAGTTCCGGGACACCTGGCTCGGTGTGGCCATGGACCGGCTGTGCGAGGAGATCCTGCGGCGCGAGCCGGACCACCTGGCGTTCTCGACGCTGTTCCACACGCAGACCGAGGCGACGGCCGAGCTGTGCCGGAGACTGCGCGCGGCCGGATTCGCCGGGCGGATCGTGCTCGGCGGAGCGGCCGTCAAACTGACCGACGACCTCGCGCTCGAACAGCTGCTGACCGGCTGCTCGGCCGACCTCGCCTACAAGTACAGCCTGTACGGGGAGTTCCCCACGCTCGCGGCGTTCCTGCGCGGCGCGTGCGAGGCCGGCGAGGTGGCGAACGCGAGTTACCTCGACGGCACGGGCAGGCTGCGCCACGCCTCGGCGAAGGGCGGCGCGGTCCGGTCCATGGTGCGCGCACTCTCGTACGACCTGGTCACCGAGGTGGACTACCTTCCGGAACACATCTATCCCGTCCTCCTGTCGGAGGGCTGCTACTGGGGCAAGTGCGATTTCTGCGACTATCCCTTCCTGTCCTCGCAGGACCCGTTCAAGGTCAGCGCCTTCTTCCGCAAGGCGTCCGATGTCGTCCACGACATCGGCGTGCTGGTCGAGAAGCTCGGCGTCTCGCGGATCGACCTGATCTCGGACGCCGTTCCGATGGGGTATTTCCGGCTGCTGGCGGACGCCGGCGCGGGCCGGCTGCGGGACCTCGGCGCGCGGCTCGAATGCTCGATCCGGGCCGAGCCCAAGGCGAAGGCCCATCACTTCGAGGCGATGGCGGCGGCCGGGGTCGATCTGGTGACGATCGGCGTCGAGTCGCTGGCGGACGAGGTCCTCGACGGGATGGGGAAGGGCAACACGTACGCCGACATCATGCGGTCGATGCGGCTGGCGCGCGAGCAGGGCATCAAGGTGAAGGCCAACCTCATCTTCGACCACCCGCGCATGCAGATACGCCACGTCGAGGAGACGCTCGAACGGCTGGAGGAGGTCCTGCCGTACGTGGAGTCCCTCGGCGTGCACTCGTTCGGGCTGACGCCGCACGCTCCGCTCGCGTTCACTCCCGAGAGCGCGAATCTGGTGATCCTCAAGGACCAGAAGACGACCAACGACCACGGAGAACACCATCTCCGGTTCGTCCGCACCGACATGACACCCGACCTGAAGAGCCGGCTGTCGGAGCTGCGGACGGTCGTCGAGGAGGCCGCCTACCGGCTGGAGGCCGCCCGGTCCGTCGGTGCCGCGGTCGAGCGCCCGCGCAGGATCGTCCACCTGCCCTACCGCTGGGACGGCCACCGCGCGGTCCGGGACACCGTGCCCGATCTGAGTGTCAGCATCCCGGGCGCCGTCGCACCCTTCTCGTACTTCGTGAAGGGCCGCGCGGATGGGTGAGGCGCTCGACGATCCCGGCGGCGCCGGGCTGGTGGGATTCGGGGGCGCGCCGGTCGTGGCCCTCGACGCCCTCGCACCCGCAAAGTCCGCGGCCGCCTGCTTCTTCGGGGTCGACATCGACCTGTCGAAGCGGTTCGGGGACAGTTCCGACGGCGCCGCCGCCTTCGTGCGGCGCTGGTCGGCCCGGATGGGCCCGTGGACGCGGGGCCACCGGCCCTCGGCCGTCGACGTCGGGGTCCTGACGGGCGAGGCGGCGGACGTGATCCGCGGCGCGTCCGAGGTTACGGCACGGGCCTTCGCGGCCGGATACGTTCCCGTCGCCGTGGGCTGCGACCACACGGTGAGCTACCCGGTGGCGATGACCGCGGCCCGGCGGCACCAGGATCTGACGTACGTCTACCTGGACGCCCATCTGGACCTGGGGCTGCATCTCGACCACGACCGTGACGGACCCGCCGGGGCCGGCGCCCCCGCCGGAGTCCACAACGGCAATTTCGTGGCCGCGATGGCCGCGGGCGGTGCCTTCCGGGAGATCGTGAACGTCGGCGCCCGTGCCTGGACCACGTACGACGACGTCTACGGTGCCGGCTGCCCGGTCACGATCGTCCGCGAGGTCGATCCCGCCGGCCTGTCGGCGCTGCGCGGCAGGAAGGTCCACGTCAGCCTGGACATCGACGTGCTCGATCCGGTCCACGTGCCCAACACCGGCAGCCGGGAGCCCTTCGGAGCCACCCCCGAGCAGGTCGTGAACGTGCTGTCCTGGCTCGCGGACCACTGCACCGTCGTCAGCGCCGACGTGTCGGAGGTCCTGCCCGACCCCGCCCACCGTACGACCGCCGAGATCGCGATGCGCTGCGCCCACGAACTCGTCAAGGAGCGAAAGACCCGATGAACGACAGGCCGATGTCCCCGGCGAGCGACGGCGTCGTCGAGCTGCGCCCGCACACACCGGCGAGCCTCGAACCGCTCGTCCGCTGGAAGAACGACCTCGAGATCCAGCGGATGAGCGACGACGAGATCCACACCTACAGCCGTGAACAGGTCGCCGCGACGCTGGAGCGGTGGATGCGGCCGAGCGAGGACGTCGTCCACCTCGCGATCGGGCTCACCGGCCGCGCGGAGCCCATCGGGTTCCTCCATCTGGCGCTCATCGAGCGGGCGCACCAGCGGTGCCGGCTGGGCATCGTCGTCGGCGAGAAGGAGCTGTGGGGACACGGTTACGGACACCAGGCGGTCGTCCAGGCGGTCGGCCACGCCTTCGACGTGCTCGGCCTGGAGCGGATCACCGCGGAGGTCTTCGGGGACAACCCGCGCTCCGCACGCCTGCTCGAAGGCGCCGGATTCGTCCAGGAAGGCGTGATGCGCGCGAGCATGCTCCGCGACGGGCGGCGCGTCGACGAGCTGGTGTACGGACTGCTGCGGCACGAGTGGAGCAAGGGGCGCAAGTGACGAGGACAGGGACGACGGCGCGCGCGGGGACGGCGGAGGCCGAGGCGCCCGCGCCGGAGCGGGGCACGGATCAAGGCACGGAGCAGGGTACGGACTCGGAGCAGGAGACCGAGGCGGAGCCGGGGGCGGTCAGGCTCGGGATCAGCCTGTCCGACTTCGTGCCGGAGCGCGGTCACACGGACGACGTGTACCGGCGGGTCTCGTACGTCGAGTACGGCGGGCACCACCCGCCGGCGAAGGACGCCGGGGTGCGCCACCTCCTCGACGAGGGCGTCGTCGCGGACCTGGGCCGTCACCTGGTGTCGGTGGAACTGCCCGACGTCCTCGACATCGAGGACGAGGCCCGGCGGATCGCCGAGAACCACGCGGGCACCGCGCCCTGCTACATGGTCACCGACTTCGGCTTCTGGCGGCTGGGCGGACGCGACGAGCGCAACCTGTGGTTCCGCCCCGCGTCGCTCACCCACGAGGTCGCCGAGCGGATCGCCCGTAACGTCGAGGGACTGTCCCGCGAGCTGGGGGCGCCGGTCCACGCCGAGAACCCCTTCAGCCTGACGCACGCCGGCGAGCTGAGCCCGGTCGGCTTCATGCGGGAGCTCGTGGCGCGCGGGGCGACGCTGTGCTTCGACATCGGGCACTTCTACGCCGGGTGCGTCAATGCGGGCATGGACGTGTGGCGGGAACTGGAGCAGGTGCCGTTCGAGGCCATCCGCGTCGCGCACATCGCCGGGCTGAGCAAGGTCGGTTACGGCGGCAGGCCGCTGGTGATCGACAACCACAACGTCCCGCCCCTGAAGGGGTGCCTGGAGGTCCTGCGGATCGTGAAGGAACGGTCGCCGGGTCTCGGCTGGGTGACGTACGAAGCCGAGCTGGCCTCCACCGAGGTCCAGCACCGGGGACTCGACGCGATAGAGAGGGCGATGGCATGACCACGTCGGAAGAGCTCGTCCACGACGTGCCGGCCGAGGACTGTTTCCGGACCCTGGTCCGCACGCCTCCGCACGACGAGAAGACGACGGAATACCTGGCCTGGGCCCGTTTGATGGCGCAGGTCGTCGACGACCTCCACCGCTGGGCCCCCAACTTCGCCGCCGCCGTCGCGTCCTCGTTCCGCTCCCTCGACGGTCTGCGCCCGTACTGCGAGTCCGGCGACTACGAGCGGGCCTACACCGAGCCCGTCGCCCACGCCGTGAACTTCGTACGCCACTTCCTCGCACAGGAACACCCGGCGTGGCTGAAGGACCTCGCCCGCTGTGAGATGTGGGCCAGTCCCCAGCGGCAGAAGCTCGACGCGGGGGAGCAGGCGGTCCTGAAGGAGGCGCTGGGCGTCCAGGAACGCGCGGGCAAGGAGTTCGTCGTCGTCGGCCACGACGTCCTGGAGACGCTCCAGCAGGTCGTCGGCTACCGCGACATGACCTTCGTCCGCTCCGCGCCGCTCATGTGGCTGCTGCGCGTACCGCCGCTGGACGTGACGCCCGATCCCGAGCCGCGGCCGGGCATCGTCGTCTTCCGGAGCGGGGAGACGGCCGTCTCCCTGTCCTACGTCCCCGCGGGCGGCGCGCGGTGACCGGCGCCGTCCGCATCGGGGTGGCGGTCGAGGCGGCGTGCGACCAGTACACCCAGGGCGAGGCGGCCGGCGGCTGGACCACCGGCTTCGTGGAGTACGGCGTCCATGCGGCCACCGGCATCCCCGACTGGGTGATCGACACCCGGCGCGCCCTGGGGTGCGGTCTGACCCTCCACCCTCTGGACATGAACATGGCCCAGCCCGAACAGGGCACGGGGCCCTGGCTGGAGTCGCTGGCCGCTCTCGTACGCGAGCACGAGGTCTCCGCGCTCATCAGCGACGCCGGTTTCTGGTACCACGGGCGGCGCGAGGGCACCTGGTTCCGTCCGCCGGACATGAACGTGGCCGCCCCGCGCTGCCGGGAGAGCGCGACGGCGATCGCCGCCGCGTGCGGGATCCCGTTCCGGGTCGAGAACCCGCCCCTGGAGTGGCTTCCGGACGCCCCCTCGCTGTGGTCGTTCCTCGACGAGGCCTCGGACGCCGAGGGCGTGCAGATCTGTCTCGACCTGTCCCACGTCCTGCAGTTCGAGCGCAATGTGCATGGGCGCAGCCCTGTACTGCCCCGCTCGTTCCCCTGGGAGCGCGTGGCCGAGATCCACCTCGCCGGTTACGTGAAGGCGGAATTCGGCGGCCGGACCATGTACTTGGACCAGCACCTCGCCGACATCCCGCCCGAGGAGTTCCGGTTGCTGGCCGAGGTCGTCGAACTGCGCGGACCGGAAAGCCCGTTGGACATCTGCCTGGAGATGGAACCGCGCGAGCCGGGCGCGTTCGTCTCCGCGGTCGACAACATCCGGACCGCTCTCGGCGCCGCCGTCTGATCCTCCGCTCCCGCCTCCCGCCACCGGGCTACCAGGTGGTGGTACCGGCGAGTTCGGTCACGGACTGCGGGGCGGCCCGGGGGAGGCCGAGGCGGGCGCGGGCCTGGTGGACGGCGGCGAGCTGATCGGCGCCCGCCGGACCCCAGTCGAAGAGCTGCAGGGCCTGTTCCGGGGTGGCCAGGACACGGACGTACGGGTGACCGGTGGCCGGGTCGGCGCCGGCGGCGCCCAGGGCGGTGAGGCGGGCGGCGTAGCGGACGCGCGTGCGGCCCGCGCCCGGATCGGGCAGGTGGCCGAGGTACGTGATCCCGGTCAGCCGTGCCGCCGCCTCCTCGGCGGCTTCCCGGCGCACGGTGACCACGGGGTCCTCGCCGTCGGTGGGTTCGGGCGTGCCGCCGGGCAGACAGGCCCCGCCGGTTTCGGGATCGAGCAGGACCAGAACGCGCCCGTCCGGGGCGAAGGCCCAGACCCAGGCCTGCCGGATCGGCGTGTCCGGGTCGGGCACGGGCGAGGGATCGAAGGCGTACGGGTGCCGGGGGCGGGGCGTGCGCAGGACGCCCGCCCGGTCGAGGACGGTCGGGACGAGGGGGACACCGTCCGCCAGGAGCACGGTGCCCGCCGCGTCGATCCGGGCGCGCAGCGCGGCGAGGGCACGGCGGGCGTCCCTGGGGGCGAGAAGATCGGGGAGTCGGGCGGGTTCGACGAACTCGACGGCAGTGATCTCGCTCGGGGGCAGCCGGATGGCGGCGATCCGCACGTCGTCCCAGGTGCCGCCGTCGAACACATGGATGATCTCGCCGGGGAAGCGCATGACCGCGGCCGCGCTCATCCCGCCGGGGGAGACCCAGTCGACGGCGAGACCGCGCTCGACCACGACGGTGACCCCGAGCTCCTCGTGCAGCTCGCGGGCGGCGCCCCGCGCCGGGGGCTCGCCCCGGTCGAGAGCACCGCCGGGCAGCAGACAGGTGTCGAGATAGTCGACATGCTGGATGAGGACCCGCCCCCGCGCGTCGGTGATCAGCACCGAGGTGCCGGCCCACAGGGCGTGCGCCGCCCGGTGGTTCCCGTACTCTTCGTCGGTCATCTTCGCGCCGGGGGACTCGTCCGGAGTGCTCGTCGTGGCCATGCTGCTCGTGTTCCCTTCTTCCCGTGCGGCCCGGTGTCGGTCACGGCCGGGTCGCGGTTCCCCGCGTACAGGGTGCCCAGCCCCGTACGCCACAAAGGCCCGTGCCGAGCCATGAGTCGGCCAAAACACCGGAGCTCGGCAGTCGCCGTGCCACGTGGGGCGGGGCGGCTTCGTGGTGCGTGTGTTCCGGACGCGGCGTGGGATCCGGCCAGATCCGATGACTTTGTGCCATTCGATGACAATCCACCGCCGGGGGTGCCGGGGCACGACTACACAAGAGGGCCGGGACGGGAAAGTCCCGGGGTGGTGCCGGTACGCCGGTCGGGCAGGGCAGGGGGCTCAGGACAGGTGACGACCATGAACGGGGCTGTGGCGAGCGCGGCCGTCGCGGGGGAGCGGCGGTGAGCGGGCGGTCGCCCGTACGGCGTCGGTCCCGGCGGCCGGCCCCGCGGCGCGGGCCGGAGCGGCTGGTCGGGCTGGGTGTCGCGGCGGTGGCGGGGTTCGCGCTCGTGACGGCGGTCGTCCGATGGATGCTGGTCCACTGGTGGGTCCCGGTGGTTCTCGTCGTGCTCGCGGTGCCGGCCGGCTGGGCGTGGCTCCAGTGGCGGCGGCAGCGGGCCCGGGAGGAGACGGAGCGGGCCCGCGCGCTGCGGTACGCGCTGTCCCAGCTGGACGGCCTGCACCACACCCGGTTCGAGGACGCGGTACGGGACCTGATGTACCGGGACGGCTGCACGGACGCGGTCCGGGTGGGCGGCGGCGGCGACCTCGGCGCGGACGTGAAGGCCACCGACCCCTTCGGGCGGCGCTGGGTGATCCAGTGCAAGCACCGCCGGAAGGGGCTCGACGGGGCGGCGGTCGGCACGCCGGACTTCCAGGTCCTGAACGGCACCGCGCGACCGGTCCACGGCGCCGACGTCGCCGTGCTGGTGACGAACGGCCGGGTCACCGCCCCGGCCGTGGCCTTCGCCCGGCAGCAGCGGCTGTACGTGGTCGACCGGCACACGCTCGGCGCGTGGGCGTCCGGCGAGCGCCCGCTCTGGGAGGTACTGCGGACCGTTCCGCCCCCGCGCCGTCCGACCGCGCGTTCCTGACCGGGTGTTGCCACCGGGGTACCCGCTTTCGCGTGCGGGCCCCGGCGGGATTCCGGCGGGACGTGGTGCCGTGCTCAGCGCGACATGATGAAGCGCAGCGCCAGGCCGGACGCGGTCGGGATCCAGTGGGTGACGAGGGCACCGTTGTCGATGTCCACCACCTTCACGCCGGCGGGCAGAGCGACGGTGACCGTCCGCCCCAGCGCGCTGTCGGACGTGCTGCCCTGGAGACGTACGGGGATGCTCTTCGCGCCGTACGTGTCCATGTGGCCGCCGCCGGCGAGCAGCGCGGCGTACGCCACCTCGCCCGGAGCGAGGGTGGCGGGCTCCTTCAGGTCGCTGTCCTTGATGACGGCGACCGAGCCCGCGTCGGTGGCGAAGCGCACGTCGGGGTAACGGTAGAGGCTGCACTTCTTGTGGCTGACGTTCTTGGCGGCGAGGAGAAGGTGCCGGACCTCCTTGCCCTTCTCGTCCTCGTTCGTGGAGGAGAAGGACAAGTCCGCAGTGGTGCACACGGCGATCGTGCTGCCGCCACCCCCGTTTCCGCCTCCGCCGCCGTTCCCGCCGTTGCCGTCGTCCGAGCCGCCACTCGGAGTCGGCTTCGGTGCTGGCTTCGAGGTCGGGGTCGGCTTCGGTGCCGGCGCGGTCGTCGGCTCCCCGGGCTTCGCCGAACCCGTGGCGCTCGGCGGGTCCGCGGGCGTGGTGCCGTCCGCCCCGTCCGTCCCGGACGGATCGCACGCCGTGGTCGCGAGCAGCGCGGCGACCGCCGCGGCTCCGAGGACACAGGACTTCCGGCGCCTGGAGCCGGTGAGGGACGGGTGGTTCTTGCGAGAAAAGGCATGCATGGTGGTTCCCCCGTGGTCGGCCGCACGCGGCCCTCTGCTTCGATGCCACGTCGAGTGTGCGGCGGGACGCGGTGACGGGCTCCGCGCCGCAGCGTTCTGTTACCGACCGCGGACAGGGAGGCGATACGTCCGCCGGACGGGCCACCGGAGCGGCCCCGTCCCCCGGTACAGCCGAGGGCCCCTGGAAACCGCTCTGGTGCGGCCGGCGGGGGCCCTCGGCCACCCCGTTACGACACCAGTCCCTGGCCTTCCAGCTCGGTCAGCCGCACGGTGCACAGCCCGCCCCGCTCGGCCTTCACCTCCGTCACCTCCAACTGCGTGCCGGGCGCGAGGATGTACTCCTCCTCACCCGTGAACGCGGAGAACCGCCGGATGCCCACCGCCCGCGCCGGCGTGACCTCGAACAGGGTCCGCTTGCCCCGGCTTCCGAGGAACGCCCGCGCCACGCTCGGCTCGGAGGTGCACGACGACACACCCCACCACGTCACGGTCCGGCCGAGCGGGTACTGGGACCGCAGGTCCAGCGCGACACCCCGCCACAGCGGCTGCGTCCGCGCCGGCAGCGCCGACACCGCCGAGAACAGCAGGCGCAGATACGGCAGATACGGCACCAGCCGCTCCCGGTCGGGGGAGCGCAGCACGGCGTTGATCTCGCGGTAGAACGCCGACTCGCAGGTGTACAGGTACAACGCCGAGATCGCGTCGGCGGACAGGCCCGCCGCAGCCCCGGCCGTCGCGCCGTCCGCTGTCGCCTCCGCCGCCGCCTTGGTCTCACCGAAGCGGCTCGACCGCTCGATGTAGGGCCCGAGCTGGGTGAGGACCTGCGAGACGGGCTCGACAGCCTTGCGGAAGTCCATCAACGGCGTGTCGAACACCCCGGTGACCGGCGGCAGGACGAGACCCTCGTCCTTGACGCTGGTGAGGCGCTCCAGATACAGCTGGTGCAGCTCCATCGTCGACGCGATGAACGCCCCCATCCGCTCCGCGACCTCCCCGCCCGCGGCGCCTGTGGCCCCAGCCGCCTGCTGGTTCCAGCCCTTCCGCGGCAGCCAGTCCACCGGCTCGGTGCCCACGGCCGCCAGCGCGTCGTTCACCTGGGCGAAGTGGTCGCCCTCGCAGAAGATGTCCCCCTGCGCCGCCGGATTCGCGTGGTCCAGGTGCCGTACCGCGACACTCGGGTACTTCTTCTCCAGACGCTGCACGACCCGCTTCAGGCTCCGGGCGTGCGCGCCCCACCAGGCGAACACCACACCGCGGTCCTCCTCGTCGGCGTCCTGCTTCGCCCGCAGGATCTCCTCGACGATCTGCTCGGCCACGGGCCGCCAGAACGCGGTGTGCCGGTCGGTCGGCACCGACCCGTCAGCGCTCGCGGTGAGGGAGGAGTTCAGCAGCAGCACGCCCTGCGTCAGCATCGCCTGGAACCACTCCGGCGGCTGGACCGTGTCCTCCTTCTTCAGCAGGGCCCGGACATCGGCGATCGGCGTCTTCTTGACGATGCCGTACTTCCACATGGCCGCCGCCTTGATGAGGCAGCGGATGCTCACCACCCGGCCGAACTGGCTGTCCTGCCAGTCGTGGAAGGTGTTGTCGAACATCGCGATGCCGGTCGCGCTCTCCGCCCGCGGATACGGGTTCTGGCCGAAGACGACCACCTTCCACTTGTGCGGCGGATGCGGCTTCAGCGCCTGGAAGGTCAGCTCGCGCACCGGGACCACCTCGGAGCTGCGCTGCGGACCGATGAAGTCGGCGGCACCCGGCCGGGCCTCGATCACCGGACGCAGCAACGGCAGCCACGGCTCCCCGCCGCCGGTGAACAGCTCGGCGAGCTTCAGCGGGTCGTCGGCCGAGGCGGCCGGCTCGCCGGCGGCCGGAGCCTGCGCGTCGTTCACGGGGGTGGAACCTCCAGGAGTGGTGTCGGAAGAGACAGAAGAAGCGGGGGGAACAGAAGGAACAGAAGGAGCAGAAGGAATGGAGGAATCAGCAGGCGCCGCGGCAGGGGCGGGGTCCTCGTGCTCAGGGACGAAAGGGAGGCGGCTCCGGATGTCGATCCGCACCCGTCGCGCGGACCCCGCGGCCTCGATGTCGGCCAGCTGGGCCAGCACCGCGGCCCGCAACTCGTCGTAGTCCGTGAACCCGTGGTCCTGGAACAGGGTGTAGCCCGTCCACATCAGGTTGGCGCACACCTGCGCCGGCACCCGCCCGGTCTGCGCGCCCATCCCCACCAGCGCCACCGACCGGATGCTGCCGGGCTTCGCGCGGTTCTGCAGATGCACCGCCTGGAACGCGGCCGCGCACGCCAGGGCCACGTTCATGGTCTCGCTGACGTTCTGCGACGACTGACGCATCGTCGGCGTCGAGATCAGGAATCGGGGGACGGCCGCGCCGGACGGGACGCACACCGCGCTGCCCACCGGCAGGCTCCCGCCGAACCGGTTCCGGATCGCGCGCTGCACCCGTACCTGGATCCCGGCACCGAGGTGCCGCTTGACGATCGCGTCGACCCCGCCGTCCATCCGGCCGCGCGCGTTGGTGGGGGACACCCACGCGTCGACGTCCACGTCCAGGAGCGAACCCCGCCGGATCTCGACCCCCGGTGTGTCCGCGAACGCGGACCGCCAGGCCCCCACCACCGCGTCGTTGACATCGACCAGAACGACTCTCAAGGCATGCTGGACACCCACGAGTCCACCCCTCTCGCACAGCTTCTCGAACAACTCCGAAGCTATAGCGCCCCACTGACAGCGCCCGGTCGCGCAGCCGACCGTCCCGCCGGCCCCTGCGCCGTGTGCCCCGCGACTACACCCCGAGCCCGTCCCCGCCCGGCAGATCCTGCTCCGCCCAGATGGTCTTGCCGTTCCGGTTGTACCGGGTCCCCCAGCGCTGGGTGAGCTGGGCGACGAGGAGCAGCCCGCGTCCCCCTTCGTCGTAGGTCCGGGCCCGCTTGAGGTGCGGCGCGGTGCTGCTGCTGTCCTGGACCTCGCAGATGAGCGCGCGGTCGTGGATCAGCCGCATGCGGATCGGGGCCTCCCCGTAGCGGATCGCGTTGGTGACCAGTTCGCTGACGACGAGTTCGGTGATGAAGACGAGGTCGTCGAGCCCCCACGCGGCCAGCTGGGCGGACGCGTCCTTGCGGGCCTGCGCGACACTCGACGGCTCGTCCGGTACGTCCCAGACCGCGACGCGGTCGGCCGGCAGCACCCGGGTCCGGGCCAGGAGCAGGGCGATGTCGTCGTCGTGATGGTCCGTGAGCATCGCGTTCATGACGGTGTCGCAGGCATCCTGAAGGGACTCCGCGGGCCGCGCGAGCGTCGCGCGCAGCATGTCGAGCCGCTCGCCGGGATCGCGGTCGCGGCGTTCGATCAGCCCGTCGGTGTACAGGGCGAGTGTGGTGCCCTCGGGCAGTTCGACCTCCGTGGCCTCGAACGGCAGACCGCCGAGGCCGAGGGGCGGCCCTTCGGGCAGGTCCAGGAAGTGCACACGGCCGTCCGGCCGGCGCAGCATCGGCGGGAGATGGCCGGCGCGGGCGCACACGCAGCGCCGCGTGACCGGGTCGTACACGGCGTACAGACAGGTGGCGCCGATGTCCCCCTGCGTGCCGGAGTCGCCGGACTCCGCCGTCAGCCGCAGGACGAGATCGTCGAGGTGGGTGAGGAGTTCGTCGGGCGGCAGGTCGATGTCGGCCAGGGTGCGGACGGCGGTCCGCAGCCGCCCCATGGTCGCCGAGGCATGGACGCCGTGCCCGACGACGTCCCCGATGACCAGCGCGACCCGGGCGCCCGAGAGGGGGATGACGTCGAACCAGTCGCCGCCGATCCCGGCCTGCGCGCTGGCGGGCAGATAGCGGGCCGCGGCCTCGATCGCCGTCTGCTCCGCAAGCCGCTGCGGCATCAGGCTTTCCTGCAGGGTCACGGCGGTGGTGCGTTCGTGGGTGTAGAGCCGGGCGTTGTCGACGCAGACGGCGGTACGGGCGGCGAGTTCCTGCGCGAGCAGCAGGTCGTCGTGGACGAACGGGTCCGGGCGCCGGTGACGGACGAACAGGACCGAACCCAGGGTGGCCCCGCGGGCCCGCAGCGGCACCGCGAGCACCGAGTGGGCGCCCAGGTCGCGCAGCCGCGCGCCCTGGTCCGGGTCCTGCTCCGCCCACCGTACGAGGCCGGGGTCGTCCCGCTGGTACAGGACGGGGCCCGGCGCCGCCAGCCAGTCGGCGGCGGGCCCGTCGGCGGGAAGGGTCAGCGCCGCGCCCGGGACGGCGGCGGACTCGGGTGCGCCCCGCAGGATGGACCGCTGGGCGGCACGGCGCACGGTGGCCGGGCCGGTGACCGGCGCCGTCGGTGGCTCGCTGCCGCCGTCGATGCTGGTCAGCAGGTCGACGCAGGTGTAGTCGGCGAACCGGGGCACGGCCAGGTCGGCCAGTTGCTGCGCGGTGAGCGACACGTCGAGACTGGTGCCGATCCGGGTGCCCGCCTCGTTGAGGAGCGTCAGCCGCTGTCGGGCCTCCCACTGCTCGGTGGTGTCCTGCGCCGCGAAGCCCACTCCGATCAGCTTCCCGGCCGGGTCGTGCAGCGGGGCGAGGTGAGCCGTCCACGAGTGTTCCCGCTCCTCGCCGGCGACCCGGACGTACGCCTCCAGATACTCCGGCCGGCCGGTCCGCGCCACCCGCCGCTGGGCCTCCTCGATCCGTTCGCTGTCGGGGTGCGGCACCGCCTCCGGGAGGCGCAGCCCGTACAGCTGGTCGCCGGTGAGGGCGAGGGCGCGTTCCTCTCCGAGGTTCGACCACACGTAACGCTGGTCGAGGTCGAAGACCCCGAGGATGCTCGGCGCCTGCTCGAAGCACCAGGAGAGCGGGAAGTCGGCGCGCGACGGGAGTTCCTTGTGGGCGGGGCGCCACACCAGGAGCCAGTCCGTGCCGATCGGCGACACCCGGCGGTGCGCGAGCAGCTCGCCCGCCACCAGGCTGCCGTCCTGACGCCGCAGGACGACCGGGCCGGTCCAGCGCTGCTGCCCGGAGAGACGCGCGCGGAACGCGGCGGCGTCCTCGGCGAGCAGATCGGTGGCCGGACGGCCCACGACGTCCTCGGACCGGTAGCCGAGCAGCCACCGCGCACCCGCGCTCCACGTGGTCAGCGTGCCCTCCCGGTCGGCCGCGGCCGTGACGACCCGCGGCAGGCCGGACGGGCCGGCGGGCGACTCCGGAGGGGTGGTGCCGTCAGAGGTCATGGCAGCTCCTGGGTGGGGCCGCCGGCGGCGTCGGCCGGGGCCGGCGGCCTCGGCCCGGGGCGGACCCGGGCGCGGGTCGGAGGTTCCGTTTCATCGCGCCGGTCGCGGGTCCGGTCCCTCACCCGGGACGGCCGTCGCCCGCCCGGTGGACCTCCGCCGAGGGAGACCCGGGGGAGCCTCGGCCACCCCGCCTCCGGGCGGGGGCCGGGCCCGTGCCCGGGCGGTCGGGGTACGCGCGGCGCACCTGTGCTCATGGTCGCGATCCTTCCCCGTGACGCGCCCGCGCGCGAGTCGAGGGGCTCGCGTCGGCGCAGGTCGCTGACCGGCCGGACGTGTGCGCCCGGAGACAACTGCCGTGCGGGCGGGCCGACTATATTCGGAACGACCCGCACACCGGCCCTGACCAGGACCGCTGCCCCACGACCGTCCATCCCTGTCCAGCCCCGTCCCTCCCGCCCGAGCCCCGCCCCGATCGCGCGCCGCCACCACTCCGCTTTCGTATCCGGCACTCTTCGTCCCGTATCCGGTTTTCGTATTCCGCTTCCGCTTTCCGTTTCGCTTCCGCTCTCCCCCCCGGTTCCCCGTACCCGTACGGCCCCGAGGACCAGAAAGGACCGCCATGACCGAGCAGGACACCACCCCCGTCGTCCACCGCGTCGACGACCGGCACCGCTACGAGATCGCCGTCGACGGCCAGCGCGCCGGGCTGACCGCCTACCGCGACCAGGGCGACCGGCGCGTCTTCTTCCACACCGAGATCGGCGACGCGTACGCGGGCCGCGGCCTCGCCTCCGTTCTCGTCGAATACGCCCTGAACGACGTGCGCGCCGCCGGGATGCGGATCGTCCCGGTCTGCCCGTACGTGGCGAAGTTCCTGAAGAAGCACGAGGAGTTCGCGGACATCACCGACCCGGTGACGCCCGAGGTCATGGAGTGGCTGGACGGGCAGCTGAAGCGCTGAACCCGCCCGCCCTCCCGCCACACGGCCGCTGCTTGCAGGTGTTTGCGGAAAAATCTGAAAACTCTTGCGAGCGGTCGGTCGTCGTTGCTTGACTGCCCGCATGAGCGACCACGGCAGCGACTTCGGCAACGGCCCCGGCACCGGCACCGATCGGGACATCGACGTCCTCGTCCTCGGCGGCGCCGGGGTCGACACCATCGTGTACGTCCCCGAGCTGCCCGTGCCCTTCGCGGACAGCCATATGATCCGCCCCGGCATCCGGACCCGGGCCGGGCAGAGCGGAGACTTCGTCGCGCTCGGCCTGCACCGCCTCGGCCTGCGCACCCACCACCTCGACATGGTCGGCGCCGACCCCGAGGGCGACCTGGTCCGCGCCTTCCACCGCGACCAGGGCATCCCGCTCACCGAGGTGCCCCAGCCCGCCGGCACCAAGCGGGCCGTCAACCTCGTCGACCCCGAGGGGCGCCGGCTCTCCCTCTACGACGCCACCCGCGGCCACGACGACGACCGGCTGCCCCCGGCCACCGTCAAGGCCCTAGCCGCCCGCAGCCGGCACGCCCACGTCTCGCTCACCCAGCCATGTGCCCATGCCCTGCCGCTGCTCCGCGACGCCGGCCTCACCGTCTCCACCGACCTGCACAACTGGGACGGCCGGGACGCCTACCACCAGCCCTTCGCCTACGAGGCCGACCTCGTCTTCCTGTCGGCCACCGCCCTCGACGACCCCGGCGCCACGCTCCGCGACATCGCCGCGCGCGGCCGCGCCCGCGTGGTCGTCGTCACCGACGGAGCCGCCGGCGCGTGGTACCTCGCCGGATCCGGCGCGGAACCGGTCCACGTCCCCACCGCCGTCCCGCCCGCGCCCGTCGTCGACAGCAACGGCGCCGGCGACGCCTTCGCCGCCGCCTTCCTCTACGCCTGGCTCGCCGGCGAACCCGTCGACCGCTGCGCCCGGTACGGCGCGGTGGCCGGCGCGTACGCCTGCACCGTGCCCGCCACCCGGGCCGACGCCATCGGCCGCGCCGCCCTCCTGGCGGCAGCCGGAGACGAGGACGGGGCCTGAGGCCGTGGCCAGGGCGGACCCCGGAGCCGGGCGGTTCGGCGGGCCCGCGAGGCATGCCAGGATCGAGGGATGACAGTAAAGATCACCGCGGCGTGCGACGGCGCGTCCAAGGGCAACCCCGGGCCCGCCGCCTGGGCCTGGGTCATCGGCGACGAGAACGGCGGCGTGGCCCACTGGGAGGCCGGCCCGCTCGGCACCGCGACCAACAACGTGGCGGAGCTGACCGCGCTCCTCAGACTCCTGGAGTACCTCGACCCCGCCGTGCCCGCCGAGGTCCGGATGGACTCGCAGTACGCGATGAAGGCCGTCACCACCTGGCTTCCCGGCTGGCGCCGCAAGGGCTGGAAGACCTCGGCCGGCACCCCGGTGGCCAACAAGGAACTGGTCGTACGGATCGACGAACTGCTCGCCGACCGCAGTGTCGAGTTCGTCTACACCCCCGCCCACCAGGTCGACGGCGACCCCCTCAACGACGCCGCCGACCGCGCCGCCAGCCACACCGCCCGCAGTCAGGAGCCCGCCGGATCCGCCGCCGGCTCCCCGCTCCCGCCGCCCGAACCCGGCTCGGCGCGGCCCGCCACCGCCAAGCGCGCCCCCAAGCGCGCCGGTGGCTCCGGCGCGGCCCGCCCGCGCGGTGCGGGCTCCGGCGCGTCGGCGCCCACGCTCAAGGCCCGTTTCCCCGGGAAATGCCGCTGCGGACAGGCGTACGAGAAGGGCGCGACGATCACGAAGAACTCCACCGGCTGGGGCCACCCCACCTGCGTGGACGCCGTTTCGTAGGGTCTTTCCGAGGCTCTTCGGAGCCGGGCGGGGGACCGGGGCGAACCGGACATTCATCCAGCCGTGTGGGCGGGTTCGTGTGGGGTTCTGTTCTCCGGGCGCTCGGGGCTGCATACTGTTCCTCCCCGCTCCGGTGACGGACCGATTCCCTGGCTATTTCGCCTTTCTGGCGAGGGGAAGCGGCACCGGGCACGCGGGCCTTCCCTTTCATCGTCGCCGTGATCCGGCGTGCGATGACCCCTGCCCGTGAAAGACCCGAGGTTCCGTGCCAGTACCTGTAGTCCTTGCCGGGCGCACCGTGCGCCTGGAACCGCTGGCCATGCGCCACGCCGAGGGCATCGCCTGGGCGGGCGCACTGGATCGTGCGGCCTATGCCTACACCTCCGTGCCCCACGGCCTTGATGCTTCCTGCGACTACATCGCCCGTGCCCTCGCCGAACAGGCGGCGGGCCGGGTGCTGCCCTTCGCCCTGGTGAATCCGCTCAACGGGCGGGTGCTCGGGGCGACCCGCTTCCTCGAACTCGACTATTGGCGCGGACCCCTGGTCTGGCCCCCGGTCACCGGCGTACCGGACGGGGATCCGCTGACCGCGGTGCCCGACGCCGTCGAGATCGGCAACACCTGGATCTCCAGCGAGGCGCGCGGCACCGGTGTCAACACCGAGGCCAAGTACCTCATGCTGCGCCACGCCTTCGAGACCTGGGGCGTGCGCAGGATCTCGATGCGCGCCGATGCCCGCAACGCCCGCTCCCGGGTCGCGATCGAGCGGCTCGGCGCCACCTGCGAGGGGGTGCGCCGGGCCCACTCGCGCGGCCTGGACGGAGTGGTCCGCGACACCGCGTTCTACTCCGTGCTCGACGAGGAGTGGTCGGCCGTCCGGGGCATGATCGAGCTGCGGATGGCGGGCGTACGGCCCCCGTCCGTCCTGCCGTCGGCGTATCCGGGCGAGACCCGCGAACACGGCGGCGCGGGGGAACTCCTCCCCGCGTGACGGAGGACGGGAGCAGGGCCCCGGCCTCGCGCCGTACCCGTCCCGTGTCTCCCGTCAGGCACCTCCCGCCCTGCGTCTCCCGTCCGGCCTCACCGGGCGGGAGACGCGGGTACGGCACCGGGCCCGGCCGGGTCAGGCCGGCAGCCGGCCGCCGTCCGGCAAGGGGCCGCGCGGACGCGGCGGCGCGCCCGCGCCCCTCGTCCCGGACGGCCGCAGGATCTCGTCGAGTGCCGACAGCCGGATCAGCCGGAGCAGCGCCGGCTGGTCGCACAGCAGCGCCCAGGCCGCCCCGCGGGCCCGGACCCGCCGGGCGCAGCGCACCAGCAGACCGAGCCCCGAGGCGTCGCAGAACGCGAGACGGCGCACGTCGACGGTGAGGGCCGGCTCCTCGCGGGCCAGCACGTCGAGTTCGGGCCGGACGCGCTGCGCCAGCACCAGGTCGAGTTCGCCGTACAGCACGACGGTGGTCGAGCCCTCACTCGACCGCACCGCCAGGTGCGGATCGCCGCGTCGGATCAGAGTCATGGAACGCTCCACTGGATCAGCCCCCCGTCGCGTCGAGGTTCGCGGCCTCTCCGGAGGCAGACACGTTTCTCCACCCGCGCATCACCCGAAGTGGTGAAATCCGCCGTGTATGCGTCCATGCGTTCGCCTGCGGTACGGGCCCCGAAGGCCGGTTCCGCGGGTCAGTCCGTCGGGGCCGGCGCGGGCGGCGGGGGCACGATCGCGACGGGGCAGGCGGCGTGCTGGAGGACGGCGTTCGCGACCGAGCCCACGAGCAGTCTCGCGACCCGGTGCCTGCGATGCCGGCCCACCACCACCAGGCCCGCCTCCTGCGAGTCGTCGACCAGCCGGCCGGCCGCGTCGACCGGCGAGACGACCGGCTGCACCTCGACCTCCGGATGCCGCTTGCTGAACGGCAGCAGCCGCTCCGCCTGGCGCTGCCGGGTCTCCTCGACGAGCTCCGGCGTCTCGTCCGGGGACGTCGGCGGTACGTCGAACTTGGGCGAGGGAGGGGCGAGCAGCAGCACCGGATTGGGCGGCACCGGGTAGGAGGTCACCACCTGCAACGGCACCCCGCGCTGCCGTGCCGCCCGGAACGCGAACTCGACGACCTCGTCCCCGGTCTCCTCCGGGTGCAGCCCCAGCAGGACCCGGCCGGCCCGGGAACTGCCGTCCAGCGTCGCGATCCGGGCCTCGTGCGGGACGACGATCAGCGGGCAGGGCGACGCGGCGGCCAGCGCGCGGCTGTTCGACCCGAGCAACAGACTCTTGAAGCCGCCCCGGCCCCGCGAGCCGACCACCAGCAGCCGGGCCCGCGCCGCCGCCCCGACCAGGGCGTCGACGATGGAGCCCTCCAGCGAGGCGTATCCGATGTCGAGGCCTTCGGCGCGCGGTCCGATCTGCGCGGCCAGGGAGTTCACGACGGTGTCCGGCAGGTCGGGCGCCGGACCGAGCGAGGAGATCCGGGCGCTGCCGAGCTGGAGGGCCTCGGAACGGACATGGGCGACGGTGAGCGGGGCGGACAGGCTGCGCGCGACCCGCAGCGCCCACTCCAGGGCGCGCAGGCTGTGCTCGGAACCGTCGACCCCCACCACAACAGCTGACTTCTGACTCATGCTTCGCACTCATATCGGGAGGTATCGGCCGAAACCGGATGCCACGCCGAATGGGCCGCCGAGTCGACGAGCGCGCCGCACCCGGCCGCCGTAGCCGACCGACCGACCGGGGCGCGGGGCCCGGCCCCGTACCGCCGCGCCGTCGTCCGTACGTACTGTGCCGTACGTACTGCCATACGCGCGGCCATACGGACCGTTGTGCGGGCTCGGCCCCGAGCCGCCCCGCGCCGGGCCGTCAGCGCAGCAGCCGGCGCCGCGCCCGGGCCGCCGCGACCAGCTCCGGTACGGTGCCGAGCTTCACGCGCGGGCGGCCGGACTCCTTGCCGCGCGCCCGCTCGGCCCGCTCGATGGCCGCGAGACCGCGCGCGTCGACCACGTGCCGGACCCGGCCGCGGACCAGCCGGTCGAAGGCCCGGGCCGTACCCGTCGGGGCCGGCAGCGTGCCGTCGACCGCGTCGGCCAGGAGCGAGCCCACCGTCTCGGCCGCGCAGGTGCGGTTGGCGCCGATGCCGCCCGAGGGGCCGCGCTTGATCCAGCCGGCGACGTAGCCGCCGGGCATCCCTTCGACCCGGCCGCCCAGGTGCGGGACGGTGCCCGTCGCCTCGTCGAACGGCAGACCGGCCACCGGCACCCCGCGATAGCCGACCGCCCGCAGGACGAGACCGGCCGGCACGGCGACCGGACCGGCCGCGCCCGTCACCCGTACCGCGGCGTCCAGGATCTCCTCGGGCGCGGAATGGAAGCGGAACACGATCCGCCGCTCGCCCGCGCCCGCCCGAGCGCCCGGCGCCGCGCCCCAGTCCACCCGCTCGTGCTCCGCGTCCCGCAGCAGCGCCGCCTTGTCCGCCGGTGAGGCCGCCTCGATCGCCGCCCGGATCCGCGGATCGTGGTCGTCCACGACCAGACGCACGCCCGGCAGCCGCCCCAGGGCGAGCAGTTCGGACGCGGTGCAGGCGAGGTCCTCGGGGCCGCGCCGGGCGAGCAGCACCACCTCGCGTACGGCGGAGTCCCGCAGCGCCGCCAGCGCGTGGTCGGCGATGTCCGTCGAGGCGAGCGCGTCCGGGTCCGCGACGAGGACGCGGGCGGCGTCGAGCGCGACGTTCCCGGTGCCGACCACCACGACCCGCGCGGTGCCGGACAGGCCGACCGCGTCCGGCGCGACCTCGGGGTGCGCGTTGTACCAGGCGACGAAGGAGCCCGCCGGGACGCTGCCGGGCAGCTCCTCGCCGGGGATGCCGAGCCGCCGGTCGCCGGCCGCGCCGACCGCGTACACGACGGCGTCGTGATGCGCGGCCAGTTCCTCCGCCGTGACGTCCGTACCGATGTCGACACCGAGGTACATGCGGACCCGCGGGTGGGTGTGGAAGCGGGCGAAGGTGTCGCCGATCCGCTTGGTCGCCGGGTGGTCGGGCGCCACGCCGTAGCGGACGAGGCCGCCGGCCACCGGCAGCCGGTCGATCAGGGTCACCTCGGCGCCGGTGTGAAGGAGCAGGTCCTCCGCGGCGTACATCCCGGCCGGGCCGGTGCCGACGACAGCGACCCGGATCGGCGCGAAGTCGGCGGGGAGCGTCCGCGCGAACGACGGCGCGCCCCAGGCGTGGAAGACGGGCCCGTCCTCGGGAGCGGTGCGGGGCGCGCCCCGCTCGTAGAAGGCCGCGTTGATCTCCGCGTACCGCTCCAGCCCGGCGGCGGCCAGGGCGTCCGCGGGCAGGATCGCGTCGACCGGGCAGGCGTCGGCGCAGGCGCCGCAGTCGATGCAGGCCGCCGGGTCGACGTAGAGCATCTCGGTCCGGCCGAAGTCGGGCTCGTCGGGCGTGGGATGGATGCAGTTGACGGGGCAGACGGCGACGCAGGTGGCGTCGTTGCAGCACGTCTGGGTGATGGCGTAGGTCATGGCGTCGTCAGCTCGCGGGGCTCGGTGGGGCGGACGGACGGGCGGACGGGCTGGGCCGGGTCCGGGTCCCTGGGGCGGCGGTCCGGTGGACCGGTCGGCGGGACCTGTGACGGGGCCCGCGGCGGCCGGGTCAGATGAGGTGGGCGCGCCGGAAGACGGCGACGGCGGGCCGGGTCAGCAGCCCCGCCGAGGACAGGAACTCCATCAGGCCCGCGCAGCTCGACCGCATCAGTGACTTGTGGTGCTCGTTGGCCTTCGCCTCCGCGAGGGCGCGCTCGACGTCGAGTCCGGCGTTCGCGTACACGTCGCGGTGGATCATGCTGGTGACGATGAAGTACGAGGCGATCGAGACCACCAGCGCCTGGACGCGGCGGCGCAGCGGACCGGCCGCGCGCAGCCGGGCGCGGGTCTCCTCGCGGGCGAACTTCATGTGCCGTGATTCCTCCACGACATGGATGTTGTTGATGGTCCGGATGAAGGGGACCACCCGCTCGTCGCGCATCCAGTCGCGCTGCATCACGTCCAGGACCTCCTCGGCGACGAGGATCGAGGCGTACGCGGCTTCGCCGACCGCGACGGTCTTGAAAAGGCGGCCGAGTTCGAGGACGGGGCGCGGCGGGCGGTAGGCGGGCGCGCCGAGCTTCGCGGCGGCCCGGCCGAACATGATCGAGTGCCGGCACTCGTCGGCGATCTCCGTCAGCGCCCACTGGAACCGCGGATCGGTCGGGTCCTTGGCGTACATGTCGCGCAGCACCATCTGTTGGAGGATCATCTCGAACCAGATGCCCGTGCTGGCCACGGAGGCGGCCTCCTGCCGGGTCAGCTCCTTGCGCTGTGCCTCCGTCATCTCCTGCCAGTAGCCGGTGCCGTAGAGGCTGCACCACTCGGGGCTCATGCCGTGGAAGTCCTGATCGAGCGGGGTGTCCCAGTCGACCTCGGTGGCGGGGTCGTAGGAGAGCCGGGCCGAGGAGTCGAGCAGCCGGCGAGCCGCGTCGCGCTCGGGCCGCCGGTCCTGGTCCGGGTGCTGCTCCCGGTCCCGGTCCCGGTCCCGGTCCCGGTCCTGGTCCGCCGGGCGGACGGTGCTGCTGGCCATGGTCGGCTCCTTGAAGACCTCGGGGGGCGGGGACGGTCGAGGGGCTGGCGGGCTTGTTAGACGCATTGTCTAGTAAGCCTTTTGACGGAAGGTACAACAAGACCGGCCCCGCGCCTACCCGTCGGTGCCGAAAACGATTGCCGCGGATGTCCGGGGGCGGAGAGAATGCGCTCATGATCGACACCGCAGACACTGCAGACACCCCGAACGGCGCGGACGGCGCGCACCGCGCGGGCGACGCCGAAGTCCTCGCGGTCGAGGCCGCCATCGCCGGTGAACTCCGCCTCCTGGAGCCCGCCGTGCGGTCCAGCGGGACCGAGGCCCGGAAGCTGTTCGATCCCGAGTTCACCGAGGTCGGCTCCTCGGGGCGGCGCTGGACGTACGAGGAGATGCTGGCCGAGCTTCCCGGGTTCGACGACGCCCAGCCGGACGGTCCGCGCATCGAGGCGTCCGCGATGCGCGGCGTCCTGCTCGCACCCGGCCTCGTCCATCTGACGTACGAGACCGTCTTCGAGGGGCGGCGGGCGCGCCGCAGTTCCCTCTGGCGCCAGGACGAGAACGGCGCCTGGCGGATGTACTACCACCAGGGCACCCCGGTTCCGGAGGGCTGAACTCGCCCTGCTCCGCAGGGGAGTCGGCGAGTCATTGAGGTCGGGGTCGGGGTCGGGGCTGACGGGGGAGCGCGGGCGATGGACGACGGTGAGCTGCTGATCCGGCGGTTCGAACAGGACCGGCCGCGTCTGCGGGCGGTCGCCTACCGCATGCTCGGCTCGCTCGCCGAGGCCGACGACGCCCTCCAGGAGGCGTGGCTGCGGGCCGAAGCCGCCGGTCTCGCGGGCGTCGAGAACCCCGGTGGCTGGCTCACCACCATCGTGTCGAGGGTCTGCCTCAACATGCTGCGGTCCCGTGACCGCCGCCGCGAGGACTCCCCCGACGACCGGCCGACCGAACCCGGCGCCGATGACGGGTCCTCGGGGACCGACCCCGAGGAAGAGGCGATGACGGCCGACTCCGTCGGCGTCGCCCTGCTCGTCGTCCTCGACACCCTGGGCCCCGCCGAACGCCTCGCCTTCGTCCTGCACGACCTGTTCGCCGTCCCCTTCGAGGACATCGCCCCGATGCTGGAGCGCACCCCGGCCGCCGTACGGCAGCTCGCCAGCCGCGCCCGCCGCCGGGTGCGGGGTGGCGCTCCCGGGCCGGGGACCGGGGCCGCCGGGACGGACGCGCCGCGGCGGCGCCAGGTGGTGACGGCCTTCCTGGCCGCCACCCGGGGCGGCGACTTCGAGGCGCTGGTCTCCCTCCTCCACCCCGACGTCGTGCTGCACGCCGACCGGTGGGTCGTGCCGACCCCCGAGCCGATCGTCGTGGCCGGCGGCCGGGCCGTCGCCGAGGGCGCCCTGGCCGCGATGGGCCGGGCCAGCTTCACCGGGCTGGCGCTCCTCGACGGCGCGATGGGCCTCGTGATGGCTCCGGCGGGCCGGCTCCGGCTGGTGCTGGCCTTCGAGATGACGGACGGTCTGATCGCCGCCATCGAGGTCGTCGCCGCGCCGGAGCGGCTGGCCGCGCTGGAGGTCGGCGTCCCCGAGTGAGCCGCCAGGAGCGAGTCACCCTGACCAGGGCCGCCCGGCGCGCACGCCGGGCGGCCCTGATCGGGGCGGGCTTGGGGCCGGTCAGGAGGCCTTGGCCGCGGCCCTCGTCCCGTACGCGTCGATGTGCGTCTGCGTGACGGTGTTGCCGAACGTGTCGGTCAGCTCCGCCCGGAGCGACACCGCCCCGCCGTCCCCGGGCGTCGTGAACGCGATCCGCCCGCCGGTCACCGGCACCGCCGTCCAGGAAGCCCCTTGGTCAGTTGACACCGACACCACCAGCGACCGCACCCCCGACCGCTCGGCCGCGCCGAGCACCGTCACCCCCACCGTGCTCGCGGTACGCGCCGGAGCCGTGCCGTCGATCCCGAGCTCCGGGCTGAACCGGACGGCGCTGAGCGGCAGTTCGGTGGCCGTGGTCGTCTTGGCGGACGTGAACGTCCAGGCCGCCGTGACACTTCCGCGCGGCCGCGTGGCGGTCGCCGTCAGCAGATAGGTGGCGCGCCCCGACGGGAGCGTGAACGAGCCCTGCCCGGGCGTGCCGCGCCGGGTGCCGACGAGCGCGCCGTCGCGGTACAGCGTCGTGGTGGCGGCGGTGAACAGCGGGGCGGACGGCCGGTGGCCGTCGCCGTCGGCGAGCAGCGGCACCGTCACGTCGAGGGCGTTGCCGGTGCGCTGCGCGGCGGACCGGGCGCCGGGCGAGGAGTCCAGGGCGGGCCCGAAGACCGGGGTGTCGAAGGTGACCACCTTGGTGGTGCCGGCCGTGAGCCCGACCCCGAGCGCGTAGTAGATGTTCGGGGTCTTCTCGGGCTCGGCCGAGGAGGCGTACACGAGGTCGAAGGGCCCGCGTTCGGGCGTGACCAGGTACGTCAGGCTGTCGGGCGGCGTCAGCGCCCGGGCGATCGAGGGGGAGGGGCCGGACGACGGGGAGACGTCCAGGGTCGCCGCGCCCGCTCCCGGCTCGCCCGGCGCCGCCCGCACGACCAGGGTGGTGAGGTCCCCGGGCGCCGGATGCCGGACCAGACCGTCCAGCGCCCGGTCGGTCCGGAAGGTGTAGCCGAGGATGCAGGTCCCGACCGTCCGGTTCCAGTACGCGTCGACCCAGGTCCGGACCGCGCCGGACTCGGTGGCCGGGCCCAGGTGCGCGAGCCGCGTGTCCGGCGTGTAGGACACCAGGTTCGCGAACCCCGTCGTCCCCTCGTACGTGACCTCGATGAACGCCCCGCAGGTCTCGAACTCGGCGTCCGCGACCGGCGGCCGGATGTCCACCGGGTGGGTGGTGCGGGCGTCGAGCACGATCGTCGCGTCGCGGTCCACGTCCAGGCGGGGCTGCACCAGCCAGTCGATGCCCCGGTGTTCGGTGTCGTCCGTCTCCTTGGTGGAGATGGTGCTGTCCAGCAGGTAACGGCCTGCCGGCACCTGGACGGTGACGGTGCCGGAGGCGGCCTCCGGGGCCAGCAGACTCGTCCCGGCGTCAGGTCCGGACAGCGCGGTGAGCTGGGTGCGGAAAGAGGAGGTCGGCGCGCCCGTACGGCTGCGGTGGACCAGCGTCAGCGTGTACGTCGCGGACGTGGCACCCGCCTTCGGGCGACGCGCGCCGGGAGTGGCGGGAGTGGCGGAGGCGGCCGCCGGGATGCAGAGGGCGGCGGTCGCGGCCGTGGTGACGGCGAGTCCGCGCAGCACGCGCCGCCGCGTGGTGGTGGAGGTCGCCGGGGCGGGGGAGTTCGAGGAATCGTTCATGACCTGCACTGGAACGAGCGGGCGCCGCGTTCCCGTGACCTGCGCCACAGTCCGGAAGGAGCGCCCGCCGGTGTGGCGGGCGTCACGGGAACCCCGACGAACCCGCGCCCAGTACCCAGTGTGGAATCAGTTATGAGAGATCGTTTCCGTGCCGGGGATCTCGCGGCACTCGGCGAGGCGTACGACGAGCACGCGGGCGTGCTCTACCGGTACGCCCTGCGGGTGTGCGGCGATCCGGCCACGGCCGAGGACGTCGTGTCCTCGGCCTTCCTGGAGGCCTGGCGCGGCCGGGGCCGGCTGCACGCCGACGGCGGAAGTCTGCGCCCCTGGCTCCTCGGCATCGTCACCAACGTGCTGCGCGGCACCGCCCGCCAGGCCCGCCGCCGCGACGCCGCGCACGCCAGACTCGCCGACCGCGGCGTCCTGCCCGACTTCTCCGAGGACGTGGTGGCCCGCCTCGCCGACGCCGAACAACTGCGCGCCGCGCGCGTCGCCCTGACCCGGCTGCGCCGCCGCGACCGGGAGGTCTTCTCCCTGGTGGTGTGGGCCGGCCTCGACTACGCGGCGGCGGCCGAAGCGCTCGGCATCCCCGTCGGCACGGTCCGCTCCCGCCTCTCCCGCGCCCGGGACCGGCTGCGGGCCCTCGCCGACGAGGAACTGCGCGCGGGCCGCCGTGCCCGGGCCCGTGCCGGGGCCGCCACCGCAACCTCGGCGGCGGGCGCCGGTCCGGCCCCTCGTACCGACGCCGCCGGCCCTGCCACCTTCGCCGACGTAGCCGGCTCTGCCATGTTCGCCGATGCCGAAGCCGCCGACCGCGCCGGCGGTCCAGTCCCAGGGGACCACGGCTCCGCCGCCACCCCCGCCCCCCTTCTCGTGTCCCACCGTCCCTCCCCGGAGTGCTGATCATGACGACCCCCGCCGACGACGCCCGCCTCCGCGACGACCTCGCGCGCCTGCTGCCGCCCCCGGCCGTCCCCGACCTGTCGCCGCTGCGTCACCAGACGCTGAAGCACCGCGTCCTGAACGCCGCCGAGGCCCGGCCGCACCACGGCCGCTCCCGCCGGTTCGTACTGCCCGTCGCGACCGGTGCCGCGCTCACCGCCGCCCTCACCCTCGCCGTGGTCAACGTCGAGTCGGCCCCGCAGCCCGCCCCGCGCCGGGACGCGGCCGTCACCGCGTCCAGCGCCTCCCAGGTGCTCGGCCGGGCCGCGCTCGCCGCCTCCGAGACCCCCCAGGCCACCGTCCGCCCCGACCAGTTCGTCTACATCGAGAGCGTGGTGGCCCACGCCGGACGCTCGGCCGGCGGCGGCCCCGCCACCACGGCACCGGCCCACCGCAGGCAGGTGTGGCTGTCCGCCGACGGCACGCGCGAGGGTCTGCTGCGCGAGGAGGGCTCACCCGACACGGCGCTCGGCGTGAGCGGCCCGGTCGAGACGATCGACCACCGGGGCGCCACCCCCCGCCCCGGCGTTCTCGGCCGGCCGGAGCCCTCGGTCACCGACCCGACGCACACCTTCGTGGCCGCGCTGCCCACCGACCCCGAGGCCCTGCTCCGTCTCGTCTACGACCAGACGCGGCCCGCCGACGCCGGCACCGACCCGCATCAGCGGGCGTTCACCGCCATCGGCACGCTGCTCGCCGAGACCTGGGCGCCGCCGCGGGTGACCGCCGCGCTGTACGAGGCGGCGGCCCGGATCCCGGGCACCACCGTGCTGCCGGCCGCGACCGACGCGGCCGGACGCGAGGGCGTCGCCGTGGCCCGTACGGCCGAGGGCGAGCAGACCCAGTGGATCTTCGACCGCGGCACCTCCGCCTTCCTCGGCGAACGCACGGTCCTCACCCGCGCCACCTCCGCGGGCCCGGCCGGCACGGTGCTCGGCACGACCGCCGTCCTCACCAAGGCGGCGGCCGGCCGGCCGGGAATCCGCCCGGCCGGCTGAACGGCGGCGGGACGGGCGGGGCGCGGGTCGTGCGGGCCGGTCAGCCGCCGCCCGGACCCGACGGCGCGCCGTGCCGCCACACCGCCACGTCGAGGGCCAGGTATGTGTTGGGCGAGTCCTCCGGCGAGAGGCCCTTCACGATGACCAGACCCAGGTGGACGGAACCTCCCCGTACGGAATCACGGACATCCCGGGTCTCGCCCGGCACCATATCGGCTGGACGCCGCATGGCTGAATCGGTGCGCACGAGCGCCTCGGCGGGCCTCCTGGGAGGGGTGGTGAGGCGGCCCGCCAACGTGTCCGAAAGGCGTGCGGAACGGCAGGGACGTGCGGGAATGCGTGAGCGGGTGCCGCTGTTGCAGGGGGCGAGACCGACCGGGCCGAGCCGAAGAGCCTCGGCGTCCGGCGGCCGGAAGGAGTCCCCATGCCCCGTAGTACCCAGCGCCCCGTGATCACCCTCCGGTCGACGGCGGGCACCGGCGTCACCTATGTGACGCGCAAGAACCGCCGGAACGACCCCGACCGTCTCGTCCTGCGCAAGTTCGACCCGGTCGCCGGCGCCCACGTCGCGTTCCGCGAGCAGCGCTGACCCGTACGCCTCAGGCCCCGCCCCGACCGAAGGGGCGGGGCCTGAGGCGCGTTCGCCGGAACCGCCGGCCCATTCGATCGTTGCACTGGTCTGGACCTGACAGGAGCGGGGCGGCAAGCTCGCTGCATGAATCTGGAGCTGAGGCACCTCAAAACGATCCGGGCCATCGCGGACGCCGGCAGCCTCACCCGGGCCGCCACCGCCCTGGGGCTCGCCCAGCCCGCCCTCAGCGCCCAGCTCAAGCGCATCGAACGGGCCCTGGGCGGGATGCTGTTCGAGCGCGGCCGTGACGGCGTACGGGCCACCGCGCTCGGCGACCTCATCCTGGGCCGGGCCCGTGTCGTGCTGCCCGCCGTCAGCGAACTCCAGGAGGAGGCCGTGCGGTTCGCCCGCGAGGGCGCGCTCGGCCACCGCCTCGGCGGCACTCACGGGCCGCTCCTCGGCGGTCTCGTCGACCGGCTCGCCCGCTCCGGCCCCGGCGCCCCGGTCACCACCTACACCTCCTGGTCGGAACGCGAGATCGCGGGCGGGGTCGTGGCCGGCCGACTGGACTTCGCCCTGGTCGGGGTGTGCGGCGAGAGCAGCCCGCCCGAGGCGGGGCGGCTCGCCTGGACCGAGGTCGCCCGCGACCCGGTCTACGTGATGCTCGCCGAAGGCCATCCGCTCGCCTCCCGGTCCGAGATCGCCCTCGCCGAACTCTCCGGCGAGGCGTGGACCGACGTCCCCGGCGACGGCTGTTTCGGCGACTGTTTCGCCGCCGCCTGCGTCCGGGCCGGCTTCCTGCCCGGCTGCGTGTACGAGACGGACACCACCTCCTGCGTCCATCTGGTGCAGGTGGGCCGGGCCGTCGGTCTGTGCCGGGCCACCTTCCCCGCCACCCCCGGCCTGGTCACCCGCCCGCTCGCGGGCACCCCGCTGATCTGGCGCCATCTGCTCGGCTGGCATCCGGAGGGCCGCGCCGCGAGCCGTGCCCCCGATGTCCTCGCGCACGCCCGGACGGCCCACGCCGAGGCCCTGGCCCGCAGCGCCGCCCGTACCCCCGCCACGTCGGCGGCCATTCCGGCGGCTACTCCGGCGGCCGCTTCGAACGCCGCTTCGGCCGCCCTCGCTCCCGGGCTCCGGCCGGTCCGGCCGCCCGCCGGGTCATAACGCGAAGGCAGGGGCCGACTGACAACTCCCCTGGGAGCCCCGGCGTTTCTATGGTTTCGGCAGTTCCCCCACCGAAACCGAGGAGAGCACCGATGCTCCGACGATCCGCCCGGGCGGCCGGCACAGCGCTGGCCGCCGCCGGACTGGCGCTGGCCGGCGCCCAGGCCGTCCCCGCCGCCGCGGCCCCCGCCCGTACCGCCGCCGACACGCTCGCCGTGGACGCCGCCCAGCCCGAACTGCTGCGGGCCCTCCAGCGCGACCTGGGACTCACCCGCCCCCAGGCCGAGGAGCGTCTCACCAACGAGGCCGAGGCCGGCGCCACGGCCGCCCGCCTGCGCCAGGGGCTCGGCGGCGGGTTCGCCGGCGCCTGGGTGGACGGGCCCGAGTCCGCCACCCTCACCGTGGCCACCACCCGGGCCGCCGACCTGCCCGCGATACGGGCCACGGGCGCCCGGGCCCGCCTGGTGACCCACGGCCTGACCAGTCTGGAAAGCGCCAAGGACACCCTCGACCGGGCCGCCACCGCCGAGGCCCCGGTCCGCTACGTCGACGTCCGCGCCAACCGTCTCGTCGTCGAGGAGACCCGCCCCGGTGCCGCCGACCGGCTGGCCGCCGCCGCCGGCGTGCCGCGCTCGCTCGTCCAGGCGGTTCGCGCCACCGAGGCGCCCCGCCCGCTGTACGACATCCGCGGCGGCGACGCGTACTACATGGGCGGCGGACGCTGCTCGGTCGGCTTCCCGGTCACCCGCGGCGCCACCCAGGGCTTCGCCACCGCCGGGCACTGCGGCCGTGCCGGCACCGCGACCAGCGGCTTCAACCAAGGTGCCCAAGGCACCTTCCAGGCGTCCATCTTCCCCGGCAACGACATGGCCTGGGTCGCCGCCAACTCCAGCTGGACCGCCACCCCGTACGTCAAGGGATCCGGCGGTGCCAACGTCCAGGTCACCGGCTCCGTGCCGCAGCCCGTCGGCTCCTCGGTGTGCCGCTCCGGCTCCACCACCGGCTGGCACTGCGGCACCATCCAGCAGCACAACACCAGCGTCACCTACCAGGAGGGCACCGTCTCCGGCGTGACCCGGACGACGGTGTGCGCCGAACCGGGCGACTCCGGCGGCTCGTACCTCTCCGGCAGCCAGGCCCAGGGCGTCACCTCGGGCGGCACCGGCGACTGCTCCAGCGGCGGCACCACCTTCTTCCAGCCGCTCAACCCGATCCTCCAGGGGTACGGTCTGACCCTGAAGACCAGCGGCACCGACCCCGGCCCGGGGCCGGGCGAGCCGCAGCCGGGCGGCACCTGGAAGGCCGGCACGGTGTACGCGGCCGGTGACACGGTCACCCACGGCGGCGCCACCTACCGCTGTCTCCAGGGCCACCAGGCGCAGGCGGGCTGGGAGCCGCCGAACGTCCCCGCCATCTGGCAGCGCGTCTGACCCACCGCCGGCCGGGGGGATCACCGCTCACCCCGGCCGGCGCCCGCGCCCGGTCCGCAAAAGCTGTTACGGGGTGTCCCGCCCCGCCTCCGAGAGCAGCGCCCGCGCCGCCTGCAGCAGCAGCCGCGGTCGGGTGAGGGCGCGCGGGTGCTCCATCATGTTCACCACGTTCAGATACGTCGCGCCGACCTCCGCGTCCACGATCGACGCCTCCGTGATCCGGTCGCCCGCCCACCGCAGCAGCCGGTAGCCCGGCGGGTACGGCCCCGTCACATGCGGCTGGGCCAGGTCGGCGGTGGTCGACAGCTGCCAGGCCGCGCCGACGACGGCCGACGCCCGCCGGAAGTACCCCCACGCCGGTTCCGTCGTGTCCGCGCCCGAACGCAGGTGCGCGGCAAGCGAGTTGGCCTCCAAGGCGGCGAGCGTGAGCCCTTGTCCGTACACCGGGTTCACACTGGCGAGCGCGTCCCCGACGACCACCAGACCGCCCGGGAAGCGCCCGAGCCGTCCGTAGCCGCGGCGCAGGCTCTCCGCGAAGCGGTACGTGGTCACGTCGGCCGTCATCTCGCAGACGTCGGCCACCGTGCGCAGCGGCTCCACGGCCCGGCGCATGCGCGCCCGGAACTCCTCGGGATCCGGTCCGGGCCGCAGGTCCGCGTAGCCGGCGAGGACCACCGACCAGCGTGCGCCCTCCACCGCGACCAGCCCGCCGGGCTCGAGGTGGGTCGGCTGGTAGCCGGTCGCGGGGCCGGGCCCGGAGTGGACGACGGTCAGCTCGCCCAGCTCGTCCCCGCGCCGGAACGTGCCCGTCGCGTATCCGAGGTCGACCCTCATCCGGTCGACCGGCGGCCGCTCCCAGCCCGCGCCCTCCAGCCAGCTGCCGAGCCGGCTGGACCGGCCCATGGCGTCCACGGCGAATTCCGTCTCCAGGACCTCGCCGGCGGCCGTGGCCACGCCACGGACCCGGCCGCGCTCCAGGACGAGGCCGGTGGCCTGCCCGGTGGTCAGCCGGACGTTCGGCAGCGCGGCGACCCGGCGGCGTACGGCCGATTCGAGGTACGGGCGGGTGACGCCGAGCATCCGCGTCCCCGGGACCGGGGCCTTGAGCCGCCCGTCCACGTAGTACCGGACCGCGTCCCCCTCGCCGAGCCGGGCGCCGCCCGCCACCAGTTCGGCGGTGAGCCCCGGGAACCAGCGCCCCAACTGGGCGCGTCCCATGGCCAGCAGGGCGTGCAGCTGCCGCCGCTGCGGCGCCGCCCGCCCGACCCCGTCCGCGCCGATCGTGTCGTCGGCCTCCAGGACGACGACCTCCTCGGCGACGTCGCTCAGCACCCGCGCGGCGAACAGCCCCGCGTAGCTCCCACCCATGACGACGGCACGTTTCACGCGACCCCCTGCGTCCGTTCCCGGCTGATCTTTTGCCGGGAACCTATCGCCCGGCCGCCGGGTCCGCGAACCCCGCGCGACACGCGCGGGCCGCGCGGACGGGGGCGGGAACCGCGAGGGCCGGGCGGCCGGGCTCAGTCCTCCAGGGAGTGCTCCTCCCAGGTCTCCTCGTCGGCGTCGTACTCGGTGTGGGCGGACTCCCAGGTCGCGGAGGTCAGCTCCACGCCGGGGACGGAGCCGAGCAGGGCGATCGGGTCGATGAAGTGGGCGAGGGAACCGGACGGGTCCAGCTCGATCGCCTCGACGGACTGGGCGCGCTCCGCGTCGTCCAGGTACTCGTCGTCCCGCACCTGGTCGAGCGCGGCGGCCTTGAGGGCCCGCTCGTCGGTGATCTCGGCGACGAGTTCGATGGTGACGCGGACGTAGCGCGGCTCGGACGGTGCGGAAGAGGGGTCGTTCGTGGTCATCCGGGAAGCTTAGGCGACGTCCGGGGTGTCCGAGGCCGGGGCCTCGGCTCAGGAGGGCAGGCGCCGGGCCACCACGCCCCGGGGCGGTTCCTGATGGCCTCCGGAGGCTAGGACGCGCACCTCGTCGCGTGCGCTGATCTCGGCGCGGATGATCCCGGTCGGGTCCGTGTAGACCGGGTGGCCGCCCGGTCCGGTGGCCGTGGTCCGTTCGACGACCACGACGTCCTCGTCCCTGGTCCCGTCCTCGGTGTCCGCCCCGGCGGTGAAGACCAGCGCGTATCGGAGAGCGCTCACCCGGCTCATTCTACGCCGGGACGCGTCCCCCGTCCGGGCGTGCGCGCGGCCGGGATTCCGGCCCCGGGCCGGTCAGGACACGGCGTCGACGAGCGCCGCGAGGGCCGAGCCGAGGCCCCGCACCGCGGGCTCGGCGGCCTCGCCGGGGCCCGTCAGGTAGAGGTCGCGGCGGATCTCCACCATCAGCGCGGTGACCCGCGGATCCCGCCCGTGATGGGCCAGAGGCACGTAGGCCCCGGCGAACGGACTGTCCGTGCCCGTTGCGCCGAACCCGGCGAACGCCCGCCGAGCCGCCGCCACCAGCGCGGGCGGCGTGTGGACGGAGTCGGTGCCCAGGCAGACGGGCGGCCGCGGACCGTCGCCGTGCAGTTCGTACGGGAGCGGTGCCTTCGGGTACGAGTGGACGTCCAGGATCACCGCCCGCCCGGTCGCCGCGAGCCGCGCGTCCACGGCGCGGGTCATGGCCTCGGCGTACGGAGTGAAATAGCGCTCCACGAGGGGCGCGGGGTCGACGTCGGCGGGCCGCAGCTCGCCCCGGTGGGTGGTGCGCGTGTATACCACGCCCATTCCGGCGGCCGTCATCTCCTCGCGTTCGTCCGGCAGCCGCTCCGGATCGACGACCAGCCGGGACAGCAGGTTGACGAACCGCCAGGGCGCCGTGACGGCCGACCGCGCGGCCCAGGCCGCGATCTCGTCGGTACGGGCGTCGGTGAGGTGGTCGAGTTCCCGCTCCAGCCCCGCGTCGTCCGGCAGGAGGCCCGCGCGCACCTCCGGGGGACCACCCGGGAGGAGTGCGGCACATGGAGCAGCACCGGGGAATCGGGGTCTCCGGCGAGCAGCTGGAAGGACGGCGGCTGGGCGGGGGCCATCTCGGGGGTCATCTCGGGCGCGCTCCCTGGGCGTTGGACGGCGGGCGTGCGGACAGGCGGGTCGACGGGCTGTTCCCCGGCGGGGTCCAGTGGTCTTCTTCCCCGTGATCCGCCCGTTTCCACGGTGGGGGAGCGATGCGCGGGGCGGGCCACCCCTTCCATGCTTTGTATACAATCGGTCGTGATCGCGTCGCCCGCTGGGCGGCGCAGGCGTGGCGCGAGGGCGGGCCGGCTGTCGTTCACAGGGTCCGTACGCCTGCCCTTTCACCGATCCCCGCCCCGCTTCCCCCGGCCCCAGGCCGCCCACCCGGAAACACCTGAGCTTGAGTATCGACATCGCAGCGCCCGACAACACGACGATTCCCACTGGTCCGACCACGACCACGACCACGACCACGACCGCGACCACGACCGCGACCGCGGCCGTGCCGCCGGCTCCGGCTCCGGCCGTCCCCCGTCCCCGCAGGGCCGGCCGCGCCCCCGCCCGTCCCGCCCCCGCGGCGGCGTTCCACAGCGTCGGTGCCGTCACCGTCGTCCTGCTCGGCCTCGTCGCCCTTGGCGCGCTCCTCCACGAGCCCGTCCTGATCCCCCCGCTCGCCGCGAGCGCCGCCCTGGTCCACAGCGCCCCGACGCTCCCGCTCTCCCAGCCGCGCAGCGTCGTCCTCGGCCACCTGCTGGCCGCCGGAGCCGGCTACGCGGCCCTGGCGGTGGCCGGCGCCAGCGCGTGGACCGCGGCCGTCGCGGCCGGCGCGACCCTCGGGCTCACTCACCTCGCCCGTACCCCGCACGCGCCGGCCTGCGCCACCGCCGTGGTCATCGGCCTCCAGGCGCCCGCACCGGCCCGCTTCGTCCCGCTGCTCTTCGGAGCCACGGTCGTGCTCGTCCTGATGGAACTCGCCGTCTCCCGGATCCGCCGCGGCGCGCCGACGTACCCCGCCTACTGGTGGTGACCCCGGTCACCGCGCCGGCCACCCGACCGGAGGGACGGCGTCGGGCCGGTACACCCGCAGGTCGGCGACCTCGTACGACAGTTCCGTCGTGTCCGGGGACGGCGCCGGGTGATAGCGGCCCGCGCACACCGAGAGGCTGACGATCAGCGAGGCGTGCCAGCCCCGGCCGACGCCACGCCCGTCGGCGAAGATCGGGGCGTCGTCGAGCCACCACACCACGGAATGCGCGCCGAACTCGGTGCGCAGCCGGATCCGGGCGCCCGGATAGACGGAGGGGGAGTGGTGGTAGCGGTACGTCCCCCGGACCCGGTTGGACAGTTCCAGCAGGTCGGGGTTGTCGGGGTGGTACTCGAACACGTCGACCTCGTGCCCGCCGTCCCGCCAGGTCCAGATCGCCGGCCACGCCCCGGCCCGCTCGGGCAGCCGCACCCGCGCCTCCAGGACGTCGCCCGTGCACAGCTCGAACTCCCCGGGACTGTCCTCCGTCGTCAGCAGCCCCGTGTCCCACAGCCCGTCGGGACGGCGGGTCGCGCGGAACACCCCGTCGCGGGTGTACGCGGGATCCGCGACCAGACGGTCGAGTTTGTCGTCCGCCGGATTGACGGGGCCGCCGTGGGGATACGCCCAGGTCCGGCCCGCGACCCACTGCTCTCGTGAGCCGAAGTCGGCGGTGAAGACCGGCTCGCCGGCCGGAGAGAGACTCGTCATGGATGCTCCTCGTGTCCCTCGGCGCGACGGGGCGCCCCGCCGCGCCGTCACCGTGGGCGCGGGCCGCCCGTACGTCGCTGTCGGGTTCCGCGCCGGTACCGGCCGCCGGTCACCGGCGCTCTGTCACCGGCGTTTGTGCCCACCGAATCGGGCCGGATGCGGAAGCCCGGGCTTGTGTCGAGAACTCGTCACCCAGGATTGGCGCCGCCCAAACCGTTCAGGCCGTCCGAGCCGTCCACGCCGGACCGGCCGCCCGCAGCGTCCGCACTGTCCGGATCCGCCGGGGCGATCACGATCACCTCGTCCCCGACGGCCCAGCACCGCGTCTCGCCCTTCGGCGGGTTGAGCCGTACGCCGTGCCGCGGCGGCCGGTCCGCGTCGGCCGCCGCGCGGTAGCCGACGGCACAGGCGCCCTGCCGCGCCGCCGCCGCGACGACCGTGGCGAAGGACGCCTCGGCGCCGTGACGGATCAGGTCGCCCGCGGGCCACAGCCGTACGGAGGTGCCGCCCGGCGCGAACAGGTCGGCGAAGGCGGCGGCGAGCGCGGCGTTCTGCGAGATCTGCGCCATCAGCAGGCCGACGAGCCGCCCGCCGGCCACCAGGTCCGCGCCGGGGCCGGCCGGCGCGATGGCCCGGCTGCGCTCGTCGGCCAGCTCGGCGACGAGCGGGAGGACCCGGCCGGTCCGTGCCTCCCACGCGCGCAGCTGCAGCAGCGTGACGAGCGTGTGGTCGTCCGGCTGGTCCGCCCCCGGCGCCCGGTCCGGCCCGAGGACGACCACATGGTCGTACCGCTCGTCGATCCGGCCGACCGTGGCGGCCGCCAGCGGATCGTCCCGGTGGAGCACCACCGGCACCGCGCCGGGATCCTCGCCGCTGTCGCCGCTGTCGCCGCTGTCGCCGCTGTCCCCGCCGTCCCCTCGGCCCTCGCCGCACGCACCGCCGTTCGTGCCGAGGCGGCCGTCCGGCGCGAACACGTCCACGGAGGATCCGGGCGCGGCACCCCGCGCGAGGAGGCCCACCACCCGGGCGCCGCGCCGGTTCCAGCCGAGCACCACCACCCGGTAGGGGCGCGGGGCCCCGGCGCGCTCCCGCGTCACCATCACCGACGGGTCGACGGCGGCCGGTGCCGTGCCGCCGACCGCCCGCGCGCCGCCGTCCTCGGCGACCACGACCAGCGCGTCACCGGGCCCGAACTCCGTGCCGGGCGCCGGATTCAGGAGCAGCCCGCCACCGGCCCGTACGATCCCCACCGCGCACGCGTCGGGGCAGCCGGCCCGGACCGCGCCGAACCGCCGTCCGGCGAGCCGGGAATCGTGGAGCGTGTGCAGCTCGGCGCCCGCGAAGTCGAGCAGGTCCTCCAGGACCAGCGACAGACCGGGCTCGCGGACGCACTGCGCCAGGAGCCGCGCCGCGATGTCGTCCACGTCGAGGACCGTCGCGCCCTCGCCCCCGGCCAGTGCGGCGGCGTCCCGGAACCGGCCGTCGCGGACCGCGGCGACCACCCGGACCGGCTCCCCGTCGCCCGCCGCCGCCCGCAACGCCAGCAGCGTCTTCACCACCTGCGCGTCCCCGGCGTCCGGCCACGCGCCCGCACCGCTCGCCGCGTCGTGCGCGGAAGTCCCCGTCGGCTCCGGCCGGCCGTCCGAGGGCAGGACCACCACCGCCCCGGCCGTCGCGGGCCCGATCCGCGCCAGCGCCACCGGATCGGCCGGACGCCCGCTGCGGCACAGCAGCCGCACCCGGGCGGCGCCCCCGGTCAGGCCCGCGCGCAGCTCCGCCTCCATCTCGGCCTTGTCCCGGTCGGCCAGGACCGCGACCGCGCCCCGCCGCCGTTGCGCGTGCGCGGCCAGCACCTCCGCGACCACCGTCGGCGCCTGCTCGGACCAGCCGAGGACCACCGTGTGCCCGTCCTCCACCACCGTGGAGTGCCCGCGCTGGAGCGCGGTCAGCCGTTCGGTGAGCGCCGACGTCACGATCCCGACCAGCGTGGAGACGTACAGCAGGGCCACCAGCGCGAGCAGCAGCGACAGCGCGAACCGCAACGGCGTCCCGGCCTCGCCGCCCAGCCGCAGCGTCTGCCCGGCGGTACGCCACACCGCCGCCAGTTTGCCCCCGAAGCTCTCGGGCGCCCGGCGGTCCGTCCACACCAGGAGCGTGCTGGCCGGCGTCACGACCGCCAGACACGCCAGGGCCAGCCAGCCGACCAGCGCCGACACACCCCGGACGACGGTCCGGTCCACCCAGTACCGCAGCCGCTCCCGGCTGCCGGTCCGCCGCCGGCCCCGCGCGGTCCGGCCCGCCGGCCGTCCCCGCCCCACCCGCGCTTCCGCCACCACGGGCCGGCGTGGCCGTGGGACGGTGATCTCGCGCTCCTTACGCACGGCAGCAGGGTGACGCCCGGGCGGGCCCGATACGCGGAGGTCGGGGCGCGTTCATCCTTTCGTGCAAGGCGGAAGGAAGCGGGAGTTCGAGCCGGGTGCGGGGGCGTGCCCCGCACCCGGGACCGCGCACCCGGCACCTCGTACGGGGCGGACCGTCAGCGGCCGGTCAGCGGACCGACTTCAGGAACGCCTGCGTCCGCTCGTGCGCCGGCGTGTCCAGCAGCCGGCCGGCCGGGCCGGACTCCACGATCCTTCCCCGGTCGAACATCAGGATCCGGTCGGAGACGTCCCGCGCGAACCCCATCTCGTGCGTCACGCACAGCAGCGTGATGTCGGTGTCCCGCGCGATGTCCCGCAGCACGTCGAGCACCTCCGCCACCAGCTCCGGGTCCAGCGCCGACGTCACCTCGTCGAGCAGCAGGATCTCCGGCCGCATGGCCAGCGCGCGGGCGATCGCCACCCGCTGCTGCTGGCCGCCGGACAGCCGGGTCGGCCGGGCGCCGGCCTTGTCGGCGAGGCCGACCATGCCGAGCAGTTCACGGGCCCGGGCGGCCGCCGCGTCCCGGCTCTCGCCGAGCACGTGCACCGGCGCCTCGACGATGTTGTCGAGGACGCTCATATGCGGGAACAGGTTGAAGTGCTGGAACACCATGCCGATCCCGCGCCGGCGTTCCGCGAGATACCGCTCGCTCGCCGGTACCAGCCGGCCGCCGTCCGCGCCGCCCGCCGGCATGTGCGAGTAGGGGCGGCCGTCCACATGGATGACGCCCTCCGTGACCCGCTCCAGCGTCATCAGGAGCCGCAGGATCGTCGTCTTGCCCGAGCCGCTCGGCCCGATCAGCGTCACCCGCTCGCCGCGCCCGACCACCAGGTCGAGACCGTCGAGGACGACCTGTTCCCCGTACCGCTTCGTCACCCGCTCGAAGCGGACCGCCTCGCCCGCCGTCCCGCCGCCCGCAGTTTCGGACGTCGCGTTCTTCGCGACGCTCACCGGTCGCGGTACGGCCGCCGCCGAGGGCTTGTCGGCGGGCGGGGGCTGCTTCATGGGCGGGGCCTTCTCACTGGGCAAGGCGTGCCTCCAGTCGTCGCACGAGCACGGACGTCGGCCAGCTCGCGAGCAGGAAGACCGCGCCGGCCAGGGTGAAACTCTCCAGATAGGCGAAGTGCGTACTGCCGAACGTGTTCGCCTCGTGCACCATCTCGTGCACGGTGATCACCGAGAGCAGGGGCGTCTCCTTGAACATGGAGACGGCGTAATTGCCCAGCGGCGGCAGCACGTTGCGCACCGCCTGCGGCAGCACCACGGCCCGCCACACGCGCCGCCGCGGCAGCGACAGCGCCGTGCACGCCTCCCACTGGCCCTTCGGCACGGACTCGATGCCCGCCCGGTACACCTCCGACAGATACGCCCCGTAGTGCACACCGAGCACCACGACGCCCAGCGTCAGCGCGTCCAGGCCCGGCACGAGCACCCACGCCGCGAACAGCTGCACCAGCAGCGGCGTCGACCGCACGAACGCGGCGACCCCGTTCACCGGCAGCGCCACCCACCGCGGCGCCGAGCGCCCCACGAGCGCGAGGAGCAGTCCGAGAAGCGCCGCCACCGCGAAGCCGAGCACGGTCGCGAGGAGCGTGATGCCGAAGCCCTCCAGTACGGCCGGCAGCGCGGCCCAGGCCGCCTCCCCGTCCCACATCACGCACCACCTCCCGTCCCGAGCCGGGCCCGGGCGGCCCGCTCCAGCGCGTTCATCGCCAGGCTGATCAGCCCGGCCAGGACGCCGTACACCACCAGCAACAGCAGGTACGCGGCGGCGGTGTTACCGGTCGCCGAGCGCAACTGGTCGATCTCGAAGGTGAGATCGGGCACCGTGACCAGCGACAGCAGGGGCGTCGCCTTCAGCAGCTGCACCAGCAGGTTCTTGAACGGCACCACCATCAGCGGGTGCGCCTGCGGCAGCACCACGCGGCGCAGCCGCAGCCACGGCCTCATGCCGAGCGCCACCGCCGCCTCCCGCTGGGCCGCGGGCACGGCGGCGACCGCGCCGCGGACCACCTCGGCCCCGTACGCCCCGTAGTTGAGGCCGAGGGCCGCCACGGCACAGGCCAGCGGTTCGAGCCGGAATCCGAGCATCGGCAGTGCGAAGAACAGCCAGAACAACTGCACGTACAACGACGTGCCCCGGAAGAACTCCACGACTACTCGGGCCCCGCCGCGCACCGGCAGCCTCCGCGAGCCGGACATCAGCCCGAGTACGTAGGAGAGCACCAGCGCGAGGGCGGCCCCGAGCACGGTGGCCTCCAGGGTGACCAGCAGCCCCTGCCCCAGCCGGGGCAGGGCCTCCTGGAGCGCCGGCAGGAAGTCGCTCAGCGCGAGGTCCGAGATCGCCAGCGACGACCCGGGCGGGTGCGAGCCGGCGAGGTCGGGCCCCGCGAGGCCGGCCATGCCGGACTCCGGCGGACCGGACCCCCTCGCCAGGAGACCCGTCACGCCGGGCCTCCTCCGGGCTTGCACAGATCGGCCGTACGCAGCGAACGGGGCGGCGCCTCCCGCTCGGTGAAGCCGTACTCGCCGACCAGCCGGACGAAGCGCGCCGGATCACCGGTGATCTTCGCCAGCTCGCCGTCGAACGCCTTCCGCAGCGCCTCCGCTCCGGGCCGGAACACCGCCCCGCCCGCGCTCCACTGCTTCGCCCCGTCGACCACCGGTACGAACGGCGTGGTGACCTCCACCGCCGCGCCCTTGTTCGTCCGGGCGAGCCAGCGCAGCGAGATCGCGGTCAGCGCGAAGGCGTCGATCCGGCCGGCCAGCAGCGCGTCGAGCCCGTCCTGCTGCTTGGCCAGTGTCTTCACATGCCCGTCACCGACCCCCGCCGCCTTCGCGTAGCCCGCCTCCACGGCGGCGGTGAGCACCCCGACCGTGGCCCCGGCCCGCGCGCAGGACGCGAAGTCGGTGAGCCGCTTGGGGTTGCCCTCGCGGACCATCAGCGCCGTTGTGGACACGAACTCGGGCTCCGAGAAGATGACCTTGCCACACCGGTCGGGGGTGATCGACATGCCCGCGCTCACCACGTCGAACCGGCCGGCCAGCAGCCCCGGGATCAGGGCGCCGAACTCGGTGAGCGTCGGCCGTAGTTCGGGTACGCCGAGCGCCTTGAAGACCTCGCGGTGCAGCGTCGGCGCCTCACCGGCGAGCTCGCCTCCGTCCTGGAAGCCGTACGGCGCCTCGCCGGCGAACCCCACCCGGACGAAGCCCTGGTCACGCAGCCTCGCGAGCAGTCCGGCGTCCTCCTTCGGGGCGCCCGAGCCGACCTCGGTGCGGCTGCACGCGGTCAGCACTCCGGCGACCCCGCAGGCGGAGGCCAGGGAGAGGAAGCCACGCCGGTCGAGACGTATGGGACGGGACATAGGGGTCCTTCCGTAAGGAGGGGACGAGAAACCGGGGGTGCGGGAAGACCGCGGGCCGGGACCGGGGCCGCAGCCCGCGGCCCCGGTCCCGGCCCGCGGGTCACCCGACGGGAGTGAACTCGCGCGAGGCGATGAAGGACGGGCGCCGCACGGGTGCGGCGAACGGCGCCTCCGGCCGGTTCTCGACACTGTTGAAGACGAAGAACACATTGCTGCGCGGGTACGGGGTGATGTTGTCGCCCGAGCCGTGCATGGCGTTGCAGTCGAACCAGGTCGCGGAGCCCGCGGGCCCGGTGAACTGGCGGATCCCGCAGGCGTCGGCGAACGTGCCCAGGGCCTCGTGCGACGGCGTCCCGGCGTCCTGCATCTGCAAGGACTGCTTGTAGTTGTCCTTCGGGGTGGCGCCGGCGCAGCCGAGGAACGTCCGGTGCGAGCCCGGCATGATCATCAGGCTGCCGTTGGTGGCGTAGTTCGCGGTCAGCGCGATCGACACCGACACGGTCCGCATCTGCGGCAGTCCGTCCTCGGCGTGCCAGGTCTCGAAGTCGGAGTGCCAGTAGAAGCCGCTGGCGCCGAAGCCGGGCTTGACGTTGACGCGCGACTGGTGGACGTACACGTCCGAACCGAGGATCTGCCGGGCCCGCCCGGCGACCCGCGGATCGGCGGCGAGCGCGGCGAAGACCTCGCTGAACCGGTGCACCTCGAAGACGGAGCGGATCTCCCGCGAGTGCGGCTCCACGATCGCCCGCTCGTCCTGCCGTACGGCCGGATCCGTGACCAGCCGGTCCAGTTCGGTCCGCAGGGTGACGACCTCGTCGGCGGTCACGAGCTCGTCGACGGTGACGAAGCCGTCGCGCTCGTACTCCTCCAGCTCCCGGGCCCAGAACGGGCCGGGGGTGCCGGGGGCGGACCAGACGACGGGGTCCTTGCGGCCGACGAGCGCCTCCTCGGAGCCGCGGGTCGGGTAGAGGTCGATGGGACGGGTCGGGGCGGAGGCCATGGGTGGGACTGCCTTCCTTTCACGGATGCCGGGACGGGGGAGGGAAGGGGGGGAAGAGGGGGAAGAGGGGGACGTCAGCTCTGGGCGGCGGCGTCCGCCTCGGGCTCGGGGTCCGGCTCGGTGAGGAGCGGGTACACCCCGTTCTCGTCGTGGTCCTCGCGGCCCGTGACGGGCGGGTTGAAGACGCACAGACAGCGGAAGTCCCGCAGAACCTTGAGGGTGTGCCGCTCGTGCCCGTCGAGCAGGTACATCGTGCCGGGCACGATCGTGTGGGTGCGGCCCGTCTCGTGGTCGGTGAGCTCGGCCTCGCCCTCGGTGCAGACGACGGCCTCGACGTGGTTCGCGTACCACATGGACGTCTCGGTCCCGGCGTACAGCACGGTCTCGTGCAGGGAGAAGCCGACGCGCTCGCGGGCGAGCACGATGCGCTTGCTCTCCCAGGTGCCGGAGGCGGCGCGGACGTGCCGGTCGGTGCCCTCGATGTCGGCGAAGCTACGGACGATCATGATGGGTCCTCTCCTACGAAGGGGGTGCGGGGGTGGGGGATACGGGGTGCGGGTCAGCTCGCGGCCCGGCCGGCGGTGTGCCGCACCGCGCGGGTCAGGACGCCGAGTCCCTCGTCGAGCTCGTCGTCGGTCGCGGTGAGCGGCGGCAGCAGCTTGACCACCTCGTCGTACGGGCCGGAGGTCTCCAGGAGCAGCCCGAGTTCGAAGGCCCGCCGGCACACGGCCGCGGCCCGCTCGCCGTCGGCGAACTCCAGGCCCCAGACGAGGCCGCGGCCCCGGTACCCGAGCGCGGTCCGTCCGTCGTCGCCGCACAGCTCGCTCAGCGCCTGCTCGACGCGCGCAGCCCGGCCGAGGGTGCGGTCGCGCAGCGTGCTGTCGCGCCAGTACGCGTCGAGGGCGGCGGTGGCGGTGACGAAGGCCGGGTTGTTGCCGCGGAAGGTGCCGTTGTGCTCGCCCGGCTGCCACACGTCCAGCTCCGGGCGGAACAGGCAGAGCGCCATCGGCAGGCCGTAGCCGCTGATGGACTTCGACAGGGTGACGATGTCGGGCGTGATCCCGGCCTCCTCGAAGGAGAAGAAGTCGCCGGTGCGGCCGCAGCCCATCTGGATGTCGTCGACGACGAGCAGCATGTCGTGGCGCCGGCACAGGTCGGCGAGCCCGCGCAGCCACTCGGCGCGCGCCACGTTGATGCCGCCCTCGCCCTGCACCGTCTCGACGATCACGGCCGCCGGGTGGTCCAGGCCGGAGCCGGGGTCGGCCAGCATCCGCTCGAACCACAGGAAGTCCGGCATCGCCCCGTCGAGGTACCGGTCGTACGGCATCCGGGTGGCGTGCGGCAGCGGCACCCCGGCGCCGGCGCGCTTGGCGGAGTTGCCGGTGACGGCGAGCGAGCCGAGCGACATGCCGTGGAAGGCGTTGGTGAAGGAGACGACGGTCTCCCGTCCGGTCACCTTGCGGGCCAGCTTGAGCGCGGCCTCGACGGCGTTGGTGCCGGTCGGCCCGGGGAACATCACCTTGTAGGGCAGGGCGCGGGGTTCGAGGACGGTCGCGCGGAAGGCCTCCAGGAAGTCGCGTTTGGCGGTGGTCGACATGTCGAGGCCGTGCGTGATGCCGTCGGAGGCGAGATAGTCGAGCAACGCCCGCTTGAGGACGGGGTTGTTGTGGCCGTAGTTGAGCGAGCCGGCGCCGGCGAAGAAGTCGAGGAAGGGCCGCCCGTGCTCGTCGTGCAGCCGGCTGCCGCTGGCCCGTTCGAAGACGACGGGCCAGGCGCGGCAGTAGCTGCGCACCTCCGACTCGACGGTCTCGAAGACGGAGGGGACGAGGGGGCTGAGGGTGGTCACGCGTACTCCCGCAATCGGTTCGGTGGCGGTGGGGGGTGGATGAGGGGCGTGGCGGTGCGACGCCCTGGAAGCCTGATGTGTCGTCAAATCTGCTTGGGTGCAGGCCGGATGGGGGTGCAGGTCCATGGTCAGAACGACAAGGGGCCGATGGAATACAGCAGTTCGGGCTCGTGGGTGTCGTCGGCGTCGGCCGTCCCGGGGAACGCGGCGGACGGAAACAGGACCTCCCGGATCACACCGGCGCCGTGCCGGCGGGCGAACGAGCGGAACATCCGGTCGGAGGCCACGTTTCCCGGGGTGACCGTCGCCTCGATCCGGACGAGCCCGGGTCCGGCCGCCACACGGGCGGCCAGAGCGTCGAGCAGTGCTCCGGCTACCCCGGTTCCGCGGTACGAATCCTCGACGGCGACCTGCCACACGAACAGTGCCCCCGGAGCCTCCGGCCGCAGATAGCCGGTGACGAACCCGACCGCCCGCCCCGTGTCGTCGCGTGCGACGGCCGTCGTCCCGGCGAAGTCCCGGCACCACAACAGGTAGCTGTAGGGCGAGTTGACGTCGAGTCCGCCCGCGTCACGGGCGAGCCGCCAGAGGTCGGCACCGTCCCTGAGCTGGGCCGGACCGATGTCGAGGCCGGTGAGCGCGGAGATCGGGTGTGCTGTGGTCATGGGGGCCGAAGCTACCGAGCGGGTCGGCGAACTTCCTGGCGAGGCGGGGTTGTGGGCGTCCGAGGGGAGTGATAGTCGCGCGAGCCGTCGCCGCGCGGAATTCCCGCCGAGGCGGCGTGGGAAACAGGGAGGAATGCGAATGAAATGCCCGTTTATAACGGCTGGGTAACGGCTCCTGATGAAGGTGGTGACTCGTGCGTGCGGCGTGAGACGTGCGTGTCATTCGGGTTTGGGGGCGGCCGGAGGGGTGAGGCGTAGGGGTTGGGAACCGGCGCGCGGCGGTCGTGCGCACCCGAGTCGGCCGTCTCACGGACCTCCTCGCCCGAACCACGCTTCGCCGCGGCGCACACAGTGCGCCGTCGAGCGCCCATGAGGGCGCGGGCCGCTCCAGGTGTTCACGGATGTGGCGCCGCGGAGACGTTCCGCTGGTATCCCGGGTGGAACTGGACGAGGACGACGAGGTCGAGTCCGAGCCCCTGGGGCACTACGCACGGCGGTCGGTGTCGGTGACCTTCGGTCACGGCTGATGGACGTTTCCGCGTGTGCTCCGTATGGGGTCCGTTGTGCTCTGGTGGCCCAGCGGGCGGGAGTGTAGCCACGCCCGGCGGCGTGCGGCGGGCGATGATCGGGGAGCCGGCATCGGACTTGGCTGGGACGTCCCGTTGGAGCTGCCGGCCTGGGATGGGGAGTGCGGGTTCCTTCTCCTGTCCACCGCCTTGCCTCACCGCAGGTGGCCGCTGGAGGCGCCGACGGCGGACGGGTGTGTGCGGGGTCGGTTCTCGGTTCGATGGAGACTTCCAGCAGAGGAGGACGGAATGGCGGCGATGTGGGCGTCCGTGTCGAAGATTTCGGTGGTGCTTGACACGGGTGGGCGGCAAGGAGAGGCGTCCCCGATCATCGGAGTCGTCGTCAGCGTCCAGCCGGTCGATGGAAGCGGCGAGCCCGTTGATGTGACGGAAAGTGGGCTGGTGGAGAGTGTGTCGCTCATCGATTACGTGGACGAGTCACCCATCCCCGTGAAAGAGGACAAGCCGGACTGGTACTGCGGGAAAGGCGAGGCGACAGTGAGGCCAGGCCGGACTCCGCAGGTGAGATACGAGGTGGGTTGGGGAGGGTGGCGAACCCGAAATCCACGATCAAGGCAGTCGGGGTTCGGGTCGAACCTGATCCGACCAATCCCGCCCCACTCAAGGACGCCATCTACTGCTCGCTGAACGGCACCTACAACAGCATGGTCCAGAGACAGGCTGGAGAGGAGTCAAGACTGGGGCAACTAGGGAGCGTATTGCGTCGTGATCAATCTCCGAGTTTGCCTGCGCGGCGGGGTCTGGGCAGGTAGACCTTCTTGGGTGACTCGCATGCAACTGACGCATGTGGAGTAGGAGTTCATCGAGCCGTACCTGCCGATCGGTGAGTACGGCCCGTACCCCGAGCGGCTGCGTCAGCAGTTCGAGGGCGTGATCTGGCGGTTCAAGACGGGCGGGCAGTGGCGGGAGATGCCGACGGAGTTCGGTGCATGGTCGACCGTCCACAACCGCTTCCGGCAGTGGCGTGACGCCGGAGTCTTCGAAGCCCTGATGGAGGGCCTGAGCACACAGGCCGCGAAGCGGGGCGAGGTGGACCTGTCCCTGGTCGGCATCGATTCCACCACCGCCCGTGCCCACCACGACGCGGCCGGCATGCACCTGGAGGAGGAGGTCCTCACCGCCCTGGAGAAAGCCGCCGCCGAGGCGGAGAAGGCCAGGTCAAAGGGGGCGGCTGCGGCGAACAAACCGGGCAGGAGACCGAAAGCGCCCCTGAGCGGGAAGAACGGCGACGCATCCGGCGACGGCACAAACTCCGGCTGAAGGCCGCCCTCCTCGGACGTTCCAGGGGCGGGCAGACCAGCAAGATTCATGTCGCTGGCGACCGGAAGTGCCGCCCGCTGGCGTTCATCCTGACCGCGGGACAGGCCGCCGACAGCCCGCAGTTCATCCCCGTACTGAGGAAGATACGGGTCCGCGGGGCCGTCGGCCGTCCCCGCACCCGCCCCGACGCGGTCGCCGGGGACAAGGCGTACTCGTCCCGCGGCAACCGCGCCCACCTGCGCAAACGCCGCATCAAGGCGGTCATCCCGGAGAAGAAGGACCAGGCCGCCAACCGGAAGAAGAAGGGCTCCAGGGGCGGCCGACCCGTCAGCCACGACGCAGACCTCTACAAGGAGCGGAACACCGTCGAGCGCCTGATCAACCGACTGAAGGCCTGGCGGGGCATCGCCACCCGATATGACAAGACACCCGAGAGCTGCCTCGCTGGCCTCCATCTCCGTGCCTCAGCGACCATGCGGAGCGCTCATTTGCGCAGTTCAAGGGGGTAGGGGAAGGGCGTGCCATGCAAACCATCCACCCGGCGCTCAAACACAAGGGATATCCCTGGTTACTTGGGAGTGACCGACTTCTAGAGTGAGCGGGCCCACGGGGCCGTCAGGCAGGACGATCCCTGCCCCGGAACCCGGATTCGCTCACTCCGAGCGGCGGGCGCAGAAACGCAATCAGTGAGGATCACTCCATGCGGCGAAGGTATGTCATGCTCAGGTCAATTGGAATGCTGCTCGTCTCCCCCGTGGCCGCCGCGTCCATGGTCTCGGCGACCGCCGTCCCGGCGTCCGCCCAGACAGCGGCAAAGGGAGCGGAGCCGAAGATCGTGGGAGCAAAGGCCCCCGACCGGGTCCAGGACAGCTACATCGTCACCCTCAAAAGGGGGCGTTCCGCCGCCAGTGAAGCGAAGCGGCTGGCCAACGAGCACAACGGAAAGGTCACGCACGTCTACCGCCGGGCCCTGAACGGCTTCTCGGCCACCATGAGCGAGCAGGCGGCCCTGGCCCTCGCCGCTCATCCTGACGTCCTCCGTGTCGAGGCCGACCGCGAGGTCACGGTCTCCGCGACCCAGACGAACCCGCCGTCCTGGGGCCTGGACCGCATCGACCAAGCGAACCTGCCAATGGACGACGCGTACACCTACAACGGCACTGCCTCCAACGTGCACGCCTACATCATCGACACCGGCATCCGCACCACCCACGAAGATTTCGGTGGGCGGGCCACATGGGGCGTCAACACGACCACCGACAAGATCAACACCGACTGCAACGGACACGGCACCCACGTCGCCGGCACCACTGCCGGCAGCTCTTACGGCGTCGCCAAAGACGCGCATCTCGTGGCCGTCAAGGTGCTGCGCTGCGACGGTACCGGCAGCTTCTCCGGTGTCATCGCCGGCGTGGACTGGGTCACCGCCAACGCCGTCAAGCCCGCAGTGGCCAACATGAGTCTCGGTGGCCCGGCCAGTCAGAGCGTCGACGACGCCATCGCCGCCTCCTCGGCCTCCGGCGTCACCTACGCAGTCGCTGCCGGCAACGACAACACCGACGCCTGCTATCAGTCCCCGGCCCGCGCCACGGCCGCCATCACCGTCGGGGCGACCACGTCCAACGATGATCGTTCGTCGTTCTCCAACTACGGGACCTGCGTGGACATTTTCGCGCCTGGGAGCTCCATCACCTCGGCGTGGAAAAGCAGCGACTCCGCCGTCAACACGATCAGCGGCACCTCGATGGCCACCCCGCACGTCGCGGGCAACGCCGCGCTGATCGCCTCAGTCCACCCGGACTGGACGCCCGCACAGATTCGCGAGGCGATGGTCGCAGACGCAACCAGCGGCGTCATCAACGATCCTGGCACCGGTTCGCCGAACAAGCTTCTGCGCATCACCAGCGAGTCCCTCGCCAGTGACTTCAGAATGACACTGTCCTCGTCCTCGGGCCTGGCCAAGGGCGCAGCGTCGCTCACCACCACCATCGACACCGCGCTGGTCAAGGGCGACGCGCAGAGCATCACCTTCAGCGCCGAGGGACTCCCGGCCGGCGCCACGGCCACCTTCGGCCCGGCCGACGTCACCACTGGGCAGAGCGCCACCCTGACCATCACCACCTCCCAACTGACGCCCGGCGGTGTCCACCCGATCACCCTGAGGGCGACGACCCCGGATGTCGCTTACACGGCGACCTACACGCTCTCCGTCTCCACCGCCGAGTGCCAGAGCGGCCAGTACCTGGTCAACCCGAGCTTCGAGGAGCGCGGCACAGGCTGGACGGCCCCAGCTGGCGTCATCGGTGAGCACCTCGGGTGGCCCGCGCACACCGGAACCCGCAACGCCGTGATGGGCGGCAAGGGAACGAACGCCTCGGCCTCGCTGAGTCAGCGGGTGTCGCTGCCCGCCGGCTGCGCCCGGTACAGCCTGGACTTCTGGCTGGGAGTCGACACCGACGAATCCAGCAACGGTCCCTGGGACACCCTCAAGGTCCAGGTGCTGAACGCCGATGGCACCAAGGTCCTGAAGACCGTGGAGACCTACTCCAACATAAACGGCTACTCCGCCAGTGGCTACTACCAGCGGTCCTTGGACCTCGCCGACTTCGCGGGCCAGGACGTCACCCTGCGCTTCCTGTACGCGGAGGACTACATCTGGCAGACCACCTTCGTCCTCGACGACATCACCGTGAACGTGATCTGACGCTCACGGATGCCGGTCGCGGTACGGTCCCGGCAGCGTCCGTGACCATCGGCCGGTCCGGGCCCGGGGTGGCATGCCGCCCCGGGCCCGGACGTGTTCCAGCCATTGATACGCCACCCGGCTGTGACTATGGTGCGAGCGTACAGCGCTGTCGGTACAGGAGGGGAACCACCGTGTCCTCGGGCCCCCAACCGTCCCGGTCCGCGAGCCCGACCTTGGTCGGCCGCGCGTCACTGCTCGCCACCGTCCGGTCGCACCTGGCCGCCGCCCGCCCGGTCCTCCTCACCGGCCCCAGCGGCATCGGCAAGAGCGCTCTGCTCACCGCACTCGGCACCGGTGGACAACTCGGAGAGCGCGTCCTGCGGATCGGGGGCACGCAAGCCGAGCGGTGGCTTCCTTGGACCGCCACCGTCGATCTGCTGCGGCACCTTCTCGGAGCCGGCGCCGACGAACTCCCGGACGGCCAGCGGGCCGCCGTCGATGCGATCCTGGTACGCGGCCGGGCCGACCGCAGCCCCGACCCGCACGGCGCCCGGCTCGCCGTCCACGGTCTGCTGAGCCGCTACGTGCACGGGGGACCAGCCCTGCTCCTGGTCGACGACCTGGACTGCGTCGACGCCGAATCCGCCGCCGTCGTCGCCTACGCGGTGCGCCGGCTCGGCAGCTCCGGCCTCGGCTGCGTCTGCGCCGCACTGCCCGGCACCCGCCCCCTTCACGGAGGCGTGGAAGTCCCGGTACCCCCACTTTCCCCGGGCCGGCTCGCCGAGATGCTAGCCCCGCTAGCCCTACCGGACCGCGTCGCCAACACCGTGCACGCCGACTCCGGCGGCAACCCGTTCCTGGCGCTCTCCCTGGCCGGTGCCGCCACCGACCGGCCCGTCGGCGACCTGCGCCCGCTACCACTTCCGCCCACCCTGCGGGCAGTGATCGCGCGGCGCCTGGAGGGCCTGCCCGGACAGGTGCGCGGCACCCTGCTCGCTGCCGCCCTGGCCGACGCGCCCACCGTCGACCTGCTGCGGCGAGCCGGCCACGAAGGGGCCGCGCGCGACATCGCCGAGGCGTCCGCCGCCGGGCTCCTGGTGCAGGGCGACGGCGGTATCCGGTTCACCCCGCCCGCCGTTGCCGCCGTCCTCGCTCACACCGCCACCGCCGAGCAGCGCGCTCGCACCCATCGCGCCCTGGCCGTCGCCGTCCCGCACGCCGCAGGACGGATCCGGCATCAGGCTCTGGCCGCCCCCGACCTGACCCAGGGCCGTTCGCTGGCCACCGCGGCCAGGATCGCGCTGGGCAGTGGTGCCCGCTCGCTGGCCGCCAGGATGTTCCTGCTGGCCGCCGACCGTACCCCGGCCGAGGCTGGCACCGAACGCTTCGAGTGGTTCGCCGCCGCGGCCGAGGCCGGGGCCGCCGAGTCCCTGCCGGAGATCGTGCACCAGGCTGCCGAGGCGGTGCTGTCCGCCAACGCGCACAGCTCCCAGCGGGTACGCGTCCGGCTCGCCCTGGCCGATCTGTCCAGCCAGGCGCTGGCCCGCATGGACGAGGTACTGGCCGGCGCCCTGGAAGACGCGGAAGGCGACGCTGCGCTCACCGCCCAGGTGCGGCTCCGGCTGGCCTGGGCCCGGATGGTCGGGGGTGACCTGCCCGGCTCCCGCAGCGAAGCCGTCGCCGCCGCCGACCTCGCCCGTTCCGCCGCCGACCGCAGCACCGAAGCACTGGCGCTGACCGTGCAGGCGCTCACCGATCGGCTGACAGCCCGCCCTGCCGAGGCACAGCGCGCCCTGACCGCGGCCCTCGACCCGCCCGCGCCGGTGCCCGACGGACTGCTGCCACTTTCGCCGCGCTTCTACGCGGCACGCTTCGCCTTCTTCGACGACCGTCTGGCCGAGTCACGAACGGAGCTGCTCCGGATGCTCAGCCGGGTGGAGCGGGGCCAGGGCGACGAACTCGTCCTGGTGCTACGTTGCCTGGCCGAGGTCTGCGCCCGGATGGGCCGCTGCCGGGACGCCCTGTACTACGCACACCGCGCGGGCCGGGTCGCCCGCGAATGCGGCACCAGCCCCGGCCCGGTCTGGTACACCAGCGCCGTCGCCGAACTGGCCGGCGGCAGCCTGAGCCGCGCCGCAGCCTTCGCCAAGCGGGGTGTCAGGGCCTCCGAGCAGGAGTACGACGCGATCCACATCGGCCGCTGCCTGCACGTCCTGGGACAGGTCCAGCTACGGCAAGGCGATCCCACAACTGCGGTGCGCACTCTGGAGCGGGTCCGCGAGGGCGAGCGCCGCCGGGGGCTGATGGCCCCCTGGTGCTGCGCTGGCACGGTGACCTCGCCCTGGGCCTGGCCCGTCTGGGCCGCACTACGGAAGCCGCCCAGGTGATCGCCGAGGCCCGCGCCGCACTGACGCATGGGGGCGCGGACACCTCTGGCGGAGCCGTGGCGGCCCAACTGCTGCGCGCCGAGGCGATGGCGGCCGGGGCCGAGGGCGACCCCGGCCCGGCGATGGCAGGTCTGGAGACGGCTCGCCGCCGCTTCGCCGCGCTGGGGCAGCCCCTGGAAGAAGGGCATTGTCTGCTCGTCGCCTGCCGTCTGGAGCTCCGCCGACGACGCCGGGCCGCCGCCCGGGGGGCCGCCGAGGAGGCTCGCGACCTGTTCGCCGCCTGCGAGGCCCTTCCCTGGGTCGATCAGGCCGAGCGGGCTCTCCGTCGCTGCGAGACCGGCACCGCCACCGTACCGGCCGATGGCACCACCGACTTCGCCTCCCTTACTGAGGCCGAGATCCGCATCGCTGTCCTGGTCAGCGAGGGAGCCACGAACCGGCAGATCGCGGCCCGGCTGTTCCTCAGCACGAAGACCGTGGAGAGCACGCTGACCCGGGTGTACCGCAAGCTCAGCGTGCGGTCCCGCACCCAGCTTTGCTCCCTCGTCGGCCGCCTCCCCGACAGCCCGTCCCCCCCGCGACACGGATGTGACAGCGGGGGAACCCACTCCAGGGCGAATGCGTCGCGACCTTGATGGACACACACCCAAGTCGCGCCCCACATGACCTGCACGCCGTACGGTTGCTGCGGGCGGCGAGGAGACGGCTGTCGGAGCAGCCCACGATGGTCACCCACCCGCCGGTGGGGGCAACGGCACCGGATTGTACGGATCGATGGCCATAGGGCGAGGCGGGAGCTTCTTGCGTGGCTCAAGCCAGGCGGAGACCAGGTCCTTGCGGACCGCCCGCCACGTCACGCGGTCCGCCCCAGCTGCGGCACGCTGTGAGCCGTCCCGGCCTGCTCGGCTCGTGCACGGTGCTGGGCGCGGATCGCCGCGATCAAGGACAACGCATTGTCCAGCACCGTCTCCGCATCGGGGAACGTCTTAGCCACCAAGCGCGCGCATCGCACGGGTCTGCCACTCAACCGCCTCCGTGATGGCCGGGGGTCGACCGACGGCCGCATGCGCAACGCCGTTGCGTTTTTGTCCGTGGGCGGGTCGAGAGTCCGTGTTCGAAGAACGTGACGGTGCTGTGGATGGTGTAGTTCTGGCTGGTCGTGGGGTGTTGTCCGGTGTTCGGTCCGTACTTGCTGGTGGGGTTCTTGCGGGTGCGGGCCTTGACGCGGTGCCGGTGGCGGGCGGGGTGCAGGGCGTCGAGTACGGCCCGGCCGATGGTGCCGACGAGCTCGGCGGGTCCCGCTGGGGGCAGGACCCCGGTCGCGGTGGTGACGGTGTCGGCGGCGGTGGTCTGCAGGACGGTGAAGCTGATGCGGTCCATGTCCAGGCCGGGCTGGATGCAGGCGGTGTCGGCGGCGGCGCGGATCAGGGCCTGGTAGGTGGTGAGCAGGGCATATACCTCCTGGTCGAGACCTTGGAGGCTGCGGGAGCGCAGGACCCGGCCGTCCAGCATGGTCGCCTTGATCGAGAAATACGTGGTCTCCGACTGCCATCGCTCGTGGTAGAGATCCACGAGCCCGGCGGCTGGGTGGGCGGCCGGGTCGAGGGGGCTGGTGAGCAGGCGCCACTGCTCGGTGCGGACGGTGCCGTCGGCCAGGGTTGTGGTGGCTGACGCCTCGATGACGCGGACGGTCAGCAGGACGGGCAGGACGCCGTAGCCGATCCGGGCCAGGTAGGAGCCGTCACCCAGATGTTGGAAGGGGGTGGGTATCCGGCGGGCGGAGGAGCGCACCAGGAACTGGGCGCCGGTGGCCTGGATGTCCCGGGCAAAGGTGTTCGCGTCGAAGCCGGCATCGGCCAGCAGGAGCATCGTATGGTCCGGGGCACCCAACAGGCGTCCCGCGTAGGTGAGTTCGCCGTCGCTCTCGGGACCGAACGCGGCGGCGATCACGGCACGGGTGCCACACTCGACCAGGACCACGAGTCGCAGCAGCGGGTAGCCGAACTCCACGCTCTCGCCCACTCGCTTGGGATAGCGCCAGGTGAGCACCTCCTCGTCGGGCACGTGCAGCAAAGTGCCGTCCACGGCCACGGTCCGAAGCCCTCGATAGAACGAACCAGCCTGCCCGAGGTGGGCGACGGGCCCGGCGAGGATCTCGAACAGCCGCCGCAGCGGTGCCGCTCCTATTCGCCGTCGGGCCCTGGACAGCGAGGAGACCGCCGGACGCACCAACGGCAGTCCCTCCGGCCCCGCCGTCAACTTGCCCCGCACCCCCGATAGGAGCAGTCCTCGAACAGGGCCGGCGCGAGGACAAAGAAGACCACCACCCGAGACGGCAGCAGCCGCAGCCTCTTCTCACGTGACCCGGTCTCCTCGATCACCGTGTCCACCAGCACGAAGTCCACGATCTGAGTCAACTCGCCCAAGTGACCGGGCGCGTACACACCCCCGGCCGCCTCGACCGTGCGCGTGATGACAGACTTCTCCTGCGACGGGACTCCCGATGATCTTCTTGCTCGACACAAGCTGATCTATCAGGACGTCCCGTTGAGTCATTCACCAGGGCTTGACCTGCGACTGAAGACTCAAACGCAACGGCGTTGGACTAGAAGTCTGATGAAGATCTTGCTGAGGGGTTGTCCGGCTGTGGGCGGGGCGGCCCCTTGGTTTATGCGGTGGCCGGGTCGAGCGTCCAGGTGTCAGCTGTGTGGGTGAGGCCGAGGTTGATCAGTCGGCGGAGGTTGAGGGCGGCTGCTCGGGTGTGGAGCCAGGTGTCGTTGGCGATCGTGCCGCGGTAGCGGAGTTTGCGGTTGCCGTGGTGGACGAGCCAGGCGACGGCGCGTTCGACCGGTGGTCTCCAGCGGCGGTATTCCGTTTGCCAGTCGGGGTCGGTGACGGCTTGGTGGCGGGCGGCTGTGAGCAGGTCGTGGTGCGGGCGGATGGTCAGGACTCGGCCGGCTTTGGCCTTGGTGCACCGCTCGCGCAGGGGACATCCGGTGCACAGGCTCTTGAAGGAGGCGGTGCGCTGCCGGTGTTGTCCGCCGGGGTCGGAAAGAGGGACGGTGTGGCCGGCGGGGCAGGTCACGGATGGCGGCGATGAGCTGGGTGACGGTGTCCTGGGTGGCGACCGCGTCGTCCGGAACGGTGGAATCCAGCGCCCGCCGGTTCCTGCCCTTGAGGACGCCGGTGGCCTTCAGGACCTCCCGCACCGCGTCGAAGACCCGGTTCGGCCGGGTAGAACGGGAAAGGCGGCGGCGGAAGTAGGCCAGCAGTGACGGATCGAACGCCATGTCGTTGAGACCGAGCCCGCAAGCGGCCTTCCACCGCAGGTCACACCGTAGTTCCTGGACCGTCTCGAAGTCCGACAGCCCGTGCAGGGCCTGAAGCGTGATCGCCGAGGCCAGGATCTGCGGCGGCATGCTCGGCCGCCCGTTCGCCGACGGATACATGTCCACGAACATCTCCGCCGGAAACAGCACACCACGATGCTCGGCCAGGAACGCGAACACACTCCCCGCCGGGATCAACTCCCGGCAGGTCTCCCACACATCCGGCCCGACCGTCTCCCCGGCCCATTCCCCCATCACCACAAACACGAGTCTGGCCCCACCACTCACGCGGCGGGGCCAGAACTCCAAGATCTTCATGAACCTTCCAGGACCCGTCCGGCGGATCTTGCTGGGCGCGGGCGCCCGTCGCGCGCGCCTCGCCGGCCTCCTGCCTGTGTGAGCTCTCCGAGCTGTCCCGGTGACACACGGCGGCGGCCCCAGTGAGCGAACGGCGCGGACCCGTCGATGCGTGAGGCGCGGAAAAACAAGTGTCCCGCGCGGTCCCCGGCTCCCTACACTCACGTCCACCAGCCGGTGATCCGGCGAGGAGACGGCCTGTCGGCCGTCGGGCCTCCGGGCCGCCGTGACCGCAGAGAAGGGAGACGACCGCCATGCGCACCGCCATCACCACCGTGACCGCTGTGCCCGCCGCGACCGTCGTCTCCCGTGCCCGGTACGACGTGATCCTGGCCTCTTCGTCCGTCCGGTGCCGGCTGCGCGGCCGCCACCGCTGACCCGCGACGACGCCGTACCCGCGCTCCCGCGTCCGTACGGCACGACGTCACCACGTCCCTCACCGGGCCGCCGTTCGCCTCCGCGGCCCGTCGTCACGGGAATCGCGCTGCCTGCATCCGCATCGCACGCGAAGGACCTTCACCATGCGTACCTCCGTCCCCACCCCCGGCAGCACTCCCGGCACCGGCCGCGGCGGCATCACCCGGATCCGTAACCTCGGCATCCTCGCCCACGTCGACGCGGGCAAGACCACCCTCACCGAGCGCTTCCTCTATCTGACCGGCACCACCCACAAGCGCGGCGAGGTCCACGACGGCACCACCGTCACCGACTTCGACCCGCAGGAGCGCGACCGCGGCATCACCATCTTCTCCGCGGCCGTCAGCTGCGCCTGGGCCGGACACCGGCTGAACCTCATCGACACCCCCGGCCACGTCGACTTCGCGGGCGAGGTGGAACGCGCCTTGCGCGTCCTGGACGGTGCCATCGCCGTCTTCGACGGCGTCGCGGGCGTCGAGCCGCAGAGCGAGTCCGTCTGGCGCCAGGCCGACCGGCACGGCGTCCCGCGCATCGCGTTCGTCAACAAACTCGACCGCGCGGGCGCCGACTTGGACGCGGTCGTGGACTCCCTGCGCACCCGGCTCGGCACGGTCCCGCTGCCCGTCCAGCTGCCCATCGGCCGCGAGGACGCCTTCACCGGCGTCGTCGACCTCGTCCGGATGCGGGCGTACGAGTGGCCCGACGGCGCCCAAGGGCAGGGCCGGGCGCACGGCGAGCGACAGGGGCCGGTCGAGGGGCCCGTCCCCGAGACGCTGCGCGCGGAGGCGGAACGCCGCCGCCGGGCACTCGTGGAACAGGTCGCCGAACTGCACCCGGCGGCCCTGGAGGAGTTCTGCGCCGACGGCACCTTGAGCGAGGACACCCTCGTCACCGCCCTGCGCGAACTGACCCTCGACGGCGCGGCGCTGGTCGTCCTGTGCGGCTCGGCCTACCGCGACCGCGGCATCGAACCGCTCCTCGACGCCGTCACCGCCTACCTGCCCGCGCCCGTCGACCTGCCACCCGTACGCCCCGACCGCCATCCCACCGACCCGGCGGCCCCGTTCACCGCCCTCGCCTTCAAAGTGGCCGTCACACCCACCGGCCGCATGACCTATCTCCGCGTCTACGCGGGAACGCTCCGCAAGGGGGACACCGTGCTCGACACCCTCACGGGCCGCACCGAACGCGTCGCCCGCATCCTGCGCGTCCAGGCCGACCGCACGACGGAGGCCGACCAGGCGACGGCCGGCGAGATCGTCGCCGTCGTCGGCCCCAAGAACACCCGGACCGGCGCCACGCTCTGCGCGCCCGGCGCGCCCCTGGCCCTCGAAGCGCCCGAGGCCGCCGACCCCGTGGTCTCCGTGGCCGTCGAGGCCCGCCGCGCCACCGACACCGAACGGCTGGCCACCGGCCTGGCCCGGCTGGCCGAGGAAGACCCGTCGCTGGTCGTCGGCACCGACCCCGAGTCGGGCCAGACCGTACTGTCCGGCCTGGGCGAACTCCACCTGGAGGTCACGGTGGAGAAGCTTCGCCGCGACCAGGGCCTCGACGTGACGGTCGGCCGGCCCCGGGTCGCGTACCGGGAGACCGTCGACCGGGGCGTCCGCGGCCTGGTCTACCGGCACGTCAAACAGGACGGTGGCGCCGGCCAGTTCGCCCATGTCGTCATCGACGTCGAACCCCTCGACGAGGGGGACTTCGCGTTCCGGTCGGCGGTCACCGGTGGCCGCGTACCGCCCCTGTTCATCCGCGCGGTCGAGGCCGGCTGCCGGGACGCCCTCGCCGAAGGGCCGCTCGGCGGCCACCGGGTGACCGGGGTGCGCGTCACGCTCACCGACGGCTCGACCCATGTGAAGGACTCGTCCGAACCGGCCTTCCGGGCCGCCGGCCGCTTCGCCCTGCGCGAGGCGCTCCGGTCGGGCGGGACGATCCTGCTCGAACCGGTCGCCGAGGTCACGGTCACCGTCCCGGACGACGCCGTCGGCGCGGTCCTCGGTGACCTGGGGGCCCGGCGCGGCCGTGTCACGGGCTCGGTGACCCGCGGGGGTACGGCGGTGCTGACGGCGACGGTGCCGCTGGCCGAACTCTTCGGCTACGCCACGCGCCTGCGCGGCCGCACCCAGGGCCGGGGCACCTTCACCACCCGCCCGACGGGCTACGCCCCGGCCGGCGGCTGACCGGCCGCGCCCGGTGTCCGGCCCTCCCCTCCGCGGGGAGGGCCGGACACCGGTGGCCGGGGCGTACGCCGTCCCCCGAGGGAGCCGTCGTCCGTGCGCCCGCTCACCCTCGCGGAAACGACCCGGCTCCGGACGGGCCGGTCCCCGCCGGGCTTCCGCTCGCCGGCCCCGCCGGGGCGCCCTCCACGGCGGCGAGCCACGTACAGCACAGCCACCACGCGTTCATGGCACCGAAGGTGTCGAACGGATCGATGCCGGTGGCTTCGGCGAACCGCTGCACGCGATTGCGCACCGTGTTGGGGTGGACGAACAGCCGCCCGGCCGCCGCGCCCACCTCCCGTCCGGCCTCCAGCCAGGCCCGTACCGCCAGTGCGACGGGCCGGGCCTGCGCGCCGAGCGCGGTCCACGCCGCCCGGTGCCGGTCGGTCAGCATCGCCGCCAGATCGGCCCGGTCGGCCACCGCCGCCAGCACCGCGACATCGGCCACGTGCACCGCGCCGGTCCGGCCCGTCGACTCGGCGGCGGTCAGCGCGGCGAGCGCCAGCCGCCGCGCGCCGCTCAGTTCCTCGGGCTCGGCCGGCCCGGCCACCCCGGCCGTGCCCCCGGCGGCGCGCACCGCCGGCGCCCGGGTGAGCACCGCGACCAGCAGACCGTCCACATGCGCGACGAGCGCCTGGGCGGCCTGCTCGCGCAGCGACTGCTCCAGGCCGTGCTCGCCGGGCCGGGCGACCAGCACCCACAGCCCGCCGCCGACCGGCAGGCCCGCCTCCGCCGCCGCCAGTCCGGCCGCCGAACCACCGACGAGCAGCCGCCGCAGCACCGTCAGGTCCCGTTCGGCGGCGGGCGCGTGCGACCCGGCGGCGACGGCCTCCCGGTGCGCCCGGATGAGCCGGGCGCGGACCGCCTCCGCCCAGTCGTCGTACAGCTCCCGCGCGTCGAGCAGCAGCCCCGCGTCGATCCCGCTCCCGGCCGCCGTGTCCCGGGCCCGCGACCAGATCGCCCGTTCGGCCACGTGAATGGCCCCCAACACCGCCTCGATCGGCACCCCCTGCCGGGCCCGGGTGTGGGCGAGCTCCTCGACGAACGACAGCTCCGCCTCCGTCGGACCCCGCCCGGCCGCCAGCGCCCGCGTCGCGGCCGCGAGCAGCGCCCGGGTGTGCCCGGCGATGTCGGCCGCGGGCAGGACCGCGACCTCCCGCACCGTCGCCCGTACCCCGCCGACCACGGACGCCAGCAGATCCTCCTCGCCGACGACCCGCTCGATCAGGTCGACCACACCGCCCCAGTCCTCACGCCGCACCCCCGCATCCTCACCCGTACTTGTGGCCAGGCACAAGCAAGGCGCCCAAACCGGTGGTGCGCCCCATGTCCACCAGCCAAAACAGGACCTACGGTTGGCCGCAGCCACACCGACCGGCCTGCGGCGGCGCCGGCCCGCACCGCCACCACCGCGTCCGGAGCCACCGCCGCCACACCATCGACGTACACCTCGTACACCTCGTACACCTCGTACACCCCGTACACCCCCGCACATCGCCGTTTCGCCGTACCGCCGTCGTCCGCGCATCCGACCCAGGCCCCCCGTCAGGCGGGCAGCGCCGGGACGGGGGATCCGGCGGATGCGGCACCGCCCGAGGAGAAGCACCATGCCCCCACCGTGCCGTGTCGCCGTCGTCGGCGCGGGAGCCGCCGGTCTCGCCACCACCAAGGCCCTGCTGGACGCCGGGATCGAGCCCGTCACGTACGAGAAGGGCGACCGGCCCGGCGGACTGTGGGCCCGCGACAACGCCAGCGGTCTGTCGCCCGCGTACGCCTCGCTGCACCTGAACACCAGCAAGGGCCGGACCGAGTTCGCGGACCACCCCATGCCCGCCCACTGGCCCGACTACCCCTCCGCCGACCTGATCGCCGGCTATCTCGCCGACTACAGCGACACGTACGGCGTCACCGAGCACCTGCGCTTCGGCACCACCGTGACCCGGGTCGAGCGCGACGAGGACGGCCACGGCTGGACCGTGACCACCGAGACCGGCGGTGGTACGGAGAGCGGTGAGCACGTCGACGCCGTCGTCGTCGCCAACGGCCACAACTGGGACCCCCGCCTGCCGGAGCCCGCCTACCCCGGCACCTTCGACGGCACTCAGACGCACGCCCACGACTACCGCACCGCCGAGGCCTTCCGCGACCGGCGCGTCCTCGTCGTCGGCATGGGCAACTCCGCCATGGACATCGCCGTCGACGCCTCCTATGTCGCCCGCGGCCCCGTCCTGCTCTCAGCCCGGCACGGCGTCCACATCATCCCGAAGTACCTCTTCGGACGGCCCTCCGACGCGACCGGCGCCGCCCTCGCCGCCCTGCCGTGGCGGGTCCGCCAGCGGCTGGCCGAGACGATCCTCCGGCTCGCCGTCGGCACCCCGCAGAGCTACGGACTGCCCGCCCCCGCCGGCGGCCTGTTCCAGAACCACCCCACCATCAGCGACACCATCCTGCACCGCCTCACCCACGGCGAGGTGGCCGCCCGCCCCGGCATCGCCCGGCTCGACGGCGACCAGGTGACCTTCACCGACGGCACCACCGCCGGCGTCGACGTGATCGTCTGGGCCACCGGATACTGGGTGACCATCCCGTTCCTGTCCGCCCGCTGGCTGGGCGACGACGCCGAACGACTGCCCCTGTACCAGCGGGTCTTCCACCTCCAGGACCCCAGCCTCGCCTTCGTCGGGCTCATGCAGTCCACCGGCGCGGCCCTGCCCGTCGTCGAGGCCCAGGCGAAGCTCGTCGCCGCCCACCTCTCCGGCGGCTACGCCCTGCCCACCGCGCGGGAACAGCGCCTCGCCGTCGACCGCGCCCTGCGCGCCGCCGTCGACCGCTGGGGCGACCGGCGCCCCGCCATGCGCATCGACTTCGACAGCTACGTCGCCGGCATCCCGCGCGAGATCGCCGCCGGCCGCGCCCGACTGCGCCGCGGCGCCCGCCCGTTCACCCCCGCCGGCACGCACAGGAGCACCGTATGAGCACGACACCGACCCCCCTCGCCGCCGGTCGCACCGCCCGCCCCGGCGCCCCGGTCACCGCCCTGCGGAACCTCACCGGCGGCGCCCTGCGCGACCCGCGCGGCCTGCGCGTCCTCGTCACCGGGGCGTCCGGCACCTTCGGCCGCGCCCTGTGCGCCCGGCTGTCCGCCCAGGGCGCCCACGTCATCGGCCTGGACCTGGCGCCGCGCGACGACGACCCGGTCGAGGTACTCGCCTGCGACATCACCGACGACGACGGCGTCCCGGCCGCCGTGGCCACGGCCCTGGAGAAACTCGGCGGACTCGACCTGCTCGTCAACAACGCCGGCATCGGCGGCCCCGCCCCGGCCGAACGCGCCCCCGGAGCCGAGGTCCGCCGCCAGCTCGACATCAACCTCCTCGGCACCTGGCGCGTCACCGCCGCCTGCGTCGACGCCCTGGTGGCCTCCCGCGGCCGCGTCGTCATGCTCTCCTCCCGCATGGCCGTCATGCAGCTTCCCCTGGCCGCCGCCTACGGAGCGTCCAAGCGCGCCCTCGTCGCCTACGCCGACGCGCTGCGCCTGGAGCTCGGCACCCACGTCGGCGTCACCTGCGTCTACCCCTCGGCCGTCCGCAGCCCCATCCACGACTCCACCGCCGCCGCCGGACTCTCCCTGGAGGGCATGAGCAGCTACGAGACCCTCGACGGCGTCGTCGACACCGTGCTGCGCGCCGCCCTCAGTCCCCGCGCCCGCCGGGACATGCCCACGACCCGCCGCGGCGCCGTGGAGTTCTTCCTCGCCCGCCATCTGCCCCGCCTCACCGACCGGGTCATCGCCCGGACCCTCGCCACCCGCGCCCGCGGCGGCGCGTTCCAGGGAGCGGAACTCGCCGCCGGTGTCGTCGCCCGCCACAAGACGGCGCCATGAGCACCCCACCCCGTACCACCCGCGCGGAAGACGGCGCACCGGCCGTCGCGCGGATGACCGGCGACGCCTCCGCCCGGGCCACCGGCCCCCGGCCACGGGCCGGAGACCTCAGCCTGTACGCCGCCGGCTCCGTCGGCATGGGCCTGTGGGTGACCGTCCCCGGACTCCTGCTGCTCTACTTCCTCACCCAGACCCTCGGCGTCCCGCCCTTCCTCGCCGGCACCACCCTGCTCCTGCCCAAAATCATCGACATCGTCGTCCATCCGCTGCTCGGCTCGCTCTCCGACCGCCAGGCGCGCCGCGCCTCCCACCGGCGCACCCTGCTTACCTGGGGTCTGCTGCTGCCGGCCGCCTGGATCGCGCTGTTCAGCGTGCCCGCGGGCCTCACCGGCACCACGGCCGCCTGGTGGGTCGGCGGCTGCTACGTGGCCGGCAACCTGCTGTTCGCCTGCTTCCAGGTGCCCTACCTGACCACCCCCTCCGACCTGCGCATCGGCTACCACGAACGCACCCGTGTCTTCGTGTTCCGGATGGCCTTCCTCACGCTCGGCCTGCTCGCCGCCGGCGTCAGCGCCCCGGTCCTCGTCGCCTCCGGCGACCGCTCCGCGTACACCCGCATGGCCCTGCTGCTGGCCGGCCCGCTGCTGTTGTCCGGACTCCTCGCCCTGACCGGAGTACGCCGGCTCACCGGCCACTGCGGCTTCCGCGTCCCCGGCCGGCGCGCCCACTCCGTACGCCACGACCTCAAGGCGGCCTGGCGCGACCGCGACTACCGGGCGCTGCTGCTGTCCTACCTGTTCACCGGCACCACCACCCACCTGTTCCTGGCGGCGCTGCCCTTCTACACCGAGTACGAACTCGGCGACCGCAAGCTGACCGCCGTCCTCATGGGCGCCTTCCTCGTCCCGGCGACGCTGGTCGGACCGGTCTGGATGCGGCTGTCCCGCCGGATCGGCAAACAGCGCGGACTGCTCCTCGCCCAGGGCGTGTTCCTCGCCGGCTCGCTCGCCCTGCTGCCCGGCCGCGTTCTGGGCACCGCCGTCATCACGGTCGTCGTGGTCCTCATGGGCGCGGCCTTCGCCGGACTCCAGCTGTTCGCCTTCTCGATGCTGCCCGACGTGGTGGCCGCCGCCGAGGAACGCGGAGTCGCCCACGCCGGCGCCTACACCGGGGTGTGGACCGCGACCGAGGCCACCGGAACCGCCACCGGCCCGTACGTGTACGCGGCCCTGCTGGCCGTCGCCGGTTTCGTCTCCACCGCCGACGGCCACACCACGTCCCAGCCGTCCGCCGCCCTGTCGGCGCTGCTCTGGGGATTCACCGCCCTGCCCGCCGTCCTGATGGCGCTCGCCGTGTTCTTCCAGCGCCGCTACACCCTCGACGAAGTGGCGGGCGTCGACCGCGAGGCGGGCGCGTGACCGCGTACGCCCACGACCTGGCCCTGGCCGGCATCCTGCTGGGCGCCTTCGCCCAGTCGGCCACCGGCATGGGCTTCGCCCTGGTCGCCGCCCCCGTCCTGATGCTCCATCTCGGGCCGCACCAGGGAGTCGCCCTCGTCGTGACCCTCTCGATGCTGTCCTCCGCCATCCCTCTCGTACGGGACGCCCGGCACGCCAAGCCGCGGGCGATCCTCCAGCTGCTCGTGCCCACCGTCGTGTGCACCCCGCTGATCGCCTATCTGCTGCGCGACGCCGATCCGACGTGGCTCGCCGTGGCCGCCGGCACCGGCGTCATCGCCGCCGTCGCCGCCCTGGCCCGCGGCGCCCGCTGGGCCTGGCTGGCCCGCCCCCAAGGGGCGGCCGTGGCCGGCACCACCAGCGCGCTGCTCAACGTGGTCGGCGGCGTCGGGGGACCGCCCATCGGTCTCTACGCGGCCAACACCGACTGGAGCCCGGCCACCACCCGCGGCACCCTGTACGGCTTCTTCATCGCCCAGAACATCGTCACCGCGCTGTCCGTGGGCGTCCTCATGCCAGGGCTGCCCGAACTGGCCGCCCTCGTGCTGGGCACCGCGGCCGGCATGCTCCTGGCTCCCAAACTCCCGGCGACGTCCGTGCGCACCGCCGTCCTGGGCCTGTCCCTGCTGGGCGGTGTCGGGCTGATCGTGGGCGCCGTTTGACGGCCCGGGCGTGCGGTGAGGTGCTGTCACCCGAGGTCGTCGTCGGCATCGGACCAGTCGTCGCACAGGCCGGTCCGGCAGCACACGGGCAGCCAGCCGGCCGCGGCCTCCCGAAGCCGTTCGAGCCGGTCCCGGTCGGTCCCGATCGCCGTAAGGATCTCGAACGCGGAACCGGCCTGGCCGGGATTCCGGTATGTCATCACCTCGCGGTACAGCAGCCAGGTGCCCTCGGCGGCGAGATCCCCGCACAGCGCGGGGAGATCGAGGTCCGGGCGGGCCGCCTCGGGGTGTGTCCCGTCTCCGGCGACCATGCAGTGCAGGACATCGAGGTACAGGAGGCGCGCGTGCGGCGGCGTCTCGTCCGCGAGCGCGGCCAGCGCGACGGCCGTGACAGCCGGGGCCGGGTCCCACAACCCCCTGACGGACCAGACGTGTTCCTCGAGGCCGGTCTCGACCGGCCCCTGCGCAGGGCCGCGTTCCGCGAGCCGGAGAAGGTCCCCGGGAAGGTGCTCGGCCGAATCACCGCACCCGCACGGCATGTTCCGCCAGTCGTGCCGGGCGATCTCCAGGTCGATGAGGTTCATGAGCGGAGAGCGTAAGTGCCCCCGGACGGCCGGCGGCACGCGGGGCGCCGCCGGACGCGGGTCGGCCCGCTGCCGCCCCCGCCGTCTCAGGCGGGCTCCGGGAGCGGGCCGAGACGCTCCGTCACGCGTGCGCGCAGCAGGAGGTACTCCTCCCAGCGGCGGGGCAGCGGGCCGGGCGGGCGGGTGACGACCCGGGCCCCGCTGACGACCTCACCTCGGACGAACTGCTCCCGCGTCAGGTCGAGTTCGACACCGCTGGGCAGTCGGTTCCACCAGTGATAGCCCTGCGGGTCGCCGTCCTGGTGCACGTCCCCGACGACGAGATCGCCGCCGAAGAGGTCGTGGACGATCAGCGCGGTGATGTCGCAGTGGCCCCAGGCCGGATTGTCCGGGGTCCACGCGATGTGGGTGATGTCGTCGGGAGAACAGGTGTCGGCCGCCCAGCAGGCGCGCAGGGCGGTGTCGAGATCGAGCAGATTCCACGGAGGCATGCCGCCACCCTCGCAGCGATCACGTGCCCCGCGCGACCGACTTGATCAGACCGACGCCGCGTAGCACCGGACGGGCACCGTCTGTTCCGGGCTCCAGCTCTGTTCGACCGTGGCCAGCAACTTCCAGCCCAGCCGCTCGTACAGGGCCGCCGCCGCGGTGTCGGAGGAGACCACGTCGAGCACCGGGTGCAGGTCGTGCTCCCGAGCCGCCGCGACGGCCTGCTCCATCAGCAGCGCGCCGATGCCGAGCCCGCGCGCGGACGGGGCGACGAACAGCCGGCTGACCACGGCGGTCGCCTCCGGCCCCGTCCCCGTACGGGCGCTCCACAGCCCGGGCGCCGCGTCCCCCTCGCCGCTGCGGGACAGACCGATGTGGCCGACGATCCGGCCGTCGTGCTCGGCGACCCAGGCGGCCAGGAGCGAGGGTGGCGTGAGCCATGTGCCGGGGGAGTCCGGCCAGTTCACCGGGTAGCCGTCGCGCTCGTGGACCTCCGCGAGGACACGTACGCAGTCCCCGAGATCGTGCCCGGTGCGTTGGCGGATGAGGGGGGACGCGCCCGCGTCCGACGTGTGTGCGCTCATGGCGCCATCAGAACACAACGCCGCCGGGGCCGGGTTGGTGATTTTCCGGCACGCGAACGGGGCCGCCGTCGGCGATGAACAGCAGGGGCTGGTCGAGGGCGGTGGGCAGGCTGTGGAACGGGACCCTCGGGCTTGACCCGCTCCGTCAGCTCGGCGGTCGGGGCGTCGAGCTGCAGCGCCGTGTACGCCTTGCGGGTGCTGGTCTCGCCGGAGATGAGGACGGCCCGGTCGTCGTTGCGGAAGGCCGGCAGGTGACCGTCGGCGTCCAGCACGGTGACGCTCACGGGGACCCCGGCGGCCTGGGCGGCACGGCGGGCGGCCGCGCTCAGAAGGTCGGCCTTTGGGCCGGTGAGCGCTGCTTGCTTGAGCGGGCGCCTTGCGTACTCACGCAATAATTGCATACACGCTATAAAGGTAAGTACGGGCAGACGGCTTCCGTCGGAGGGGTGGGGCGTCGCCATGGCGGACCGGGGACGGCTCGCCTCGCGTCGGCCCCACGCGGGCGGTCCTCGGCGGGTGAAAACCGGCCACGGTATATCCAGCGCAGATCGTTTACATATCTCCGTCCTCTTTCATTGGGGCCGGGGGGCGCGGAGCCCCTCGACACGACCGCCAGTGATCCAGGGACAGGAGCCGACGCATGTGTCCGCGATGGAGTGACGACGACCGGCCTCGTGACGAGGTCGCGCCGCAGGGGAGCGCGGACGGCGACGCCTATGTCCACCCGCCGACTCGGGGGGCTGGGCCCGGACGGGCGCCGGACGGGCGGCTGCTGCTGGCCGGTGAGGACCACGAGCTCCGGGCGCTCACGGCGGCGGCGGAGCGGGCCGGGTGCCGTGACGTCCGGGTCCGCCGGACGGGTGAGGGTGATACCGAGGCGTTCGGCGGCCTCACGGCGTGGGCGGAGAGGGAGACCCTCACGGCCGACGACACCGTGCTGCACGTCGCGCGGTCGACGGCCGAGCTGGCGGCCACGGCCGACCGGTGCGCCGGCGCCGGGGCCTGGCTGGGGCAGATGCTGGTCCACCCGGACGAAATGTGGACCGGCCCGCTCGGTCCCGCGGACCGCACCGCCGCGGCCTCCGCCTGGCGGCGACTGCGCGGATTCCCGCCGCAGGTTCCGCCGGCCGGGCCGGTGGGTGGTGGGGCGGACGGCCCCGCCGGCACCGTGTTCGCCGCCGGGCGGGCGGAATGGATCACCAACCGGCTCCTCGGCGCCTGGCTGAGCCAGGGCCAGGAGGGCACGGCGGGCACCGTGGAGGGGACCGGAGGCACCGGAAACGTCGGAGCCGCGGGAGCGGCGGAAGCCGGGGCCGCGGGTGCGGCACGGGCCGGCGACGCCGAGGGCGGCCCCGGGCCCGCCGAAGAGCCGTACCTCGTGTGTACCGACGTGCGGACGTCTTCCAGCAGCCGGCACCCCGTCGTGCCCCTGCCCCGGCCCGGTCGCTCGGCCACCCGGGCGGGTACGGAGACGGGGGCGCGGGTCGCGTTCCTCGGGCGGATCGGGGGTGCGGCCGTCGAGGCCGCACGGCTGCTGGAGCGGATCGACGCCGTGGCGGACGCCCGGACCGGGCTCATCGGGCCGGTTCCGGAGGCCAGGCCCGGGCCGGCCGGTCTGTGGGAGTGCGCGGTCGCGGTGCCCGACCCGTTCGGGCCGCGCCCCGCGGAGGCGCCCGGTGTCACCGTGTGGGGTCACGGCCCGGACGCCCCGAGCGCCCGCCTCGCGGCCCTGCTCGACGCGCTCGCCGCGTACGGGACCCTCGCCGCCGCCCCGGACGCCCGGAGCGGTCGCGAGGTCTGGGGCCTGGACCTCGTCACCGACCGGCTGCGCCGGATCCCCGCGGCCGAGGCCTACCCGGCCCCGACCCCGCCTCCGGCGCCGGGCACGCCGTACCGGCTGCCGACGGGCGTGGAAGCCGGGCTCACCTGGGCGGACGCGGTGGAGGCCGCGCTGACCGGGCACTGCGAGGCGCTGGTGACCCACCGGCTCGCCGGGCCCGGCGTCCGCGTCCCCCGGCTCGCGCTCCCGGACCACGGAGGCTCCGCCGCCCTGCGCGCGCTGCGTGCGGCGGGTGAACCCGTCGCCCACGACCTGTCCGCGCTGATCTCCGTACCGGCCTGCGCGATCCGGCTCGGGGACGCCACCGTCGTCGCCGTCGCCGCCACGCGGAGCGAGGCCCTTGAGGCCGCCGCGGTACGCGCCCTGCTCGCCCGGGAAAAGGGGGTACGGCTCACCGGCGCCGGCCCCGTCGTGCCGACCGTTCCCTCCGTCACGCCGGACCGGGAGGCGGCCGGCCCGCCGCTTTCGGTGGAGGGCGGGACGTCCGGGCGGACGGGGCTCGTCGAGGCCCTCCGGGCCCGGGGGCGCACCCCCGTCGCGGTGCTGCTCGACCACGATCCGCAGGCCGTGAGCCTCCTGCCGTACCTCGTCCATGTGGCACTGCTGGACGGCTGACGCCTCGCCCTCGTGCCCGGACGCGCCCGACCGCGCCGAGGTGGGGCGTTGTCGGGTGTGAGGAGGTGGCGTACAGGAATTCTTGCCGGGCTTCGCCTCCGTTGCACGAGCTTCGAGCCGGCGGGGGACGGCGCCGTCGGCTCACATCCGCGACTGGGTAATCGGCACGCAGTCCGGCATCCGTCTTCTCGAACGCCGATCAACGCCTCGGCGAAGGCTCAAGCCTCTGGCCCCGCACACAGTTCTCTGACTAAAGTCAGAGAATGGACACGGTGCAGATCGACCAGGTGCGGCAGTTCAACCGGACCGTCACCGAACGTGTGGGCGTGCTCCACGACCACTACCTGGGCCGCGACCGGCCCCTCGGCGAAGCCCGGCTGCTCTGGGAGATCGGTGAGGAGGGCCAGGACGTGCGGCAACTGCGCGAGCGCCTCGCGCTCGACTCCGGGTACGTCAGCCGGCTGCTGCGCTCCCTGGAAGCCGACGGCCTGGTGACGGTGGAGCCGCAGCCCCGGGACAAGCGGGTGCGCACCATCCGGCTCACCGATGCGGGCCGCGCTGAGCGCGCGGTGCTCGATGGCCGCAGCGACGAGCTGGCCGGCTCTCTCCTGGAGCCGCTCAACAGGGCCCAGCGCGCCCGGCTGGCCGCCGCCATGGCCGAGGTCGAACGGCTGCTGACCGCTGCGACGGTCACGCTGGACACGGTTGACCCAGACCATCCCGACGCCCAGCACTGCCTGCGGTCCTACTTCGCCGAGATTCAGGAACGCTTTGAGACAGGCTTCGACCCCGCGCGGAGCCTGCTGCCCGACGCGGGCGAACTCCGGCCCCCGCGCGGCCTGTTCCTGGTTGCCCGACTGCACGGAGAGCCCGTCGGCTGCGCCGGCCTGAAGCTGCCCCCCGGCGCCCCGGCCGAGATCAAACGCATGTGGGTCGCGCCCCGCGCCCGGGGCCTCGGTCTCGGCCGCCGGTTCCTGGCCGAGCTGGAGACTCAAGCCGCCCAGCAAGGCCGCGACGTACTCCGTCTGGACACCAACAAGACGCTCACCGCGGCGATTGGTCTCTATCACTCCAGCGGCTTCCAGGAGGTCGCCGCCTTCAACGACGAGCCGTATGCCCACCACTGGTTCGAAAAGCGGATCAGCACGACACCGTTCGGATGAGTGCCCAGGTGGACTGGCGGCTTGTCGGGCGGCTCTGGCCGGGTATTCCGTCCGTGAACGGATCGGTGAGTCGGGCGCGAAGTTCGTCTTTGGTTTCGCGCGGGTGTCGTGCCAACGGGCCAGGACGGCGATGGCGTCGTTCTGCTCATCGCGGATGCGGTGGTCAGCGCCGTTGAGCGTGAAGTAGCGCAGGGCTGTGAAGCCGGCCTCGATCCAGTTCAGTCAGGAGCCGTAGGCCGGCAGGAAGACCGGCTCGACGTCGTCCGGCCGCCCGAGGCAACACCTGCCGCGCGATCGACGAACAACAGGACGGCCGTCGTGTGGTCGTCAAACAGGCGCGCGCCGGTCGCCGAGGCCGTCGGCCACAACGACAGTCGCCTGCGGTTGCGCAACGAGCGTCGTGTCCTGAGAGTTCTCGATGGAGTCGCCGGTGTACCGCAGTTCATCGACCACTTCCAGTACGGTGACGACGAGTTCCTCATCACCAGCGACTGCGGCCCCCTCACCCTCGCCGAAGACGTACGGCGCAACGGCCCGTACGTGCCAGGCACACAAGGGCGCAGCCTTGATCGGCTGGCGACAGGACTGGCTCGTATCCTCATCGCGGTGCACGAACGCGGTGTCGTCATGCGGGATCTCTCCTCCACCAACGTTCTGGTCGGCGACGGCGCCAGCATCATCGATTTCGGTCTTGCCTCCCACGAAGGACTGCACCTGCCCGGATGGACGCCGGGTTACGCGCCCGCGCGGCAGGTGCGTGACGAGCTGCCGCGCGATACCGACGACCTTTTCGCCCTCGGTCTGACCTTGCTGTTCGCGGCGAGCCGTCTGCAGCCGGTCAGCGTGGGCGGTGAAGGTGTAGTGCTTCGACCGTACGGGCCGAGGGCGGCAGCGCCGCGCCCGTGCCGTCCTGACGCCGATGTTCCTCGGCCCCCGGGGCCAGTGCCGAGCGTGGGGTCCACACGGGCCTGTCGGCCCTCCCCGCAGAGATCCGGGAGCCGGGTCAGTCCCGCGCCTCGGGACCTGCGGGACCGGCAGGGTCGGACGGCACCGCCTGACCGGGCGGGGCGATCGGCCCGTCCGGGATACTCACCGCTGGTCCTGGCCTATCTGGTGGTGACCCGGGTGACCCTGGTGCCGGTCGACCGGGCCCCGCACACGCCGGCCGCCCCGTCCGGCTGGCCGGCGGTGGCCGACGCGGTGACGACGATCGTGATCCTCGGTGGACTCCAGGCCCTCTGGGGCGCGGCCTGGTGGCGCCGGCACGCCCACGCGTCCGCGCGATTCCGAGTGCCGCATCGGCTCGCCTGGTCCGTCTGGCCCGTCCGGCAGGTTCGTCGGGGAACAGCGCGCGGTACCCGTGACCCCGGCCACCCCGCATTTATCCGTCATGCCGGATGTGCGGAGCCTCGCCAAGGAGAAGAACCCCCGGGCTCCGCGAACCACCCGCGCGCGGGGACCGTCCTACGACCGGACGCCTTCAAGAAGCGAACGCCGAACTCGGCGACCATGACCGCGCTTCCAGGGGCATAACGGGAAAGGACCCCATGAAACTGACACTCAAGGCCACGGCGGTAGCGGCAACCATTGCCTCCACTGTCGTACTGGCAGCTCCGGGAACCGCGTCGGCCGACCCCAAGGACGGCTATATCGCGGGGAAGATCTACCTCTTCGACGGCCACAACAACACCGGGGACGTGCTGCAGCTCGAACCGGCGGACATCCTCAACATCGGCTGGGCGTGGAACGACCGGGCCAGCTCGGTGTGGAACCTCAGTAACGATCAGGTCTGCATCTGGACCGACATCAACCACCACGGCTATTACTTCAGCATCCCGGCGGGCGCGAAGCAGGAACTGCTGTTCCTCTACGACAACGCGGTGTCCTCCATCTCGGTCAGCGGCTGCGGAGGCTGAGCCGTCCGATCGACCGATCCCGCCGTCCACCCGCGCTTGGAGGGGACGGCGGGATACGGCCGCCGGCGGAGCCGCAGGCGGCGCTCGTCAGTAACCCGAGGCCGTTTCTCGCCTGAGGTATCGGGTGCCCTCGCCCAGCGGGCAGTCACCTGCGATGCCCGGCAGACGAGATCCGTCTCCCCCTCAGAGGGCCGCATGACGTCGAGCGCCACCGGCGAGCCCGTCGTCACGCAGGAGGGCACCGAGGCCCGTATCGGCATCGATCTCCGTCCGGGCAGCCTCATCCTCACCCAGACCGGCGAGGACTTCGCGGCGCACCATGCCTGGGTGTACTTCTCCTCGGTGTCCGCTGGCCCCTGGTTCGCGTCGGAGGTCGGGTTCTCCGCGAAGGGGCCGGACGACGGGGCGGTGGGGCTGACCGTGGATCTCCTCAGCAAGGACTTCGATGGTCCCCGAACGAGGAACACGAGCGGGGCGCCGAACTCACTCGTGCCGCTCTGCTCCACTCCGCTCCACGCCCGGATGGCCCCGCCGCGCACGCGCTGAGACAGACGCTTCTGACCGGATACGGCCAGGCACCGTCCCAGCGGCGTTCCGGTCGGCCCCAGGGCTATGCGGAGGTCGGCGCCATACGGCGCCCACGAGCGTTTCCCCGGGCATAGGGCGGGGGTCGGGGGCGGAACCGGTCGCTGACGTGCGGATCATCGACCGGCATGCCGTAGACTGGGGGAACACCGACGCGGGGTGGAGCAGCTCGGTAGCTCGCTGGGCTCATAACCCAGAGGTCGCAGGTTCAAATCCTGTCCCCGCTACTTTTCCAGTGGCTCCAGACGTTTACCGCGTCTGGAGCCACTGACGTTTCGACCCGATCACGTCGTCTGCGGTGGGCCTCCGGCGGCCGGCGCGGCCGTCAGGGCGGCTACTCGCCGCCCCGATGGCATTCGTTGGGCAGCTCCCGGGTGGGCCAAAGCACGCAGGATTCGCCGACGCGCCGCCTGGGTCTCGTCGCCATCGAACGCTGGTCAACCCGCGTCACGCCGAGCAGCCAGAACGGCTTCACCGTGACCTTCCACAACGGCGCCCGCATCTTCGCGCGCGGGCTCTATTCACCTCGTGCCATCGATGGTTGCCTGGGAGCATGCCTTGGCGGGCCGAGCGGGGAGGCGAAGGAGTATGAGCTTACGCAGACCGAAGCGGCACGACGCAGACGAACTCCGGGCGAAGTTCGTTGCCAACCGGGAGAAGGTCCGGTCGTGGGCGGCGCGTTGGGAATGCCCGGAGGTCGAATGGCCGGCCTTCCTCGAGGTCCCGAGTCCCTGGGCGATCACGCCGCAGGAGCACGACCGGTGGTTGGACCGTTACGCACCCTTCATGAATGAGTACCAGTGGTTCCTCGAAGCCCGGCCCGTAGCAGGAGGCGTCAACGAGCTCCGGGCTTCGTGGGAGTTCGGCGCAGGCCATGAGTTCGAGCGTCTGACCATTCGCTTTCGGAGCGTCCTCGACCCGAACTACCTGGCCGAGAAACTGGCCCTTGGCATTCGCGCGGCCGCTCTCAAGGGCTGGCAGGACGACGATGTCCACGACCTCTACGACTGGCTGCACGAAGGCGTGAACGAGTGTGTGGGCACCAGCATGGTGCGCGGAAAGTATCGCGTGGGCTTTCTCTTGTGCGAGATGACCTGCGCCGCAGTCAGCCGCACCGAGGTCATCACCGAGGCTCGCATCACCCTTACGGATACCTCTCTGGATGGTGCGTCGCTGAATGCCGGTGGCGAGACCTAAGGGTTGTCCCGGGACTATCCGGTCCCCGGTGAGGCGATGCACGGAGGCTGCGTCCGCGCAGCCGGCCGGCGGCGCCCCGGCCGTGCTGACGGCGCCCGTCCTGCTGCCCGGGCCGCTCCCGGTCGCCATCGTCCCTGCTGCACGGCCGAAGCACGCCGACAGCGAGGACGACCAAGAGCTCGTCCTCGAGAACCACCCGGCGTGGACCTGGCCTGGGTAGTGCTGCGGGCCGCGAGGGCGCAGGTGTGCCAGAACGGCGGCGAGGCAGAAGGCGAAGCCGAAGCCGCGGCCCGTCCGTACGGTGCGCCGCGACGCGAGCGATAAGGCAAACGCGCTGGTCAGGAGAGAACGCCTGGCCATGCAACGTCACGCCTTGGCCAACAACCGGGATGCCGCGTGTGGCGATGGTTGCAAAACTTGTTGTTCTCGCTATGAGGTCCTTTCTGCGCACCGGGCACCGTCGCCTTCGCAGGTCAGATCGCACATGATCCATGAGCCGACGCGTTGATGGACCGGGTGGCCTCAGTCCGAGCTCGGGCGGCACGTCGACCGTGACCGATCTCCGCGACTCGGCCCGCAGGCCTGCAGGCTGTCGTTCCAGCGGCCACGACCGACGCCGTTGTTGTCGGCCTAGGATGCGGAGCATGAACAGGACCACGCCGGCACACGGAGACCCCATATCGATGGCGACGCGGCGGACCCGCTGGCAGGAGGCGGGCAACAGCGAGAACTTCGGCAAGCGGTTCGCCGATCTCGTCTCGGCTGGCGAGGACATCGACGGTGAAGCCCGACTCGCCGACACGCTCCTGCCGCGTGGCGCCCGGGTGCTCGACGCCGGCGCGGGCATGGGCCGGGTCACCTCGGCACTTCTGCGGCGCGGGCACGAAGTGGTCGCGATCGAGCCCGACGAGACACTGGTCCGGCAGGCCCGGGAGATCTACCCCGGCCTGCCGATCGAGAAGCGCGACATCCTCGGCCTCGGCCCCGAAGACGGCCCGTTCGACCTGGTCGTCTGCGTCGGCAACGTCATGATCTACCTGGCCGAGGGCACCGAGATCGAGGCCCTGCGCGCGATGCGCGCCGTGCTCGGCGAGAACGGCCGGATCCTGCTCGGCTTCCACCTCCAGGACCAGCCGTCGCACGCCCGCGCCTACACCGCGGCCGAGTTCGAGGCGGATCTCTCGGCGGCCGGACTCCGCGTCGACCTGCGGGCAGGCACCTACCAACTGCACCCCGCGAACGAGGCCTACGGCGTCTGGGTCCTGAGTCGCGCCCAGAGTGAGGCCGGCAGGTAGATCCGCAGCTCGCGGGTGGAGGACCCGGGAGCGGAACCTGCCCGGATCCGCGGTCGGCGGCGTGCCGACGCTTCTCGGCTGGCGGTGCCGCTGCACTTCCACCCGCAGACACCGCTCCAGCCCGTCATCGACGCGTACTACTCCGACCTCCCGGGCCCCATGGGGCCCTTGCTGGCCGGAGCCGGGCTCGGTTGGTATGACGACCTCGGCGTCCAGTACCTGCGCATGATCTTCTCGGGGGTCTTCGACCGGTTCCCCGGCCTGCAGGTGATCGCCGGACACTGGGGCGAAGTCGTGCTGTTCTATCTCGATCACACCGGCTTCTTCGCCGAGTCGGGCGGCCTGCGACAGCCCCTGGCGGACTACTTCAAGCACTTCCGGGTGGCCGGCAGCGCAACCAACAGCCCCCGTTACCTGCGCTGGACCGCCGAGGTGATGGGCACCGACCGAATGCTGTACTCCGCCGACTGCCCCTTCACCTACGGCTTCCGCCCCGGAGGCTTCCCTACGTCGACACCAGCAACGGTGCCGCCCGTACCTTCTTGGAGAACTCGCCCTTCACCGACGAGCAGAAGGCCGACATCGGCCACCGCAATTGGGAACGCCAGAAATCTGCGTCGCGAGGGTCGGTGAGTCATCCGATCAGACGCTCGGCACCTGCTTGGAAGGCGCGGGGCAGTGAGGTCTCCTCACCCATGACAAGCCTGAGCGCGTCGACGTCATGGCTGGCGTGATCGGTGTCGCACCAGCAAGCCAGCTGGTTCGCCGGCAACGTCCCTGACACCCGTACGAGTGACCCTCGGGAAGAACTGCCCGTAGACCGGCTCCACCGCGGCCTCGTGGCATGTGTACCCGTTCCGGTTGGTGTGCTTTCCCCTGCCGGACCTGCGGATTGCAGATTCCCTGCAGATTCCCTGCAGGTCTTCTTCCCAGGATGGTGTCTGCCGCGGATGGTTCGACCGGGCAGTGAACCGGCGCGGCCGATTCGATCCATGCCCGGCGATGGTCCCGGCCAGTCGGCCGACGGAAGGAAAGCCCCGATGCGAGCACTTCTCACCCGCTCCCGCGCGGGCTGACATGGCGCCAGCAACACCGCCTTGGATGCCTGGGCCTGTTCGGTCCTGACCGAATCCAGTCGATCGGTCGCGTCGTTGGCGAAATCCTGGTGCCTGGCCCGACGCCGGACAGCTTCTCGGGGGCGTCGGCCATGGTCCAGCGGCACTGCCACGCCACGCCGCCCGGCGTCCGGCCGACCCTGTCCGACCGTGCGACGCGTACGTCCCCCGCACACCTCACACATGGAGGAACGCTCATGACCGAGCCCGTGGATACCCCGCCCTACCCGGTGGGCGGCGCGGGGATCTTCGATGTCGACCCTGACCAGGGCGGCGTCAGCCAGAACCCCGATGACGCGGTGACAGGAGACATCCAGGCCCTCCCCGAAGACGTGGAGTTCTGACATGGGCAACGTCCAAGGAATGCTCGCCACCGCCCGCTCGCTGCTGGGTACCACCGAGAAACCGCCCGGCTCCAACCGCAACGCGATCACCAAGTGGTACGGCTTCACCGGCCCATGGTGCGACATGGCCGTCAGCTACGTGGCCGCCCACTCCGACAACCTCTCCGCGATAGGCGGCAAGTACGCTCTCACTACCGCCCACGCCCGCGCCTTCCAGAAGAAGGGCCGCTGGCACTACGGCATCGGCGGGATCCGGCCCGGCGACATCGTGTTCTTCGACTGGTCCGGCTCCCGTTCCATCGGCGCCATCGACCACGTCGGGATCGTCGAGGCGGTGCACGCCAACCGCACCATCACCACCCTGGAGGGCAACACCTCCAACGCCTTCCTCCGCAGACGGCGCAGCTCCGCCTGCGTCGTGGGCTACGGCCGTCCCGCGTACCAGGCGGGCAGCGCACCGATGCCCTCCGGCGACGGCATCCTGCGGGTGGGTTCGAAGGGCAAGGCCGTCAGCACCCTCCAGAAGAACCTGAACACCATGCAGCAGGCCGGGCTCACCGTGGACGGCGAGTTCGGGCCGGCCACACAGAAGGCGGTCAAGGTCTTCCAGACCAACCATCACCTGCTGGCGGACGGCGAGTTCGGACCTCAGTCCGCAGCGATGATGAAGGCCGCCCTGGCCGGCAAGACGGCGCCGATCCGGCCCCGGGCTCTCATCGCCGCGGCCGGCGCACTGGAGGTCGACGGCATGTTCGGACCGGCCACCTGTGCGGCGCTCCAGCGCGTGCTCAACAGCCGGGAGAAGGCGGGACTGGAGGTGGACGGAGCCTTCGGACCGCTCACCATCACCGCTTTCCAGAAGTTCCTGAAGGTGACGGCGGACGGCATCGTGGGCCCCAAGACGGTCACCGCGCTCCAGAACCACCTGGCCGTGCCGACCAGCGGTGATTGGGACGCGGCGACCAACCGCGCGCTCCAGAAAGCCTTGAACGCGGGCTCCTTCTGACCAGCTGACAGCCGGACCGGGAGACTCCACGGGGGCGTTCTCCCGGTCCGGCGCCCGGCTCCCCGCACCCACCCGTCGTCACGGACCAGGAGCACGACAGATGGACACCTCTTCCGACACCTCCAGTGCCGCCGCGGCGGCAACCTACAAGGTGGCGATCACCGAGCAGCGCACGGGGCGGATCCTGCTCTTCGACCGGACCGCCCAGTGGACCGACGCCAACGTCCAGTGGAGCTTCAGCACGGGCAACGCGCCCGGCTGGGACCACCCGTTCGAGATCCGCTTCCGAGACACCCAGCGTTACGGCACGATCGCGCTGATGACCTTCGGCAGCCCTGGCGAGGGCCGGGCCGCGATCGTCAACGTGACCAGCAAAGCGCACCTCACCCGCGCCGACGTGATGTGGTCCGCGCGCATCACCAGCTATCCGCACTCGGTCGAGCGCGTGCCCGGGACCGGCACCGTCGTGGTCGCCGGGGCACGGGACCGGCTGCACGTCTTCGGGCCGTCCAGCAGTGACCCGGCCACTCTGAAGGAGGTGCAGACCCTGGACTTCACCAAGGCGCACGCCGTGCTGTGGGACGACCAGAACGGGCTGCTCTGGGTGACCGGCGGCACCGTCGTCCGCAGTTACCGGGTCACCGGAACCATGCGTGCCGCCCGGCTGGTCAAACAAGGGACCGACATCACCATCGCCGGCAACGGCCACGACCTCCAGCCCGACTACAGCCGACCCGGCACCCTGCTGGTCTCCGACAGCCACCACGTCTACTCCCTCGACAAGAAGACCCGCGCGCTCAGCACGCTGGTCAAGCTGTCGTACCCGAAGTCCTACGTACGCCACGCGAACGGGCAGAGCATGTGGACCACCGACCCCGACATGGAGGACTCCCTCTGGGGCGGACCCACCGTGTACTTCTCCGCGGGAGGTGACCGCACCCGCGCCGGCGCCCAGATCTACAAAGCCCGCCTGTACACAGCCCAGTTCCACTGACACCGGGCGGTCGAGGCGGGGGCGTAGGCGAGGCGGAAGTGCCCGACCGGTTCGGCGCCGGTGCGCACGGGCCGGGCAGTTCGGTCCACGCCGAGCCCGGCTTGCGTACGGCGGGGGTGGGACGCTGAGGGCCCTGGCGAGTCGGGGCACGAGGCGGAAGCGGGCGGTGCGGTACTGGATGGCCACCCTGTTCTTGCCGGTCCGGCAGGGGAGCCCGCGGGGGCGGCGCAGGTGGACATCGGGCAGTCGTGCGATTCCACGCGCTTGAAGTCGTCGCTCGCAAGCCTGGACTGTTTCATGAGCGATCACCCAGGAAACAGTCAGCTGCCTGTCGGTGGGATCGTGTTCGTCGATGGCACCCCGCCTCGGGCGGCCAGGTGTGCCGCCGGGTGGCGTTCAGTCGGCCACCAGGGCTGCGCCCAGCGGTGTGTGCTCGTAGCGGACGGCCCGGCCGGTGCGGGTGCGGGTGACCAGGCCGGCATCGCGCAGCACCGCCAGATGGCTGCCGACGGTGCCTAGGCTCAGGCCGAGTTGGGCGACCAGCTGCGTCGTCGTCGCAGGCACGTCCAGCGCGCGCAGCACGTCCGCGCGGCGCGGGCCGACCAGCCGGCTCAGGGCCTCGCCGCCCGGTGGACGCGCCACTGGGCCGAGCAGGTCCGCGGTGCCCCGGGCGGGATAGACCAGGGCGTAGGGCCAGGGCGGCTCGACGTAGCTGATCAGAGTGCCGAACACCGTCGGCATCAGCAACAGGCCCTTGCCCGCCAGCCGGTGTCGGTCCCACTCGGTACGCGAGCCCGTGCGCACCTCGATGGTCCCGGCCTGGCCCTCGGAGCGCCAGTTCACCCGCGGGTCGAGATCGGACAGCGCTGCCGCCCAGCCGTACATCGCCAGGTGCCCGGCGCGGCGGACGAGGTCGCGCTCCAGTACCGCCCGCAGCCGCGGCCAGTCCGGCTCGATCAGCGCCTGCCAGCTCGCTTCGAGTGCGTCGGCGAGCTGAGTGACCACGTCCGGCGCGTCGAGGATGCGCCGCACGTAGCGTGGCGGCGTCCGCAGTCCCTCCAGGTTACGGGCCAGTTCCAGGCGTGCGCGGCGCAGGGGCGTGGCACGGACGGCGGCCAGCTCGGCGGCGAAGTCGCCACCGGAGCCAGACGGCGGCGGATGGATGAAGTCGGCGTTGTAGGCGCCGTGGCGGAACAGCGCCGTCAGCGCCCCGACCGCGGGCACCTCCCGACGCGGTTGCTCGTACCGGGGAGCGATGCGCTCGGCCCACGGCCGGAGCGGGCCGGCGGCCTGCAGGCCGGCCGCGACGCGCAGCGCCCGCATCGCCTCGCCCAGCGGCGAGATCGCATAGCGGGTACGCGCCACGTCGGCGGATCCCACCTCGATGGCCGGCATGTTTTGCCTCCAGGCGAAAGCATAGTCACCGCGGCTGGGCTGCCGTGATGCTGTCGGCCATGACGACTACGCCCGTCGCGGCACGCCCGGCCACCTACCGCGAGGTATTCGCTGTGGGCCAGTTCCGCGTGCTGTTCGGCAGCTACACGCTCTTCCTGATCGGCGAGACGGTGCGGATGCTCGCACTGTCCGTGATGGTCTACACGGCAACCGGGTCGCCGCTGATGTCGGCGCTGGCGTATGCGGCAGGCTTCCTGCCCTATGCCCTGGGCGGCACACTGCTGCTGGCTTTCGCCGACCGTTGGCCTCCGCGCACCGTCATGGTCGGCTACGAGGTGCTGCGCACCGCGGTCAGCGCCGTGCTCGCCGCCGGTCTCCTGCCGGTACCGGCTGCTGGCGCTTGTGTTCGTCACGGGTGTGCCCAGCGCCGTCGCCTCCGCTTCGCGCACCGCCCTCCTGCCCGACCTGCTGGACGGCGACCGCTACGTGCTCGGCCGTGCCGTCTTCTCCATGGCGGCCGGCGGCACGCAGGTGCTCGGCTTCGCCGCCGGCGGCATGCTGATCGCCGCTGTCGGCGCGCCGGGCGCGCTCTGGATCACCGCCGCGACCTGCCTGGCCTCGGCAGGCCTGCTGCGACTGCGCCTGTCCCACCACCCACGCTGCCGCAGCGGTGCCTCGGCCGGCATCAGCGAGACCTGGCAGGTGAACCGGGCGCTGCTGCGCCGGCCTGCGGTCCGGGCGCTGCTGCTGGCGCAATGGCTGGCACCGGCGCTGATGGTCGGCGCCGAAGGCGTGCTGGTCCCGTACGCGGCGCAGGTCGGCGCGCCTGACGCGGCCGGTCCGCTGTTCGCAGCGGTCGCTGCCGGGATGTTCGCCGGCAACCTGATCGTCGGCCGCCTGGTACGCCCTGTGAGCCGGGAGCGGCTGGCCCGCCCCCTGGCGCTTGCGCTGGGATTGCCGCTGCTGGGGTTCGCGCTGCACCCCGCACCGGGATACGCCGCCATCCTGCTGGCGGTATCCGGTTTCGGCGTCGCCTACCGGCTCGCACTGGCCCGCAGGTTCCTCGACGCGGTGCCCGAGACACAGCGTGGTCAGGCATTCGGCCTGCTGCTGACCGGAACGATGACGCTGCAGGGCCTGGCCGCCGCAGCCGGGGGTGCGCTGGGCGAAATCGCGGCGCCGGCGCTGGTCGTCACACTGGCCGGCGCGGCCTCGGCCATTGCCGCCCTGATGTCCTGGCGAACGCTGTCGCCCACACCCTGAAAGCCCTTCACCACTTTGTCGTGGCCGGCCGGCGGCATTCGCCGGGCTGCGGGGGAGGGGCACGGCAGCGGCCGGCCCAAGTTCGGGGCGCTTGCTCATGACCAGTCGGAAGGTGCCGTACGGGTTGACGTGGGACCGGAACAGCGCGGTCAGGCCGCGCCGGTCCTCCTCGCTCAGCTTCATCGCCCATGCAGGTTCGGCTCCCAGGACAGGGAAACGGAGCTTGTCCGGCTACCCGCGACCTACCGTGCGGCCGGTGCCTGAGCCAGGACTCCGGGGCCGACATCCGCGGCACGTCATCGAGTGGCTGCGCCGCACCGGCGGCGTCACCGGCTCCAAGTCCCTGACGGTGCTGGGGTCGTGGACCAGGAGAAGACGAAAGACCGATGAAGGGCGGCCGGCGAAGGGAGGCCGCCGACGGGTCGGCAATCGGCCGAGGCCGACGAGCGCGGTGATGCCCGGCTTCCCCTGCTTCCTCCACCGGCCGGACCGACAGTCACACCGCGCCAGGCACGGATCGTCCGCAGGCCATCGATGCCGGGCACGGGTCCCGGTAAACATCCCCAATGGTAGGTGCAGCATTCCTGCGGATCATGTAATGATCCGCAGGACCGGACGCCTGACGTCCGGCGTCTATGCGACGGGGGTCGCGTAGCCGCGAGCGCAGAAGGCAGGTCCATGGGGGGGACGATTTGGTTCAGCGTGCTCGGAGCCGTGTCCGTGCACCGGGGCGAGACACCGATCACCATCGGTTCTCCACAGCAACAGGCGCTGCTCACGGCGCTGCTGCTGCGCTCCGGCCGGGTCGCCTCCACGCACGAACTGATCGCTTCGGTCTGGGGTGAGGAGCCCCCGGGCTCCGCGCTGGCGAGCCTGCGCACCTATGTGTGGCGGCTGCGGCAGCTCCTGGAGGAGGACCCCGCCGCGCCCCGGCTGCTGCTCTCCCAGCCCGACGGCTACCGCATGGTGGCGCCGCCGCTCTCGGTGGACCTGCACCGTGCCGAGCGGCTCGCCGCCGACGCCGGCCGGGCCCGGGCCGGGGGCGACGACGAGGCCTGCGGGCGGCTGCTGAACGAGGCGCTCGACCTCTGGCAGGGCGCGCCGCTGGCCGGAGTTCCCGGCCCGTACGCCGAGCAGCAGCGGGCCCGCTTCACCGAGCTGCGGCTCGGGCTGGAAGAGGAACGTTTCGCTCATGAGCTGCGGGCGGGCCGGTACGGTGCGGTCATTCCCGACCTCACCGTCTTCACGCAGGAATACCCGCTCCAGGAGCGGCCGTACGGCTTTCTCATGCGCGCCCTGTACGCCTCCGGGCGGCAGGCGGACGCGCTGGCCGTCTACACGCGGGCCCGGCGTGTCCTCGCCGAGGAGCTCGGCGTCGACCCCGGTCCCGAACTGACCGCGCTGCACGAACGGATCCTCGCGGGCGACCCGCTCCTCGACGTCTCGGTACGCGGCACCGCGCCGGCCTCGGCCGCCCCCGAGGCCCCCCACGACCCGGGGATTCCCGAGGATCCGCAGCCCTCCCCGGCGCCCGGAACCGCCGGACCCGACAGCGGTCCCGCCCCCGCATCCGACCCCGAGTCCGCCGCTCCGGCCCTCACCCGGCCCGCCCAACTACCCGCCGACGCCTTCGACTTCATCGGACGTGCCGAACAGGTCGAGGAGCTGAGCGCGGTCCTCACCGCCCCGGAGCGGATCTCCCTTCCGGTCGTGTCCATCAGCGGGATGGGCGGCCTCGGCAAGACCACCCTCGCCCTGCGGGTCGCCCACCGGATCAAGCACGAGTTCCCCGACGGGCAGCTGTACGTCGACCTGCGCGGCAGCGGTCTCGAGCCCGCCGACCCGTCGGCCGTCCTCGGCAGCATGCTCGCCGCGCTGGGTGTGCCGCCGCATGCGCTCCCCTCGATGACCGACGACCGGGCCCGGCTCCTGCGCACGCTGCTCGACGGCCGGCGCATGCTGCTGCTCCTCGACAACGCCCGGGACCCCGCGCAGGTGGGCCCGCTGCTGCCCGGCTCGGCCGGCTGCGCCGTGATCGTCACCAGCCGGACCCGGCTCGTCGGCATCCCCAGCGCGGTCACCGCCGTGGCCCTGGAGGTCTTCGCGGCCGACGAGGCGATCGGTCTGCTCACCGCGATCGTCGGCGCCGAACGGGTGGCTGCGGAACCCGCCGCCGCGACCGAACTGGTGACCGCGTGCGGACATCTCCCGCTCGCCGTACGGATCGTGGCCGCCCGCCTCGCCGCCCGGCCGCGCTGGCAGATCGAGACCATGACCCGCCGGCTCGCCGACGAGCGCGGCCGCATAGGCGAGCTGCGCGCCGGCGACCTGGCCGTCGCGGCCACCTTCGAACTCGGCTACCGCCAGCTCCCGCAGGACCAGGCGTGCGCCTTCCAGCTCCTCGCCCCGGTCGCCCGGCCCACCATCGGCCTCGGGGTGGCCGCCGCGGCCCTCGGTCTCGACCCGTACGACACCGAGGAGATCCTCGAGTCCCTGGTCGACGCGGCCATGCTGGAGGCCCCGCAGCCCGGCCGGTACCGCTACCACGACCTCGTCTGGGCCTTCGCGCTCCAGCTCGGCGTGCCGCCGGGCGACGGCGGGGCCGAGGCCGGCATCCCCGTGCTGCCGCCGCTCCTCGACCACCTGCTGGCCGCCGGGCGCGCCGCCTTCCAGTGCATGGTGCCCGGCAATCCGGAGGGGATCTTCCTCACCCCCGGCACCGTGCCCGGGCCGCACTTCGCCGGGCTCGCGGAGGCCCGCGCCTGGGTGACCGCCGAGTTCGAATGCCTCACCAACGCGGTGATGCTGGCCGCCCGCAGCCCGGCCGGGGCGGACCCGCGGATCCTGCGCGTCGCCGCCGACCTGCTCATCGCCCTCACGCCGTTCGGCAAGGACATCCCGTACCGGCAGCTCGCCGGCGCCGCGCAGGCGCTGGCCGAGACCGCCGCGCTGCGCGGCGACGACCATGTCGCCGGACGGGCCCGCTTCGTCTGCGGGAACGCCGCCCTGCAGAGCGCCCGGCTCGCCGAGGCCGAGCTGTTCACGCGGCTCGCGGCGGAGGCCTGCGAGCGGGTCGGTGACCGGGTGATCCTCCGGCAGACGCTCAACGACCGGGGCCTGATCGCCCAGTTCCAGCACCGCTACGAGGACGCGGTGCACTGCTACGACCAGGCGATCGAGCTGGCCAGGCGGCTCGGGCACCGCTCGGGCGAACTGGTGACGCGGCTCAACGCGGCGCAGGCCCGGCTGCGCGGCGGCCGCGCCGAGGAGGCGCTCGTCGCGTGCGCCGAGGCGCTGGCCGCGCTGCGGGAGGTCGAGGACCACCACGGCGCCGCCTACGCGCTCTATGTGCAGGGCATGGCCCTGCACGAACTGGGGCGGTACGACGAGGCGGTCGCGAGCCATGCCCAGTGCCTGGACCTGTGCGCGGCCTGGCAGATCCGCGGACAGGAGTCGCAGGCCCGCTTCCGGCTGGCCGAGACCCTGCGGATCACGGGCCGTCGGGAGGGGGCCGTCAAGGAGGCGAGCCGCGCGCTGGTGCTGTGCGAGCAGCGCGGCGCGGAGCGCGACCAGGGGCTCGCCCTCCTGGTGCTCGGCCGGACCCTCGCCGACCTCGGGGCCACCGAGGCCGCGACGGCCCGGGCCCGGCAGGCCCACGCGCTGTTCACCCGGCTCGGGCTGCCCGACGCCGACCACGCGGCGGCGCTCCTCGACGCCCTCGGCGAACCGCGGTAGAGCTGCCCCCCACCCCTCCCGCAGGAGCGATATATTCGCAGGTCAGAGCGCATATTCAGGATCTATCCAGCGTAGATCGGCAGTTGGCAGAGTCTTATCCGACAGCACGAACGACGAGCGAACGGAAGACCGAGCACATGCGAGCGATCACCTCCTTCACCCGCACCTCCCACGCCCTGCGCACCACCTGCGTCGCGGTCACCGCGCTGCTCGGCCTCTCCCTCGTGGCCGTCGTGGAGCAGGAGCTCACGGCCCCCGCCCCGAGCACCGTCGTGGCCGACAGCCCGATCACCGGCGACCCCGACGAGGAGTGGGACAGCCGCGGCTGACCACGCCGGCGCGGCCCGTCGAGGACAACGGGGACGGACGCGAAACGAACGACCATGCCATGGGGGAGTCATGACGGGTGCAAGTCCGGCGACGGCGTTGGCGGAACGAGACGTCGCCACCCTGGTCCGCTCCGCGCGGACCCGCAACGGGGTCAGTCAGCGGGACCTCGCCGAGAAGTCCGGGATCGGTCTGCGGACGCTCCGCGAGATCGAACGGGGCCGGGTCCGCGCCCCGAGATCCGGATCGCTGCGCAGAATCGCCGAAGCCCTGAGCGAACCCGCCCTGCTCGCGCAGGTCGGTGCCACGGCCGGCGCCGAAGGGGACGTCTCCGAGGACGACCCGCTGGTCCTGAGGATCCTCGGCCGGCTCTCCGCCACGCGCGGCACCGCTGAACTGCTCACCGGAACACCGAAGCAGCGGACCCTGCTCGGACTGCTCGCGCTCCAGGCCCACCAGGTGGTCGAACGCGACGAGATCATCGAGGTCCTCTGGGACGGTGAACTGCCGGACACCTTTGGGCAGTTGATCCACACCTACATCTCGCGCATCCGGCTGATGCTGGACGCGCACACCCTCCCCGGTACCGGCCGGACCGCGGTCCTGCGGCGCGGCGGCGGCTACGAGCTCCGGATCGAGGGGGACAGCCGGCTCGACGTCCTGGAGTTCGGCCGGCTGACGCACGAGGCCGCGAGGGCCCGCGCCGGCGACGACCAGGTCCACGAACAGGCCCTGCTCGCCGAGGCGTTGGGGCTCTGGCGCGGACACCTTCTGGAAGGCGCCCCGCCGCGGCTGGCCCGCCATGCCGCCGCCGTCGAGCACACCCGCCTGCGGGTCGCCTCCGCGCTGCGCCTCGCCGATCTCGCCCTCGCCCGCGGACAGCACGAGGAGGTGCTCGCCCAGCTCGGGCCGATCGCCCGGCACGAGATGCTGCACGAGGGTCTGCACGCCCGGCTGCTCGCCGCGCTCGCCGGTTCCGGCCGCCGGGCGGAGGCGCTGGAGCTGTTCGCCGCCGTCGACCGCAGGCTCCGTGCCGAGAGCGGCATCGAGCCCGGCGCCGAACTCCGCGAGGCCCAGATGGCCGTGCTGCGGGAGGACGGCCCGGCCGCGACGGTGAGCACGGCACGGCCCGCCGGCCGGGCCGACGCGCTGCGCTCCGTCCAGCTTCCGCAGAGCGTCGGGGACTTCGTGGGCCGGGTCGAGCACTTCCAGGTCCGGCAGTACCTGACCGGACAGGGGCCGCTGGCCGCGTTCGGCGCGGCCCCGGTGGCCGCGCTCCACGGACCCGTCGGCGTCGGCAAGTCCGCCCTGACCGTCCAGATCGCCGCGTCCGTCGCCCGCCACTTCCCCGACGGCGTCCTGCACGCCCGGCTGCGCACCGGCACGCCCGACGAGGTCCGCACCGTGCTGCGCGGCTTCACCCGGGCGCTGGGCGTGCCGGCGGCCGAGCTGCCCGCCGGGCTGCCCGAACTCGCCGCGCTCTACCAGGAGTCCGTCGCCGGCCGCCGGGTCCTGGTGGTCGTCGACGACGCTCCCGGGGAACGCGCCGTCCGCCCGTTGCTGCCGTCCGGCCCCGGCGGCGCCGCGCTGCTGGCCGGCCGGACCCCGCTGTCCGGCCTGGAGTGCGCCCAGCACTTCCGCGTCGAGCGCTTCACCGCCGACCAGTCCGTCTCCCTGCTCGCCCGGATCGCCGGCGAGCGGCGGGTGCTGTCCGAACGGACGGCGGCCGAGACCGTCGCCGAGCTGTGCGACGGGAATCCGCTGGCCGTCCGGATCGCGGGCATGCGGCTTGCCGCCCGCCCGCACTGGACCGTCGCCCGGCTGGCGGACCGGCTGGCCGACGAGGAGCGGCGGCTGTCGGAGCTGGTCGCCGGAGACCTGTCCGTACGGGACCGGCTGACCTCCGCGTACGAGGGCCTGGACCCCTCGCTCCGCGATGCTCTGCGCGCCCTCGCCCGGTCCGCGGACCGGGCGTTCGACCCCGCGGGTGCGTCCGCCCTGCTGCGTTGCGGCGGACGCCAGGCGGAGGACCTTCTGGAGCGGCTGGTCGACCACCAGCTGCTCGAACCCCCGGTGAGCGCCGGCGAGGCGTACGCGATGTCGCCCCTGGTGCGTCTCCACACCCGGGAGCAATGAACGGCGTGAGGGGACGGTCGTCGATGCCCACCGTCCCCGTCCCCTCACGCGTCCCTCACGACGGCGGGGCGCTCACGCGTCGCGGGAGCGGAGCGTCAGCCAGCCGCCGACCGCCGCCGCGGCCGCCCACACCGCCATGACCAGCACCCCGGTCAGGGGACCGTAGGGCGCCGCGGCGGCGGGATCGAGCCGCAGCCCGTACTGGCCGGCCCGGTCCGGCAGGTACCAGGCCAGCTCCCGCAGACCGGGGATCTCGGCCAGCACGGGGGAGACCAGGAACAGCACCGGGACCAGGACGCCCATGGAGAGCATCAGACTGCGCAGCATCGCCGTGAACCCCATGCACATGACCGCGAGCAGCGGGAAGTACAGGGCGCCCGCCACGACCGCCCGCACCGTCCCCGCCTCGCCGAACGCCGCGCCGTACTCGCCGAGCAGACGCTGCGAGAGGAAGAACGTGCCCAGCGAGGCCACCACACCGGCCACCAGGGCCAGCACCGCCCCGACGGTCAGCTTGGCCGCGTACATCAGACCGCGCCGGGGCACCGCCGCCAGCGAGATCCGGATCGCGCCGTGCTGGTACTCGTTGCCGACCACCAGGACGGCGAAGACGATCACGACGACATGGGCGAAGAGGATGCCGTAGAAACCGAGCTGCACCGGGTCGAAGCCGGGGCCGTCCGCCTCCTCCCGGCCGACCGACCCCGTCACGCCGGCGCCGATGCCGACGAGCAGGGCCGCGGCCAGCGGCAGCGACCACAGGACCGGACGCACCGAGCGGATCTTCGTCCACTCCGAGCGGAGCACCGCGTCGACGGACATCGTCAGACCACCTCTCCGAGGGGTCGCCCCCCGTACTCCACCGAATCGGCGGTCATGCGCATGAAAGCCTCTTCCAACGAGTCCTCGACCTGGACCAGTTCCAGGACGGCGACCCCCTCGTGAGCCGCGATCCGGCCGACGCCGGCGGCCTCCGCCGCGTACACCTCCAGCGCCCCGCCGTCGCCGGGCACCACCCGCAGCCCCTTACGGGCCAGGGCCTGGCTCAGCCGCTCCGGCTCGTCGGTCCGTACCCGCACCCGGGAGCGGCCGTGCTCGGCGGCGAACTCGGCCATGGACACGTCCGCCAGCAGCCGGCCCCGGCCGATCACGACCAGCCGGTCCGCGAGCAGCGCCGTCTCCGTCATCAGATGACTGGAGATCAGCACCGCCCGGCCCCGGTCCGCCAGACCCCGCAGGAAGTGCCGCAGCCAGCGGATGCCCTCCGGGTCCAGGCCGTTGACCGGCTCGTCGAGGATCAGCACCTCGGGGTCGCCGAGCAGCGCCCCGGCGATGCCCAGGCGCTGACGCATCCCCAGCGAGAACCCGCCGACCCGTCGACGGGCCGCGGACTCCAGACCGACCTGCGCCAGCACCTCGTCGACCCGCGCCCGCGGCAGGCGCCCGGCGTGGGCGACGCAGAGCAGATGGTCGCGTGCCGTACGCCCCGGATGCGCCGCGCCGGCGTCCAGCAGCGCGCCGACGTGGCGCAGCGGCTCGGTCAGCCGGCCGTACGGCCGCCCCGCGACCAGCACTTCGCCCGCCGTGGGCCGGTCCAGCCCCAGGATCATCCGCAGGGTGGTCGACTTTCCCGCGCCGTTCGGGCCGAGGAAGCCGGTGACCGAACCGGCCCGCACCCGGAAGGTGAGGCCCTTCACCACCGTCCTGTCGCCGTAGGCCTTCACCAGGCCCCGTACCTCGACGGCGGGTGCGTCCCCCGCACCGCGCGCCGCTTCGCTGTCCCTGTTCATGTCCTCAAGCCAACCGTCCGGCGGCCCCGGACGGATCCCCCGGCGGCGGGAGTCACCTCCCCCCGGGGAGGGAGCCGATTCACCATGAGACGTCTGCCGTCGACGCTTTACGACGCCCTGAGCCAGGGCCGTACGTACGCCCGCGGGCTCCATCTGCTGCTCGGCGCGGCCGTGGGGCCGGCCTGCGTGCTGGTGTGGCCCGGCATCACCGAGAGCCTGGTCCGTACCCTCGCGGCCTGCGCCCTCGTGCCGGTGATCCCCCTGCTGCTCATCGGCCTGGTGCCGGGGACGCGGCGCGCGGAGGGCATCCAGGCGCGGCTGCTGCTCGTGCCGGACGACGAGAACGACATCGGCCGTGCCCCCGCCCGCAGTCTCTCCGACCGCCGGCGCACCAGCGTCTGGCTGGTGCTGCGCTGCTGGTGGGGACTGCTCGTCGCCAGTGTCGTCGCCCAACTGCTGTCCGTCACCGGAACGCTGGCGACCGCGCCCGCCGTCGAAGGTGCCCGGACGGTCCTCGGCGTCACCGTCCCCGGCGGCCACCGGCACATCTGGTACCTGGGACTGGTGCCGCCGCTGCTGCTCGCCACGTTCGCGCTGGTCGTCTGGGCCGGGAAGGTGCAACTCGCCCTCGCGCGGCGACTGCTGGGCCCCTCGACGGCCGAACGGCTCGCGGAGGCGGAGAGCCGGGCGGACGGACTGCTGGCCCGCAACCGGCTCGCGGGCGAACTCCACGACTCCATCGGCCACGCCCTCACGGCCACCGTGCTCCAGGCGAGCGCGGCCCGCGAACTCATCGATGTCGACCGGGACTTCGTGATCCGGGCGCTGACCGCCATCGAGGACACCGGCCGCCGTGCCATGGACGACCTGGAGCGCACCCTCGGCTATCTGAAGGAGGACGAGCCGGCCGCCCGTACCGTCCGGCCCACGCTCGCTGACGTCGGGCAGCTCCTGGAGGCCAGCCGCGCGGCGGGCGTCACGGTGCGCTCGCGGACCGCCGCCGACGTCGACGCCGTCCCGGGCGTGGTCTCCCGCGAGGCGTACCGCATCCTCCAGGAGGCGCTCACCAACGCCATGAAGCACGCGCCCGGTTCACCCGTGGACGTCGACCTGGACGTCACCGGCGAACAGGTCCGGCTCACCGTCGCGAACCGGCTGGTGGAGGAGGCCCCGCGGGCTTCCGGCACCGGCAAGGGGCTGCGCAGTCTGCGGGAGCGCGCCGCGCTCCTGGGCGGCCGGGCCACGGCCGGCGCCACCTCGGGGCGCTGGACCGTCAGTGCCCGTCTCCCTCTGCGGTTGGGATCGTGATCATGGACATCTCCGTCCTCCTCGTCGACGACGAGGAACTCGTCCGGGCCGGCATGTCGGCCATCCTCGGCAACGCCCCCGGCATCACCGTGGCCGGCGAGGCCTCCGACGGCTGCGAGGTCGTGCCGCTCGTCCGGAGACTGCGCCCGGACGTCGTCGTCATGGACGTACGGATGCCCACCGTCGACGGCATCACCGCGACCCGCGATCTCATGGCCGCCGTCGCCGACCCGCCGCGGGTCCTGGTGATCACCACGTTCGAGCGGGACGACTACGTCTACGAGGCGCTCAGGGAAGGGGCGTCGGGGTTCCTGCTCAAGCGGTCCCGGCCCGCCGAGATCGTCCAGGCCGTCCGTACCGTGGCGACCGGGGACTCGGTGCTCTTCCCCGCCGCCATCCGCTCGCTGGTGCAGGGGCGTCAGGCCCGTGAGCCGGGCGACGCGCTGGCCGGCGCCCAGCTCACGGAGCGGGAGGCGGAGGTGCTGCGGCTGATGGCGCGGGGGATGTCCAACGCGGAGATCGCCGAGCGGCTGTTCCTGGGGGTGCAGACGGTCAAGACCCATGTCAGCGGCACCCTGGCGAAGCTGGGGGCGCGCGACCGGACGCAGGCGGTGGTCCTGGCGTACGAGTCGGGGTTCGTCGGCGCGGGCTGAGCGGGCTCCGGGATCCCGGGCCCACGGCGCCCGTCAGCCGACGAGGTCCTTCAGACGGGCGACCACCGCCGCCTCGGACTCGCCCTCCCGCGGCACCGGCACGACCTGGAGGTGGGTGACCCCGGCCTCGCGGTAGGCGTCCAGGCGATCCCTCACATAGCTCTCCGTGCCGCAGATCGTGGTGGCCTCGAGCAGCGCGGCGGGCACGGCGGCCGCGGCCCCGGCCTTGTCGCCGGACCGGAACAGCCGCTGGATCGTCTCCGCCTCACGGGCGTAGCCGTACCGGCTGACCAGGTCGTAGTAGTAGTTGTGGCCGGGCGCGCCCATGCCCCCGACGAACAGCGCGAGCTGGCCGCGGGCCAGCTCCCGGGCCCGCTCGGCGTCCGGGCCGATCGCGAGCAGGCCGCCCGCCGAGATCTGCAGCGGGCCGAGCTCGGGTGCGCGAGCCGCGCCGCCCTCCTTGAGCGCGGGCCCCCACACCCGGTCGCACCACTCGGGGACGAAGAACAGCGGCAGCCAGCCGTCGGCGGTCTCCGCGACCATCCGGACGTTCTTCGGGCCCAGCGCGGCCACCCACACCGGGACGGACGGGCGGACCGGCGGTGTCAGCAGCCGCATCGGCTTGCCGAGGCCGGTGCCCTGCCCCTCGGGCAGCGGCAGCGTGACCGTGCGCCCCTGGTGGCGTACCGGCTCGTCGCGCCGCCAGAGGGCGCGCATCACCTCGATCGTCTCGCGGGTCCGGGCCACCGGCGCGGTGTACGGCACCCCGTGCAGACCCTCGACGACCTGCGGGCCCGAGGCGCCGAGGCCGAGGTGGCAGCGCCCGCCGGACAGGGCGTCGACGCCGGCCGCGGTCATCGCCAGCAGGGCGGGCGTCCGGCTGAACACCGAGAGGATGCCGGAGCCGATCTCGATCCGCTCGGTACGGGCGGCGAGGAAGCCCATGAAACTGGGCGCGTCGTAGCCGTACGCCTCCGGCACCCAGACCAGGTCCAGGCCGGCCCGCTCCAGTTCGGCGACCTGGCCGGCCGCGGCGACGATGTCGGTGTCGTACTTCAGCTGCATGGAGATCTTCATGGCGGGGGCTCCGAGGTGTGTCGGCGGGGCGATGGGGTGTCAGGGGTGGCGCGTCGGAGACGGGGCGTCGGGGCGTCAGGGCCGGGATCCGGCGGGGTGCCAGGAGCGGGATCAGCTACCGCGCGTCAGGCGCGCGGTGCGTCGAGGCGGGGGAGGACGCCCTCGGCGATCAGCTCCCGGACCCGGAACTTCTGGATCTTCCCGGAGGCGGTCAACGGCAGCCCGTCCGCGAGATACCACCGGGCCGGGATCTTGTGCGGGGAGAGCCGCTCACGGCACAGGGCGACGCACTCCTCGACGTCCGGGCCCTCCGGACGGTCGGCGGCGGGCAGCAGCACCGCGGCGACGATCTCGCCCCACCGGTCGTCCGGCACCCCCACCACCACGGCGTCGCGGACGCCCGGCAGCGTGCTGAGGAAGGACTCGACGGGCCCGGGCGCGATGTTCTCGCCGCCCCGGATGATCAGATCGCTCAGCCGGCCCTCGATCCGGACCGCGCCGGTCGCGTCCATCGAGCCGATGTCCCCGGTGTGCAGCCAGCCGTCCGCGTCCACCTTCCGCGCGGTGGCCTCCGCGTCGCCGTAGTACGCGAGGAGCTGCTGGTAGCCGCGGGCACAGATCTCGCCGGGGACGCCGAGCGGCCGCACCCGGCCGGTGTCCGGGGCCACGATCTTGCACGCGACGTGGGGGAGCGGGCGGCCGACGGTGCCGGTCTTGTCCTCGGCGGTGTCGTCCGGCCGGGTCAGGGTGACCACGGAGGCCAGCTCCGTCTGCCCGTACAGGTTGAACACCGTGGTGGAGAACAGTTCCTCGGTCTCGGTGATGAGCTGCGGGCGGACCGGCGCCGCGCCGGTGAGCACGGAGGAGAGCCGGGCCGGCGCGCCGTCGGCGGCGCGGGCCACGTCGTTCAGGGCGCTCAGCACCGTCGGCACGCTGGTGAGCACCGCGCCGGGGGAGCGGCGCAGCACCTCGAAGAGGACCTTGGGGTCGAAACGCTCCAGGAGCGTGAAGACACCGCCGCTCCACAGCGGCCCCAGGCAGGAGATGACACAGCCGGCGGTGTGGAACATCGGCAGCGGGGAGACCACGGTCGCGCCGTCGTGGACGCCGAGCCCCTCGAAGGTCAGCCGGGCCACGTTGACCACGGACCGGTGCGAGAGCAGCACCGCCTTCGGGTCGCCGGTGGTGCCGGAGGTGAACTGGATCTGCGCCGGGACGGCGGCGATCTCCTCCCGCGAGGGCAGCGGTGCGGCACCCCGCAGCGACTCCCACGCGGCGAGCGGTACGACGTGCCGCAGCCCCGGCAGGCCCGGCGTCACCGCTCGTACCGTCGCGGCCATGTCGTAGCCCCGGGCGACATCGGCGTGGATCAGCATCTCGGCCCCGGAGGTGCGCAGGGCGTGGGTCAGCTCGCCGGCCCGCAGCGCCGGGTTGAGCGTCACCAGCGTCACCCCGGCCAGCGCCGCCGCGTACGCGACGATCGGCCACTCCGGGACGTTCGGCGCCCACAGGGCGACCCGCGCGCCGAGTCCGACGCGCTGCCGCAGCCCGCCGGCCACGCTCTCGGCCTCGGCGAGCAGTTCGGCGTACGTCCAGCGGCGCGGGACGCCGCCGTCGTCCGGGACCGACTCCAGGGCGAGGGCGTCCGGCCGGCCCGCGGCGACCTCGCGGAGCAGGGAACCGACGGTGTGGTCCGAGAGCGGCGCCTCGGTGTCCGCGGGGCGGAACGACTCGGTGAGCAGGGCGTCGACGCGCGGAAGGCCGGTGTGCGGAAGACCGGCGTACGGAAAGCCGTCGTGCGGGGTGGCGGTGCGCGGGGCGGCCGGTGCGGTGACCTGCATGGTGACTCTCCTCGGCGGTGGGCTGCCGGTCCGTCCGGCGCTGACTCCATCCCATCGCGCGGGCCCCTGGTGCCGGATCCCCCGGCGGCTGGAAGCCGTTCCCTCCCGGGAGGGAACCGGAGGAGGGAGGCAGGAGCCGTCCAGATCCCGTCCAGGACCGGCCGCCCCGCCGCCGGTAGCGTGCGCCCGCTGGGGCCCGCCCTCGACCGGAGGCCGCGGGAACGAAAGGAGTCGCAGTGGAAGTGACGGCGGGCTGGCCGGCCCTGGACGGCATACGGGTCCTCGATCTCTCGCGGCTGCTGCCCGGCGGATTCGCCACGGTGCTGATGGCCGACCTCGGCGCCGACGTGATCAAGGTGGAGAGCCCGGACGGCGGCGACTACGGCCGGCTGGTCGAGCCGGAGACGTTCGCGGCGCTCAACCGCAACAAGCGCTCCCTCGTCCTGGACCTGCGCGACCCGGCCGGGCGGGACACCCTGCTGCGTCTGGTGGAGCGCAGCGACGCCGTGGTGGAGAGCCACCGGCCCGGCGTCCTCGACGCCATGGGCCTCGGGTACGCGCGGCTGCGCGAGGCCAACCCGCGGGTGGTGCTGTGCTCGATCACCGGCTTCGGACAGCACGGCCCGTACGCCGCCCGGCCCGGCCACGACCTCAACTTCCTCGCCCTGTCGGGCTTCTTCGCCGTGCCGCACCGCCCCGGCGAGCGCGTCGACCGGGTGGGCCTGAGGATCGCCGACCTCGCCGGAGCGATGTACGCGGCGCTGTCCACCGCGGTCGCGGTCGCCGCCGCCCGCACCACCGGCCACGGCCAGCACCTCGACGTGTCGCTGCACGAGGCGGCCGCCGCCTGGGCCGGGCCGCTCGCGCTGCCCCTGCGCACGCTGCCCGACGCCGCCGACAGCCCCCTGGTCACCGGTGACAACGACGTGTTCACCGCCGCCGACGGCGGCCGGATCGCGCTCGCGACCTTCGAGGACAAGTTCTGGCTGACCTTCCGCACGGCCTTCGCCGGGGAGTTCCCCGAGCTCGACGACGACGCGTACGACCGCCGCACCGCGCGCACCCGGGCCCGTGGGCGGATCCGGGAGCTGCTCACCGGCGTCTTCGCCCGCCGCGACCTGGCCTGGTGGTGTGCCGCGCTCGCCGGACTGGATCTGCCCTGGGCGCCGGTGTACGAGACCGCCGACGCGTTCCTGGCCGACGCGCACGTCGCCGCCCGCGACCTGGTCGGCACCCTGCCGGGGTCGCCGACCGAGGAGCCGCGCCGGCAGGTCCGCTTTCCCGTCCTGTTCGGCGCCGGACTCGACTCGCTGCGCGGCGCCGCTCCCGGGCACGGCGAGCACACCGCCGAGATCCTCGCGGAGCTGGAGCTGGAGCTGGAGCTGGAGCTGGAGCTGGAGTCGGACCGATGAGCGGGCGCGGCGCGTTCGCGGAGAGCGCCGAGCACCGGGCGCTGCGGGAGGCCGTCGCCGCGTTCGCGCGCGGCCGGGGCGACGCCGGCCCCGACCCTCGCTCCCCGGAGGAGCTCTGGGCGGAGGCGGGACGGCTCGGCTACCTCGGGGTCAACCTGCCGGAGGAGTACGGCGGCGGGGGCTGCGGCATCACCGAACTCTCCCTCGTCATGGAGGAATTCGGCGCGGCCGGCAACCCGCTGCTCATGCTGGTGGTGTCGCCCGCCATCTGCGGCACGGTCATCAGCCGCTTCGGTACCCCGGAGCAGAAGCGCCGGCTGCTGCCCGGACTGGCCGACGGCTCCTCCCGGATGGCCTTCGGTATCACGGAGCCGGACGCCGGATCCAACTCCCACCGGCTGACCACCACCGCCCGCCGGGACGGCACGGACTGGCTGCTCACCGGCCGGAAGGTCTTCGTCTCCGGGGTCGACGAGGCCGACGCCACCCTGATCGTGGGCCGGACGGCGGACGCCCGCACCGGCCGCCTCAAGCCCTGTCTCTTCGTCGTCCCGCGCGACACTCCGGGCTTCGCCCATCACCAGATCCCGATGGAACTCGGTGCCCCGGAGCGGCAGTTCGAGCTCGTCCTGGACGACGTGCGGCTGCCCGCGGACGCGCTGGTCGGCGAGGAGGACGCGGGGCTCCAGCAGCTCTTCGCCGGGCTGAACCCCGAACGCGTCATGATCGCCGCGTTCGCCGTCGGCCTTGGCCGGTACGCCCTGGACAAGGCCGTGGACTACGCCCGTACCCGGCAGGTGTGGTCCACTCCGATCGGCGCTCATCAGGCCGTCGCCCACCCGCTCGCCCGGATCCACATCGAGCTGGAACTCGCCCGGCTGATGACCCGCAAGGCCGCCTCACTCTACGACGCGGGCGACGACATGGCCGCGGGCGAGGCCGCCAACATGGCCAAGTACGCCGCCGCCGAGGCCTGCGCCCATGCCGTCGACCAGGCGATCCACACCCTGGGCGGCAACGGCCTCACGACCGAGTACGGGCTCGCCTCGCTGCTGACGCTCTCCCGGGTGGCGCGGATCGCCCCGGTGAGCCGGGAGATGATCCTCAACTTCGTCTCGCATCACACCCTGGGGCTGCCGAAGTCCTACTGACCTCGTGTCGTGTCAGGCCATGTCTGCCGTGTCGACGACTTCGCTTCCTTTTGAGGGGGGGCGTAGCCGGGGGCGCGGGAGGTCATCCAGGTCACGCTGGACGGTGAGACGCTCCCCGGTGGCGGCCACGGACCGCTCGCGGGGGTCCCCGTCACCGCTCCCGTGCGGACGGGAACCAGCACGGATCTTGGGGAGCCGTCGCGGCGAGTCACCGCTGCGGCGTCTTCCCCGCCCCGGACGACGTGCTCGGCCTGGATCCGCCCCGCAGGCGGTCCGGGAGGAGACGGTGAGGGACGCCTGGGGGCACGCTAGGCTGCGCATTTTCGGCGGATGGGGGACATGGCATGTGGCAGCGGGGGATATGGGTGGTCGTGCTCGGCGTGGCCCTGGTGGTTCTCGCCGGCTGCGGTTCCAAGACCGCCGAGACCCACGCGGAGGCGACAGAAGCGGTCACGGCCGCCGCCTGGACGCTCGCCGCTCCGATTCGCATCGACGGCGTCCGTGCCGCCGACGGCGGCCGGTCTCTGGTGGTCGATGCCGAAGTGCCCGACGGGGCACGCGACTGTGTGCGCGGCCTGCGTGGTGAGCTCGACACCGTCGAGCACGGCGTGGTCTACGTGAAGGTCACGTATGAGACCCGTTCCCTGGACCAGGGCTCCGGCTGCACCGGCACACGGCGGGTCGAAGCGACGGTGAAGCTGGGCGAGCCCTTGGGCTCCCGCAGGGTCATGGTGAACAGCATGGACGTGTACACCCCCGTCGGTGCCGTGCTACCCGCCCTGCGGCAGTGCGGTGAGAACGGCTGCGACCCCACGCCGCCGCGTTGCACCTCGTCCTCGTACCGACAGGCGGTCAACGACACGGACATCCCCAAGCATACGAGCTGGGAGGAACGCGGCTGCGACGGCAGGTGGCTGGTGCTGGACCTGTCGACCCGGATGGGGCCGGCGTGCGGAGACGCCGGCGACGGATGCTCCTCCTCCAGCGTCTCCCGGCGCTGGTTCTACCAGGCGGACTCCTCTGGCTGGCGGCCGGTCGCCACGAGCGGCGATGCGGGGTGCGGCGGGATCCACAAAGCCCTGCCGGAAATGCCCGAGCACCTCTGTGCGTCGCTGCCGCGTCTCGACCGCGGCTGATCGCCCGAGCCTGCGGCTGCTCTTGCTGGTCCGACCGTCCCGTGAGCGTCCGAGCGGGGCGGCCTTCAGGCGGAGTCTGGGGCGTCGCCGGGTACGTCCGTGTCCGGCTCGCCCGGCCCACCTTTCGGCGGAGCCGCTTCGTGTGGAGCTGACTGGCCCGGTGGCCGCAATGACATATCCGGCCCCGTTTATCGCCTGTTGACCGATTCTTGAACACCGTGCGGTGGCATGTCGGTATGAACCTCAGACGAACCATGGCAGGTGTCGCGCTCGCCGCCGTCGTGCTTGGCGCCACCGGTGTATCGACTGCTTCCGGAGCCGAGAGAGCGGCGTCTGCCGGCCGCTCGCACCCGGCCTCGCACACGATCTCCGGCATGGCCCACCCGGGGCCCGGCAGGTCCGACTGGCCGAAGAAGGGGGACACCAAGGTCCCCGCGCTGCCGTCCGCGTCTCTCAAGGGCCTTCCGACCTTGCGGGAAGCGCAGCGGAGACGTCTGCTTTCACGGCCGTCGACGGCCGCGGGCGGCGTGACGGCTCAGGCGTTCCCCGACTACGACTGCACCACGCCCCCACAGGGCTGGGGGTACCACGACTACCTCGCCCCCGGCGAGTGCCTGACGCCGAACACGTACATCGCCGTCAACACCGAACCGGGCGGCTGGTACGAGCTGTGGATGCAGAGCGACGGCAATGTCGTCCTCTACTTCCACGGCGCCCCGTTCTACACGGCGAAGTGGCAGACCGGAACCCGTGGCTCGAACGCGTCGCTGTGGATGCAGCGGGACGGCAACGTCGTCATCTATGACGGCGCGGGCAACCCGATGTGGGCCACGGGCACGAACAGGTGCGGCGATCTGGGGGCCTGGCTGCGGGTCCAGGCCGACACCAACCTCGTCCTGTACACCCGCGACTGGACGCCGATCTGGGCCCGCTTCGACGGCCCTTCCTCCCGCCCCTGCTGAGACGAGCGGAAACGACTCGTTCGCTTCTCGTGCGCAAGGGCCCATGGCGGAAGTGCTGTGGCACGATTGGCTGCCATGCCGTTCATGACCGCATTGCCATCAACTGGCCTACGCCGCAGGCTGGTTGCCTTGCTCTCGCTGCTCGTCATAGTGGGATCCGGTGTCGCCGAGGCTGCCCCGGAAGCCACGGCCGCGACGCCCGATCGCGCACGCTACGACGTCACGTTGCGCGCGGACTCCGACGGCAGTCATTGGAGCGGCCGGGAGCGTGTGTCGTTCCGCAACGCGTCCGGGCAACCCCTGCGCGAGGTGTACCTGCGGCTGTGGGGCAACGGTGAGGACGGCTGCGGCACTTCCGGCAGCCCCTCTGCCGTCACCGTGTCCCGGGTGCGCGGCGGCACGGCGGGCCCGCTCGGCGTGGGATGCACCGCGCTGCGTATCACCCTGCCCAGGCCACTCGAAAGCGGTCGGCGCACGACGGTCTCCTTCGACGTGTCCCTCACCGTGCCCAGCCGCAACAACCGCTTCGGCAGCGAGGGCGCGTTCCGCTTCCTCGGCAACGCGCTGCCCGTACTGGCCGTACACGACGCGACGGGATGGCACCTCGATCCGTACGTGTCGACCGGCGAGAGCTTCTACGCCCTGACCGGCGACTTCCAGGTCACGCTCGACCACCCGTCGCGCCTCAGGGTCCCGGCGACCGGCCGCACCAGCACCAGGCCCGGCGAGCCGGGGCGCACCCTCACCCACAGCGACGCGCGCCGGGTACGGGACTTCGCGTGGGCGGCGGGTCCGTTCCGCACCGCCGAGGACACCACGCCCGGCGGGGTCCGGATCAGGTCGTACTGGGCGCCCGGCACACCCGCGAAGGGTGTACGGATGGCCCGCCGGGACGGCGCCGCAGCCGTCGACCAGTTCAGCGCGGAGTTCGGCGACTACCCCTACGGCGAACTCGACTTGGTGATGACCCCGCAGTTCGGCGGCGGTATGGAGTACCCCGGCCTGGTCCTGCTCGGCACCACCGAGGAGGGCAATGCCGTCGTCCACGAGGTGGCCCACCAGTGGTGGTACGGCATCGTCGGCAACGACGAGTACCGCACGCCCTGGCTGGACGAGAGCTTCGCCCAGTACGCCAACGGCCGCTTCTACGGCTGGGACACCCTCGACTGCTGGGACCCGGAGGGCTGGCCCGACGAGGATGCCGCGCTCACCAGCTCGATGGCCGACTGGTCGCGACGGCCCGGCTGGTTCCAGCGCGTCGTGTACGGCTCCGGCCCCTGCGCCCTGGCGGACCTCGAACGCACGGTCGGTGCCGCCACGATGGCACGTGTCCTCAAGCGCTACGCCGCCGACCACTGGTACGGCGTCGCGACCACCGCCGACTTCAAGAAGACGGCCCAGTCCATGACCGACAAGGACCTGACCCCCTTCTGGGAGAGCCACCGCATCCGGTGAACCCCACCGCACCGGCACGCACGGAGCTGCCCCGCCGGGAATCCGGCGGGGCCACGGTCGTACGAGGGGCCGGGCGGGGTGGGGGATTGCCGTACCGGCCCCTGGATCAGTGGGCCAGGGAGAGGCCGACGCCCTGCTCGACGGCCCGCGCGTACACGGCGGCGGCCAGCGCGATGTCCTGGACGCCCATGCCGAACGGGTTGATCACCACCCGGTCGTCCGCGGCGACCGTCCGCGCGTAGTCGCCGGCGAACAGCTCCGGCAGGGAGGCGTCCACCGACCGGCCGCCCGCCGGGGCGGCGGTCCCCGGACCGGTGACGCGGCCGGCCCGGGCCAGCTTGCCCAGCAGCCGGTGGTCGTCGTCGACGACCAGCTCCCAGTCGTCGACGAACAGATGGTCGCAGCCCAGGAGCAGGCTCTCCGCCGCGTCGTCGAGGGACACGTTGACGAAGGTCCCGCCCGCCGGCACCCAGTCCAGCTCCACGTACGGCTCGGTGGTCGTCGTCACCGCCACCGTCACCTGGGCCCGCTCGACGGCGGCGCGGGCGTCCGCGGTCACCGTGACGGCGACCGCCGGGTCCGCCGCGCGCCAGCGGCCGGCGAGCTCCTCGGCCCGGCCCGCGTCCTGGTCGTACACGAACAGCTCCTCGACGCCGGGGCAGGCGCTCGCCAGCAGTTCCCGGTGGACCTCGGCCTGCCGGCCGCAGCCGAGGAAGGCCACCCGCCGGACGGCCGCCAGGTCGCGTACGGCGCGCAGCGCGGCGACCGAGACACCGGCGGTGCGCAGGGCGCTGATCCGGCCGCCCTCCATGATGCAGACCGGTCGCGCGGTCTCCGGGTCGTCGAGCACGACCAGCCCGGCGGCGCGCGGGCGGCCGAGGAGCCGGTTGCCCAGCGAGGCGTTGATGATCTTGCAGCCGTACGCGCCGTCCGCCCAGCCGGGCAGGACGAGGCTGCGCGCCGACGCCCCGGACGGGGTGGTCCAGCGCAGCGCGGCCTCGGGGGTGAGCCCCGCCTCCTTGCGCCGGTAGGCGAGCAGCGTGTCGTGCGCCAGGTCGGCGACGGGCAGTCCGTCGCAGAGCCGGGCCACGTCGGCGCTGTCCAGATAGGTGAGCGTCGTGTCGTCGTGCGGTGTCATCAGTGCGTTCCCTTCCGGGGGTTCGGCCGGCTCGGCGGGGTGGACGCGGACGGTTCCCCCGTACGCACCCGGTCCAGCAGGCCCAGGGCCGCGCGGATGTCCCCCGCGCAGCCGGGACCGCCGTCGGCCGGGGCGTCGCGGAGCTGCGGGTACTTCTCCCCGCTGTCCGGGCAGACGCAGGTGATCTCCCGCAGCGACGGGTCGAGGAGCGCCCGGGAGACCGCGGCGAGCACCGCGGCGCCGCCGCTGCCGCCGAGGGAGATCCCGGTCCGACAGGCGATCAGCGCACAGGCCGCGGCGGCCGCCTGGTCCGTCAGCCGCACCACATGGTCCACGTGCCGCGGATCGATGAAGCCCGACACCTGTCCGGAGCCGAAGCCCATCAGCTTGAACGGCCGGTCGGCCGGGGCTCCGCCGAGCGCCGAGGATCCCACCGCGTCGACCGCGATCACCCGGGTGTCCGGGGCGTGGTCGCGGAAGAACCGCGCGATCCCCGCCAGCGTGCCCCCGGTCGACACGGCCACGGCGACCGCGTCGAACCGGCCGTCCGGCGCGGCCTTCATCAGCTCCGCGGCGGTCTGCCACTCGTGCACCCCGGGGTTGGCGGGGCTGTCGTACTGGTCGGTCCACACGGCGTCGGAGTCGGCCGCCACGATCTCCCGTACGGCCTGGAGCCGGGCCCCGAGGGTCCGGCCGCCCGGCACCTCGCGCACGGTCACCACCTCGGCGCCGTACCCGCGCATCCGCGCGACACTGGCGGGCGGCGTACTCGGCTCCACCACCAGCGTGCAGCGGTAGCCGCGATGCCGGCAGAGGCCGGCGAGGGCCACGCCCAGGTTGCCGGAGGTCGACTCGACCACCCGCATCCCCGGACGCAGCGCCCCGCTCGATTCCAGGGCGTTCAACAGGGCCTCCGCCGTACGGGCCTTGATCGACCCGAAGGGGTTCTCGGCCTCCAGCTTCAGCCAGATCCGCACGGTCCGGTCGCCGAGGGGGACGACGACCGGCCGCAGGGGCGTGTCGCCGATGGCCGCCAAGGGCGCCGCGAGGGCTGTGGTCTCGGTCATGTGCTCAGTCCTTGAGGCTGTCGACACGGGCCGTCGGCTGCTGCCGCACGGGCGGGACGGTCCGCTGGGGACCGATGTCGGCGAGGTCGTAACCGTGCGGGTAGCCCGGGTACGTCCGCGCGGTCGGCCGGGTCATCAGCCGTGCCATCAGCCGCGGCGCGACGCGCTCGGCCCCCGCGTGGCCGCGCAGCCCGGCGCGGTGGACGGCCCGTACCCACCGGGGCGGGACGGGCAGGCCGAGGGCGTCGAGCGCGGGTGCGTCCAGCCGGCACGGCAGCGTGGCCGCGACCAGATCGCTGACCGGGCGCCGGTACCAGGACGCGTAGAGGCCCAGGATGTTGGTGCCGACGCGGTGGTTGCTCGCGGCCCGCTGGAAGCGGGCCCGCTCGTACTCGCGGTTGAACTGCTCGAACGAGTCGTAGTCGGTAGGGAGTTCACGGATGTTCATCCGCTTGCCGACCCCGGTGAAGAAGTAGAAGGCGGCCAGCCGCTCCGTCTCGGAGGTCGGCCGCCAGGCCCAGCGGTCGATCCAGCGGACCGGCTCGAAGACGAAGGTCGACAGGACGTACAGCATGTCCTCGTTGGCGATGTCGAACCGGTGGTGCGCCTGGTTGATCTGCCGGATCGCCTGGCGCCCGCGGGTGGAGTCGTAGCCCCCGCGGACCAGTTCGCCGAGCAGGATCCGCGTGTCGTCGTAACGTTTCTGGGCGCGCAGGGCGAACTCGCCGCTGCCGTCCAGGACGTCGGAGATGGCGGGCACGCAACAGGTGCGCCAGATCGCCACCTCGAGCCCCCGGCCGTAGTCCCAGGGGAACTCGCGGTCGGAGGATATGCGGTGGATCTCCTGGTGGTCCGCCTTCGGGTCGAGGGTCTCCAGATGTCTGAGTGTCGCGTAACGGTCTCGCATGCGTACCCCGTTCACGGTGGGTCACGGTGGGGGAAGTCGGTCGACGACGCGCGCCTACAGCGGGGTGGACCCCGCGGTGCTGGTGACCTCGGGCCGCGTGGGGTCGAACCGCAGCGTCTCGAAGCGCCACTGGAGCTGGCCGGTGAGCCAGCTCCGCAGCCCCGCGACGTGGCGCTCCAGGCGGTCCGTCGGGAAGAGCGCGCGCTGCGCGGGCGTCAGGAGCTTCGCGAAGGAGGAACTGAGCTCGGTGAAACGGTCGAAGCGGCCCTGCACCATCTCCCCGACGGCGTCCGCGGCGGTCTGCAGGTCCGTGCCGTGGGCGTGCCGGTGGACCAGGACAAGGTTGTGCGGGTCGCCGAGCAGCGCCTCCTTCTCGCAGCTGAAGAGGTCGTTGGTCCACAGGTCCGCGTCGGACAGCGCCGCGTTCATCTCGGCGAAGGCCGGCAGCGTGTAGATCTCCTCCGGCACCTCGAAGTGCGTGGTGACCTCGATGAGGTCGAGGTACGGCATGAGCGCGCGGCCCCGGTGGGCGATGTACTCGTCCAGGCCGGGGACACGGCCCGCGAGCCGGTTCTCCGACTCCCACACGCAGGTGTCGAAGAAGGCCCCGATGTGCGCGGCGAGCCGGCGGCGCCAGGCCGGCGAGGTCAGCGGGACGGTGCGGCGCCACAGGTCCGCGTAGGCGGGGCGGAACACCCGGGTCAGGGAGTGTGCCGCCGGGCCGGCGTCGTCGACGGAGCCGTCCTCGGTGAACCAGCCGAGGACCTCGTCGCAGACCTCGCGCAGCCGCTCCGGCTCCGTGCCGAGGGAGGTCTCGTCGAACTGGTCGTCCAGGACCAGCATGCAGCTGATCCAGTCCGTCACGAGCTGGAGCTCCTCGGCGCCGGAGTGCGGGTACGCCCTGCCCATCAGGGTGCCGAGCAGGGAGCGCTCATGGTGGTGGCGGGCGGCCTCGTCGGGGGCGAGGCCGAAGCGGGCCACGAAGGCCCGGGCGCCGGCCTCCGCCCGGTCGGCGAACGGACTGAGTTCCGGAGGGAATTCGACATGGATGTGCGGCATGCGCAGGGACACGGTGTCACCCGTCGTTTCGAGTCGAGGTGCAGGGAACAGGGGAGGGAGAAGGGGGCCTCGGTCCGGTGGCGGCCACCGGGCAGGGTCAGACCGGGAGTTGGAGGGACTTGACTTCCTGGAACTCCCGGATGCCGTGCCGGCCGAGTTCCCGGCCGATGCCGGACTGCTTGTAACCCCCGAACGGAGCGGCGGCGTTGAACTTGGCGCCGTTGACGTCGACCTGGCCCACCCGGAGCCGGCGGGCCACGGCGAGGGCGCGATCCCGGTCGCCGGACCACACGGTGGCGGCGAGGCCGTACTCGGAGTGATTCGCGAGCGACACCGCCTCGTCGTCGTCCTCGAACGCCATGACCGCGAGAACGGGGCCGAAGATCTCCTCACGGGCCAGCGGCATGGACGGGCTGACGTCCGCCCAGACGCTCGGCGCCACGTAATGCCCGGTCGGGGGCAGTGCGGCCGCGATGTCCTGGCCGGCGACCTGGCGGGCGCCCGAGCGGGCGGCCCGCGCCAGATGGCCGAGGACCCGCTCCCGCTGCCCGGCGGAGGCGAGCGGGCCCAGCAGGGTCGCCGGATCCTCGGGGTCGCCCGGCACGTAGCCGGCGACGACCGCACGGGCGATGTCCAGGGCCTCGTCCAGCCGCGCCCGCGGCACCAGCAGCCTGGTGCGGGCGGTGCAGGTCTGTCCCGCGTTGTGCAGGGCGCTGTGGACCCCGTCCTCGACGGCGGTGACCAGGTCGGCGTCCGGCAGGACCAGCGTGGCGGACTTGCCGCCCAGCTCCAGGCAGGTCTTCTTGACCGTACCGGCCGCTGCCGCGCCGACCTTCCGGCCGGCCTCCAGCGACCCCGTGAAGGACACCAGGTCGACGCCGTCGTCGACGGTCAGCGCGGCGCCCGCCGTCGTGCCCCGGCCGGGCACGAGGTTGAAGACGCCCGGCGGCAGCCCGATCCCGTCGATGAGCGTCGCAAGGAAGCAGGAGGAGAGCGGGGCGAGTTCACTCGGCTTGAGCACCAGGGTGCAGCCCGCCGCGACGGCGGCGCCGATCTTGGCGACCGCCTGGTGGAGGGGGTAGTTCCACGGGGTGATGGCGCCGACCACGCCGACCGGCTCGCGCACCACGAGGGAGTGCCCGATCCGTTCCTCGGCGGTGGCCGCGGCGAGCTCCGCCGTGAAGCCGTCGAGTACCCGCACCGGCAGGCCCGCCTGGACGCGCCGGGAGAACGAGAGGGGTGCCCCCATCTCCCGGGTGACGGTCTCCGCCAGCTCGTCCCGGTGCTTCACCAGGGCCTCGCGCAGCGCCGTCAGGGCCGCCGCGCGCTCCTCGACGCCGGTCGCCGCCCAGCCGGGCAGCGCCCGTCGGGCGGCGTCCACCGCGCGCCAGACGTCCTCGCTGCCGCAGTCCGGGACCTCGCCGACGATCCGCAGGGTCGCCGGGTTCTCCACGGAGATCGTGCCGGTGGCGCGCGGGGCGGTCCACCGGCCGTCGACATAGACCTGGCGCAGAGGGAGGGAATTCATGGCGTGACGGTTCTCTTTCGGCAGGATCGAATGAGCGGAATTTCTCCGGCGACGGGCAACAGGGAGGAAATTCGCGACGTGACGGCGGACCAATGTACGGAGTCCGGACGTCGGTGGACTGGATGAGTTCTGCACGGCGAAACTGCCGCCCGAATCGGGTGTTGACGAGCCGTGGAATGACGTTAGGGTGCGGTACTTGAAATGCCGGGACGGGTGAGTCCCGGCCGTTCGAGAAGCCCAGGGAAGCAGGCCGCCAGTGATACCCAGCCCGGTACGTGCCCCGAATGCCGCCGGCCCGGACGGGCTCTGGCTGCGCCGGCCCCGCCCGGTGTTCGCGCCGAGGATCCGTCTGGTGTGCCTGCCGCACGCGGGCGGTACCGCCGGCGCGTTCTACGGCTGGGCCGACGCCCTGCCGGACGACGTGGAACTCGTCGCGGTGCAGTACCCCGGGCGGCAGGACCGCTTGGGGGAGACGTGCGTCGGCGCCATGGCGCCGCTCGCCGACAGCGTGGCGCGGGAGCTGCTGCCGTTGTTCGACCGGCCGGTCGCGCTGCTCGGCCACAGCATGGGCGCGGCCCTCGCGTACGAGGTCACCCTGCGTCTGGAGGCGCTGTACCGGGCCCGGCCGCTACACCTGTTCGTCTCGGGACACGGCTCGCCGCTCAGCCCCCGGGGCGGCCGGGACCTCCATCTCCAAGGCGACGAGGCCATGGTCGAGGGCTTGCTCGCGCTCGGCGGCATGGACCCGGCGGTGGTCGCCGAGCCGGAGCTGCTGGCCCTGCTGCTGCCGTCGTTCCGCGCCGACCTGACGCTGATCGAGACCTACCGCCCCGCCGCGGCACGGCCGGTGACCGTGCCGGTGACGGCGTACGTGGGGGACGCCGACCCGGGCGTGCCCGTCGCGCACGCCGCCGCCTGGTCGGACGCGACGTCCGGGGAATTCGCCCTGCGGGTCTTCCCTGGTGACCACTTCTCTCTCGTGATGGGGAGCGAGATCGTCACGGACGTCGCCCGCGTTCTCGCCGCCCCGCACTGACCCCCCGTATCCCCCTTTCCGTAACCCCGTCTTTTCCCGCCTTTCCCCGGCTTTCCCGCGCCCCCGGCTGTCGGCCGTCGCGGGAATCCTTCTCCGGCGTCATGACGGTGCCGCTCGCACGAAGTCATCCCGGCCCGACGCATTTCCTGCCCCCAAGGAGCCTTTCGACATGCTGCCCGACGACGACGTGGCCACGAAGGTCCGCGCACTCATGGTCGACGCCCTCGATCTCCGGCTCGACCCTCAGGACATCGGTGCGCAGACCTCGCTCTACTCGCCGATGATCCAGCTCGACTCGCTCAACCTGCTCCAGCTCCTGCTCGCCGTGGAGACCGAGTTCGGCGGCCACGTCGAGGACGAGGACGTCATGGAGGCCGACCTGGAGACCGTCGGCGACCTGATCGAGCTCGTCCGCCGGCATGTCGCCGGCCCGCGGAGGGAGATCCCGGCATGAGGGCCGTGCGCAACCAGTACCTTCTCGACGAGGACGACGTCCCGACCCACTGGTACAACATCCTCGCCGACCTCGACGTGTCGTCCTCCGACGTCCGCCGGGCCCGGCCCGCCGCACAGCCGGACGGCGACGCGCGGACGGCCGACCGCGGTTCCACCGGGGCCAACATCCCGCTCTCCATGTACCGCGGCAGTGTCGGCACCGAGCGCCATGTGAGGATCCCCGACCCGGTACGCGCGCAGTACCAGCGCTGGCGCCCCACCCCGCTGATCCGTGCCCACCGCCTTGAGCAGGCGCTCGACACCCCCGCGCACATCTACTACAAGTACGAGGGCGCCAACGCCTCCGGCAGTCACAAGCTCAACTCGGCTCTCGCGCAGGCCTATTACTACAAGAAGGCCGGCGTCCAGGAGATCACCACCGGCACCGGCGCCGGCCAGTGGGGCACCGCGCTGTCGATGGCCTGCCACGCCCTCGACCTCGCCTGCACCGTCTTCATGGTGAACTGCAGCTACCGGCAGAAGCCCTACCGCCGGGTGCTGATGGAGCTCAACGGCGCCCGCGTCATCCCGAGTCCGAGCGGCACCACCGAGGCGGGCCGCGCCCTGCTCGCCGCCTCGCCCGACGGCGACGGCAGCGTCGCCATCGCCAACGCCGAGGCCCTCGAACACGCCCGGAGCGTGACCCGCGGCGCCTTCTCCGTCGGCAGCGGCGAGAACCACGTCCTGCTGCATCAGACGGTCATCGGCGAAGAGGCCCTGCTCCAGATGGAGTCGGCGGGGGAGTTCCCCGACGTGGTCATCGGCGCGATGGGCGCGGGCAGCAACTTCGCCGGTCTCGCCTTCCCCTTCCACCGCGAGAAGCTGCGCACCGGAGCCGCGACCCGGCTGGTCGCGGTGGAGCCCGAAGCGTGCCCCAAGATGACCCGGGGCCGCTACGCGTGGGACTACAACGACTTCTCCGGCACCACTCCCATGACGAAGATGTACACCCTCGGCCACACCTTCGTCGCGCCCGGCGTACACGCCGGCGGGCTGCGCTACCACGGCGCCGCGCCGCTGGTGAGCGCCCTCTACGACCGCGGCCTGATGGAGGCCGTGGCCTACGGGCAGAAGGAGGTGTTCGAGGCGGGAGCGTTCTTCGCCCGCACGGAGAACCTCATCCCCGCCCCCGAGTCCGCGCACGCCGTCAAGTGCGCCGTCGACGAGGCCGTACGGGCCCGCGAGGAGAACCGGCCGCGCGTCATCCTCTTCAACGTCAGCGGCCATGGTCTGCTCGACCTGTCCGCGTACGACCAGTACCTGGCGGGCACCCTGGAGGACCACGTGGTCTCCGACGGCCACATCGCCGCCTCGCTGGCCGGGCTGCCCGCCCTCGACCCGGTCGGCGGCCGCCCGTGACCTTCGACCCCACCGAGGAACAGACCGCCCTCGCCGACCGCTTCCGCCGGCTCGGCCGGGACCTCGGCGCCGACCTCCCGGCCCGGGAACGCACCGGGACGCTCCAGCCCGGCGACTGGCAGCGCTGCGCCGACGCCGGAGTTCTCGGCCTCCCCGTGCCCCGCGCCTACGGCGGGCTCGGCCTGGACCCGCTGACCTGCGCCCGCGCGCTGGAGGGCCTGGGCGAAGGCTGCCGGGACAACGGCCTCATGATCGCGCTCGGCGCGCACATCTGGGCCGCCGAGATCCCGCTGCTGCTCTTCGGGAGTGAGGAGCAGAAGAACCGCTATCTCCCCGGGCTCTGTGACGGCCGGCTGATCGGCGCCCACGCCATCACCGAGGCCGGCTCCGGCTCCGACGCCCTCTCTCTCACCGCCACCGCCCGCCGCGACGGGGACACCTACGTACTCGACGGCACCAAGCGCTTCATCACCAACGCGCCCCTCGCCGATGTCTTCCTCGTGTACGCCACCGTCAACCCGGCCCTCGGATTCACCGGCGTCACCGCCTTCCTCGTCGACCGCGACCAGGCGGGGCTGACCGTCGAGACCCGCTACGAGAAGGCCGGACTGCGCACCGCGCCCTGGGGCGAGATCACCCTCAGCGGCTGCCGCGTCCCGCTCTCCGCGCGACTCGGCGCGGAGAAACAGGGCTCCCGCGTCCTCGCCGCCACCATGGCCTGGGAACGCTCGCTGATCCTGGCGCCGCTGCTCGGCACCATGGGACGGCAGATCGACGACTGCGTCCAGTACGCGCGCACCCGCGAGCAGTTCGGCCGGAACATCGGCAGGTTCCAGGCCGTGTCCCACCGCATCGTCGAGATGCGGATCCGGCTGGACGAGGCCCGGCTGCTCACCCACCGGGCCGCCTGTGACCTGGAGCGGGATGTCGCCTCGCACTACGCCGAGGCGGCCCAGCTCCGTACCAGCGAGTCCGCCGTCGAGACCTTCCTCGACGCCCTCCAGGTGTACGGCGGCCTCGGCTACACCACCGACACCGATGTCGAACGGAATCTGCGCGACGCGCTCGGCACCCGGATCTCCTCCGGCACCTCCGACATGCAACGGATGGTGATCGCCGAGAAGCTCGGCCTCACCACCCGCGCCCGCGCCGCGTCCCCCCGCCCCGCTGGAGTCCGCCATGCGCACGCTGAATGAGCTGCTGACCCGCGCCGCGGCCACCCGGCCCACGGCCGAGGCGGTACGTCACCGGGGCCGCTCCACCGACTACGCCGGCCTGGACCGGGCGGCCACCGCGCTCGCCGCGACCCTGCGCGAGCAGGGCGTCCGCCCCGGCGACCGGGTGGGTCTGTGGTTCGGCAAGTCGACCGAGACCCTCGTGACCCTCCACGCGATCCTCAAGTGCGGGGCCGCGTACGTGCCGGTCGACCCGGCCACGCCCGTCGCCCGCGCCGGGTACATCCTCGGCGACTGCGCCGTCCGCTGCCTGGTCACCGACGCGCCCCGGCTCGCGCTGCTCCAGAAGCACGGCGTTCCCGCCGCGCTGCGCACGGCCGTCCTCGTCGGCGACGAGCCCGCGCCGCCCGCGCCGCCCGTCCCGCCCGGCGTCCCGGCGCTCCGGTCGACGAGCTGGGCGCGGGCCGTGGACCGGCCGGCGCCCGACGGGTTCACGCCCGCCGCCGTCGGCCCCGACGACCTCGCCTACATCCTCTACACCTCCGGCTCCACCGGCACGCCCAAGGGCGTCATGCTCTCCCACCGCAACGCCCTCGCGTTCGTCGGCTGGACCGTGACCGAGTTCGGGCTGACCGCCGAGGACCGGCTGTCCTCCCACGCCCCCGTCCACTTCGACCTCTCCGTCTTCGACGTCTTCGCCGCCGCGAGCGCCGGCGCCTGCCTCGTCCTCGTGCCCGAGCACCAGCGGGCCCTCGGCCCGGCGCTCAACCGGCTGGTCGCCGAGGAGGGCGTCACCGTCTGGTACTCGGTACCCGGCGCCCTCATCCGGATGCTCGACGCCAAGAACCGCTCTCTGCTGGAGAGTTCACGGCTGCGGACCGTGCTCTTCGCGGGCGAGCCGTTCGCGCTCGCGCACCTGCGGCGGCTGCGCGCGGCGCTGCCGGGAGCCGCCCTGCACAACCTGTACGGCCCGACCGAGACCAACGTCTGCACCCACCACCGGGTCACCGACGCCGACCTCGCCCCCGGCCGCACCGCACCCCCGCCCATCGGCCGCCCCTGCCCGTACGCCGACACCCGGCTGCTCGACCGGGACGGCCGGCCGGTCCCGGACGTCCCGGGCGCCGAGGGCGAACTCTGCGTCACAGGCGACTCGGTGATGCTCGGCTACTGGGGCCGCACCCCGCCCGCCGAGGCCCCCGGGACAGCGGCCCGCATCCACCGCACCGGCGACCTCGTCCGGTCGCTGGAGGGCGGCGGCTACCGCTACCTCGGCCGCCGCGACCACATGATCAAGATCCGGGGGTACCGGGTCGAACCGGAGGAGATCGAGGCGGTCCTGATGCGGCTGCCCGACGTCCACGAGGCGGTCTGCGTCGCCGTCCCGGACGCCGACGGCGACCAGGAACTCCACGCCCACGTGGTGCCCGCCGACGGCGCGGCCCCCGACCCCGCGGAGTTGCGCGCCCACTGCGGGGCGGCCCTCCCGCGCTACATGGTCCCCGCCGCCTTCCACCTCGCCGGCTCCTTCCCCCGCACCTCGACCGGCAAGATCGACCGCCGGGCCCTGGCCGCCCCTTCCCTCCAGGAGGCGGCGTGACCGCCCGCGTGCTCACCCCGCGCCTGCCGAGCCGGCTGCTCGGCCGCGACAAGGGCGTCAACATCGTCCTGCCCGGCTGCTACAGCGAGGACGGACCCGCCCACCCCGTCCTGTATTTGCTGCACGGCTACGGCGGCAGCAAGGAGACCTGGATCGTCAACACCCGTCTCGTCGACCTGGTCGGCGCCGGCCGGACCGTCGTCGTCCTGCCGCAGAGCGGACGCCGCTGGTTCGTCAACGACCACGCCGGGCTGCGGTACGAGGACCACCTCGTCCACGAACTCGTGCCGGCCATCGACACGGCGTTCCACACCCGAGCCGACCGCTCCGGACGCGCCGTCGGAGGCTTCTCCATGGGCGGGGCCGCCGCGCTCTACCTGGGGCTGCGGCACCGCGACGTCTTCGGAGCGGTCGCCTCGCACGCCGGGGCCTTCGAGGCGCCGCTGCGGACGGGGGACCCGTACGCGGCGTTCCGCTCGGACCCCGGATTCGCCATGCCCACCGTGGAGTGCCACGAGCGGGTCTGGGGTCCGCCCGGCAGCGAGACCCGGCGGCGGTACGACCCGTACCGCCTGATCGGGAAGGACGGCCACACCCCGCCGCCCGCCCTCTACCTGGACATCGGCACCGAGGACCACGACCGGATGCGGGCCATGAACCGCCGGGTCCGCGACGCGCTGCGCGAGCGCGGCCACGAGGTCACGTACCACGAGCGGCCCGGCGGCCACGACTGGCGGTTCGTCGACGGAGCCCTGCCCGCCTCCCTGGACTTCGTCGCCCGCCACACGGAGGAGCGCACACGTGAACGCGTCTGAACCCTCCCTCCTGGTCACCCGCCCCCTCCCGGGCGTCGTCACGGCGACCCTGAACCGGCCCGCCCGCAAGAACGCCCTGAACGAGGAGCTGTTCGCCCGCCTCACGGACCTCTGCGCCGAGCTGCGGGCCGACCCCTCCGTACGAGTGCTCGTCCTGACCGGCGCCGGGGGCACCTTCTGCGCGGGGTACGACATCGACGAGGTCGGCCGGATCGCCGCGCTGCCTCCGCTCACCCTGCTCGACCTGCTGCACCGGCAGGCCGAGGCGGTCACCGGACTCACGGCCCTGCCGCAGACCGTGATCGCCGCCGTCGACGGCTCCGCCGTCGGCGCCGGGCTCTCCCTGGCGCTCGCCGCCGACATCCGGCTCGCCGCGCCCGGCGCCCGCTTCCGGGCCTCCTTCGTGAAGATGGGACTCTCCGGCGGCGACATGGGCGCCTCCTGGCTGCTGCCCCGGCTCACCGGCCTCGGCTTCGCCTCCGACATGATGCTCACCGGCCGGTTCGTGGCGGCCGACGAGGCCCTCGCCCGCGGCCTGGTGAGCCGGGTGACCGCCCCCGGCGACCCGGCCGGCGCCGCGCTCGGCCTCGCCGCCGAGATCGCCGCGAACAGCCCGGTCTCCCTGGCCCTCACCAAGCAGGTGCTCCAGGCCAACACCGACGCGCCTTCGCTGGCGGCCGCCCTCGACAGGGAGGCCCCCGTCCAGGTCGTCGCCGCCCACTCGCCGGACGTCCGCGAGGCGGTGGCCGCCTTCCGGGACCGCCGCGCGCCCGACTTCGGCGCCGCCCGGCCCACGACCTCCCAGCCTGCCGGGGACGCCGTCCCGTCGGCGACCCCCTCCTGAAAGGAACTCCACGTGACCACCGAGAACGCCTGGCTGCCCCGGATCCTGCGCCCCGCCGACGTGGGCGCCGACGCCACCCCGCAGGGCCTGGAGGAGTACCTGCGGGCCACCGACGTCGCCCGGCTCCTGGCCGAGGAACGCGCCGTCTACTTCCGCGGCTTCGGCATCACCGCCGACAGCTACGACGGCGCCGCCGACCTGCTGCTGGCGAACCGTCTCGCGTACGTCCACGGCAACTCGCCGCGTACCAAGGTCGGCCGCAACCTCTACACCTCCACCGAGTACCCGGCCGAGTTCGAGATCTCCATGCACAACGAGATGTCGTACGCGCACGCCTGGCCCTCCCGGATCCTGTTCTTCTGCGACGTGGCGGCCGCCACCGGCGGTGCCACCCCGCTCGTCGACGGCCGGCTGTGGCTGGAGTCCATCGACCCGGAGATCCGGGCGGCCTTCGCCGCCGGCGTCCGCTACACCCAGAACCTCCACGACGGCATGGGCTTCGGCAAGAGCTGGCAGGCCACCTTCGAGACCGAGGACCGGGCCGAGGTCGAGACGTTCCTCGACGGCGCCGAGGCCGAGTGGGGCTGGCAGCCCGACGGCACCCTCCGCGTCACCCAGCTCCGCCGCGCGACGCTGGAGCACCCGGTCACGGGCACGGAGGTCTGGTTCAACCAGGCCGACCAGTGGCACATCGCCGGACTCGGCGACGACGCCGCCGCGCTCGCCGAGATCATCCCCGAGGACGAACTCCCGCAGAACGCGTTCTTCGCCGACGGCAGCCCCATCCCGGCCGAGTACATCACCCACGTCCAGGAGATCGGCATGAAGACCGCCGTGGATGTCGCCTGGGAGGCCGGCGACCTGCTGCTCGTCGACAACGTCGCGGTCGCGCACGGCCGCCGCGCGTTCACCGGGCAGCGCCGGATCCTGGTCGCCATGGCCTGATCAGCGCCTCCGCTCCCGTACACGCCTCGAAGGGCCGGCCCGAGTGGGCCGGCCCTTCGAGGCGTTCACCGTGAGGACGGGAGCGTCAGGACGCCCACCGGTCGAGGGCGGCCAGGAACGCCGGTACGTCGTCCGCGATCCGGCCGGTCGCCGCGAAGCGCCGCGACGGCAGCCCTTCGACGACGCGCCGCAGCGTCTCCTCCGTCTCCCGGACGACCGGCGCGAAGTCGAGCCGCAGCAGCTTCGCCACCGCGCCCAGCGTGCTGCGCGGGCCCGCGCCCAGCGTGCTGCGCGGGCCCGCGCCCAGGACCTGCCCGGCGCGTCCCCCGGAGGACACCGGGGCGTCGCCGTCCCGGTCCACGAAGACCACCAGGTCCAGCGGCAGCGGCCGGGCCGGGGCGGGCCCGGCCCCGGGGCGCACCGGAAACAGGTACTCCCGCCCCCGGTGGTCCGCGGGCAGCTCCGAGGCGTGCCCCACGACCGGCGTCCCGGTGACCCGCTCGATCAGCGCCCGGTCGTCCGGATGCGCCCGGCACTCCCACGCGCCGCTCAGGAACAGCGGGACGACGGCCCGGTCCGCGGTCACGAACACCAGATCCTCCGCGACCACCCGCCAGCCGTGGGCGAACGCGGCCAGACCGAGGGTGGACTTGCCCGACCCGGACGCCCCGGCGAGCAGCACGGTGAACCCGTCGTCACGGGTGACGGCCACGCCGTGGATCAGCGCCATCCCGCCGCTCAGCATCAGCGGGGCGATCAGCGCCATCCGCGCCAGCTTGCGCCGGAACGCCTCATGGCTCGCGGACACCTCCACGAGGGCGCCGGCCGCGCCGGGGGAGGGGGCGGGCGACGCCGTCAGCAGCCCCGCCGTGCCCGAGGCCTCCCGGGCCGGCCAGTGGATCCGCCGGACGTCCCCGCTCTCGCTGTACGCGGCCCAGGGCCCGCCGGACGCGGGCGGCGGCTCGCCGGGCGGCGGGCGGTACGCGTCCACCGCCCGCACCCGCAGCCGGACCGCCCCCGGGCCGGGGAGCGGTCCGGCGCCGCGGGCCAGCGCCCGTGTGAAGACGTCCAGCCCCTCGGCCGGGGCGACCCCGTCCCAGAACGACTCCGCCGTGCCCGGCGGCCTCGCGAACTCCCAGTCCGTGAGCACCCGTTCGGAGACCAGCCGCCCGGAGACGGCCGGGCTCGCGGTGGACGCGCCCGGGGCCGCCGGCCCCGGGCCGATCAGATCACTTGTCACGGTAGGCGGCCTGCCTCGCCATGGTGTGCAGCTCGGCGGCCCAGTCCGGGTCCAGCGCCCCGCGCACCGCGGCCCGCGCGGTCTCGATGCGCTCCGCGACCACCTCCTCCACCCGGTCGCGCACCCCGGTCCTGATGAGCACCTCGTGCAGCCGCTCGGGATCGGCCCCGGAGAGGTCGTCGCCGACCAGCTCCCGGACCTCCGCCTCGTGGCGCAGCGCGATCGACATCAGCAGCGTCATCTTGTGCTGTTTGAAGTCGAGCTGGGCGGGCTTGCCGATCACGTCGGAGCTGCCGAACGCGTCCAGCAGATCGTCCCGGAGCTGGAACGCCTCGCCGAGCGCGAGACCGTACCGCTCGAACGCGGGCCGCAGCTCCTGCGCGCCGGCCAGCTCCGCGCCCATGGCCAGCGGCCGGTAGACCGTGTAGCGGCCGGACTTGAACAGGGCGATCCAGCTGGACAGTTCGGGGTCCGGAACGAACCGGGCGGCGGCCCGTACGTCCAGGAACTGGCCGATCATCAGCTCCGTGCACAGCTCGCCCCAGATCCGCCGGGCGTGCGGCGGGCAGTCGACGAGCAGCCGCTCCGCGTACACCAGCGCGAGATCGCCGGCGAGGACGGCGACACTCTCGCCGTACCGGCGCGGCTCGCCGCGCCAGTCCCGCTCCTCGTGCAGCGTCGAGTGCAGGACGTGGGCGGTCGGCTCGTTGCGGCGCAGCCCCGAGTCGTCCATGACGTCGTCGTGCAGCAGCGCGAAGGTGTGCAGCAGTTCCAGGGCGGCCGCCACGTCGACGACGACCTGTGCCTCCGGGTCGCCGCCGCCGGCGAGATAGCCGGCGACGCAGAAGGCGGGGCGCAGGCGTTTGCCCCCGCTGCCCACCATGCGGCTCACACAGTCGATCAGTTCGGCGGAATCCGCGTTGAGCGCCGCCCAGGAACGGCGCTCTTCGGCGAGGAATTCATGAATACGTCGTTCCACCCGCGCCAAGACGCGGTCGCGTGTTTCACGGGCGGCGACACCAGTGAATTCTTGACTCACTGGGAGGGCAATGGACATGCGGATCTCCTGATGGCGGACAGACCTCGACAGGGTCTTTCTCGCACACCCAAGAGCCCCCGAAAAGAGGCAGGTTGGCGTATAGGCGCTGTCCAGAGGGGTCGGCGGGCCGCGGACTACCGTTTCGCACCGTGAGCAGACGCTGTCTGCGGAGAAACCACTGACCTGTTTGTTCTTGCGGTGTGCCAGGGGTCGCCTGTCGCGCACCTGTAGGTGGATGGCGAGGAATCATGGACCAGTCTCAGTCTTTTGCCGACGGCGCGCAGCGGCTTCCGCTGACCGGGGCTCAGGCGGGGGTGTGGTTCGCGCAGGCCGTCGAACCCGACAGTCCGATCTTCCGCGCGGCGGAATACCTGGAGATCCACGGCGCCCTGGACACCGCGCTCTTCGAGCAGGCGCTGCGGCGGATGACCGCCGAGGCGGACGCCCTGCACATCCGGTTCGAGGACACCGACGACGGCCCCCGCCAGGTGATCGGGTCCGAGCCCGCCTGGACCCTGCGGACCGTCGACGTCTCCGGCGAGGCAGACCCCCGCCGCGCCGCCGAGGAGTGGATGGGCCGCGACCTGCGTCGCCGCATCGACCTCACCGGCTCGCCGCTGTTCACGTACGCGCTGTTCAAGGCCGCCGAGGACCGCTGGTTCTGGTATCACGCCTACCACCACATCCTGCTCGACGGCGTCGGCGCCGCTCTGCTGGTCCGCCGCGTCGCCGACGTCTACACCGCGCTCGCCGCCGGCGCCGACGCCGGCCCCACGCCCTTCGGTTCGGTCCGCACCCTCCTCGCCGAGGACGCCGCGTACCGCGCGTCCGGGGACCTCGACGACGACCGGGAGTTCTGGCGCGGCCGGTACGCCGACCAGCCCGAACCGGTCGCCCTCTCCACCCGCCCGCTGAAGCCGTCCGCCGACTTCGTCCGGCGCAGCGCCCACCTGCCCGAGGACGTCCGGCAGGACCTGGTCCGCGCGGCGGAGCGGGCCGGCACCGCCCGCTCCCGCGTCGTCATCGCCGCCACGGTCGCCTACATGCACCGTATGACCGGCCTCACCGACATCGTGCTCGGCCTGCCGGTCACCGCCCGCCCGGGCCCCGCGTCCCGCACCGCGCCCGGCATGGCCGCCAACGTCGTCCCGCTGCGGATCGCCGTCGACGACGCCACGACCGTCGGCGAACTCCTGGAGCGCACCCGGGTCGCGCTGCGCGGTCTCGTCGCCCACCAGCGCTACCGCGGCGAGGAGCTGCGCCGCGACCTCGGCCTGCCCAACGACCACCGCCGCTTCTTCGGCCCGCTGCTCAACGTCGTCCCGTTCGACTACGACCTGCGCTTCGCCGGACTGCCCGCCGACGCGCACAACATGTCGCTGCGGCTCATCGAGGACCTCGCCGTCTCCGTCTACGACCGGGGCGACGGCGGCGCCATCCGCGTCGACTTCGACGCCCACCCGGAGCTGTACGCCTCCGCCGAGCTCGCCGCCCACCAGGACCGCTACCTGCGGTTCGTCGGCCGGATCGCCCGCGCGCTCGACGAGCCCGGGACCCCGCTCGGCCGGATCGGACTGCTCGACGACGAGGAGCGGGACGCGGCGGTCGCCCGCCCCGCCGCGGTCGCGCCCCCCGCCGAAGTCCCCACGCTCGCCGCCTTGTTCGAGCGTCAGGTCCTCGCCTCGCCCGACGCGCCCGCCCTCGCGTTCCAGGACACCGTCCTCGACTACGCCGAGCTGAACCGGCGCGCCAACCGGCTCGCCCGGCTGCTCGCCGCCCGCGGCGTCGGACCGGAGGACCGGGTCGCCCTGCTGCTGCCCCGCTCCGCCGAGTTCGTCGTCGCGATCCTCGCCGTGGTCAAGGCCGGGGCCGCGTACGTCCCCGTGGACCCGGGTTACCCCGAGGCCCGCATCGCGCACATCCTCGGCGACGCGGCCCCCGTCCGCGTACTCGTCGACGCGTCCACCACCGCCGTCGCCGAGGCCGCCGGGCGCACCCCGCTCGCCCTCGACGACCCCGCCGTCGTCGCCGAGCTGGCCACGCTGTCCGGAGCCGACCTCGCGGACACCGACCGCACCGCCCCGCTGACCGCCGCGCACGCCGCGTACGTCATCTACACCTCCGGCTCCACCGGCCGCCCCAAGGGCGTCGTGGTCACCCACGCCGGCCTGCCGGGTCTCGCCGACACCTTCGTCCGGCGGCTGGACGTCCGCCCGGGCAGCAGGGTCCTCCAGTTCGCCTCCATGGGCTTCGACGCGATGGTGCCCGAGCTGTGCATGGGCCTGCTCGCCGGAGCGACCTTCGTCCTCGCCCCCGCCGAGCGGCTGCTGCCCGGCGACCCGCTCGCCGCGTTCGCCCGCGAGGCCGGGATCACCCACGCGATCCTGCCGCCGTCGTCGCTGGCCGTCATGGACCCCGCCACCGACCTGCCCCCGGGCATGACCATCCTCATCGCCGGCGAGGCCGCGGGCGAGGAACTGGTCTCCCGCTGGGCGTCCGGCCGGCTCTTCGTCAACGGCTACGGCCCCACCGAGACCACCGTCTGCGCCACCATGAGCGAGGCCCTCGACGGCTCCCGCACACCCCCCATCGGCGACCCCATCGCCCAGACCCGGGTGTACGTCCTCGACAGCGCCCTGCTGCCCGTGCCGCCCGGTGTCACCGGCGAGCTGTACGTCGCCGGGCCCGGCCTCGCCCGCGGCTACCTGGGCCGCTCCGCGCTCACCGCCGAGCGGTTCGTCGCCCACCCCTTCGGGCTGCCCGGCGAACGCATGTACCGCACCGGCGACCTCGTACGCCAACTCGCCGACGGATCACTGGAGTTCGTCGGACGCGCCGACGAGCAGGCCAAGATCCGCGGTTACCGCGTCGAGCCCGGTGAGGCCGAGGCCGCGCTGCTGCGCCTGCCCGCCGTGGCCCAGTCCGCCGTGACCGTACGCCGGTCCGCCGACGGAACTCCCGCGCTCGCCGGGTACGTCGTCCCCACGACCCCGGCCGGACTCGACCCGGCCGCCGTCCGCGAGGCGCTCGCCGAGGTCCTGCCCGGTTACCTCGTCCCCGCGACCGTCACCGTCGTCGACGCCATCCCCGTCACGCCCAACGGCAAGGTCGACCACAAGGCCCTGCCCGAGCCGGGCCCGTCCGCCTCCGGTGCGGGCCGGGAGCCCCGTACCCCGCTCGAACACGCCCTCGCCGCCCTGTTCGCCGACGCCCTCGGCCGCGACGCCGTCCTCGCCGACGACGACTTCTTCGCCCTCGGCGGCCACTCCCTCATGGCCGCCCGGCTCGCCCGGCGGATCGCCGCCGAACTCGGCCGGGACTGCGGCGTCGAGGCCCTCTTCGCCGCGCCCACCGTCCGCCGGCTGGCCGGACGCCTCGAAGGCGCGATCGCCGAGCGCCCCGCGCTCACCCCCGTGCCCCGCGACGGCGACCTCGCCCTCTCCTACGCCCAGCAGCGCCTGTGGTTCCTCGACCAGCTCGAAGGACCCGGCGCCGCGTACAACATCCCGCTCGTGCTCACCCTCGACGGCCCGCTCGACCGGTCCGCCCTCGTCACCGCGCTCGGCGACCTCACCGGCCGCCACGAGATCCTGCGCACCGTCTACCGCGAGACCGGCGGCGTCGCCGCCCAGCACATCCTGCCGCCCGGCGACACACCCGCGCTCACAGTCCGCACGGCGAGCGACGACACCCTGGACGCCGAGCTGGCCACCGCCGTCGCCCACCGCTTCGAGCTCGCCGCGGAACCCCCGCTGCGGGCCACCCTGTTCGCCCTCGCCCCCGACCGGCACGTCCTGCTGCTCCTGCTCCACCACATCGCCGCCGACGCCGGCTCCCTCGCCCCGCTGCTCGGCGACCTCACCGACGCCTACACGGCCCGCCGCGCCGGACACACCCCCGCACCGGCCCCGCTCGCCGTCCAGTACGCCGACTACGCGGCCTGGCAGCGACACGCCCTCGGCGACGAGAGCGACACCGACAGCGCCGCCGCCCGTCAGATCGCCTTCTGGAAACGGCAGCTCGACGGCCTGCCCGACCACCTCGACCTGCCCGCCGACCACCCCCGAGGCGCCGGCTCGGCGGCCCCCGCGGACCTGGTCGCCCTCGGCCTCGACGCGGCCGCCCACCGCCGCCTCGCCGAGCTCGCCCGCGCCACCGGCACCAGCACCTTCATGGTCGTCCAGGCGCTCGTCGCCACCCTGCTGACCCGGCACGGAGCCGGGACCGACATCGCCCTCGGCACGCCCGTCACCGGCCGCCCCGAGGACTGCCTGGACGCCCTCGTCGGCTTCTTCACCAACACCCTCGTGCTGCGCACCGACACCTCCGGCGACCCCACCTTCGCCGAACTCCTCGCCCGCGTCCGCACGAGCAACCTGGACGCCTACGCCCACCAGGAGCTGCCCTTCGAGCGGCTGGTCGAGGTGCTCAACCCGGCCCGCTCCACCTCCCACCACCCGCTGTTCCAGGTCATGATCTCCATGGACAGCTCGGAGCGTTCCCTGCCCGCCGTCGACGGGCTCGCGCTCGGCCTGGTCGACGTGCCCACCGGCGCCGCCAAGTTCGACCTGTCGTTCAACGTCCGCGAGCACCGCGCGCCCGGCGGTGCCGAGGCCGGCCTGCTCGTCGCCCTGGAGTTCCGCACCGACCTCTTCGACCGCACCACGGCCGAAGCGTTCCTGGCCCGCTTCGCCCGGCTCGCCGACGCCGCCACGGCCGCCCCCGGCACCCGTATCGGCAGCGCCCCGCTCCTGTCGGACGAGGAGATCCACCGGCTCCTCGTCGAATGGAACGACACCGCCGCGCCGGAGACCATGACCGACGTCGTGGGCCGTGTCCGCGCCGTCGCCGCCGAGCGCCCCGAGGCCGTCGCCGTCACCGACGACCACGGTGACGTCACGTACGCCGCACTCATGGACCGGGTCGACCGGCTCGCCGCCCGGCTGCGCGCCCGCGGCGCCCGCGAGGACACCGTCGTCGCCGTCCTCGCCGACCGGGGCGCCGCCGCGATCACCGCCTTCCTCGGCATCCAGGCCGCGTCCGCCGCCTACCTCCCGCTGGACACCCGCGCCCCGCACGAGCGGAACGCCTCCCTGCTCGCCGACGCCTCCGCCGCCTGGCTGCTCACCGGGCCCGGCCACGAGGAGACCGCCGCCGTCGTCGTCGACGGAACCGGCACGCGGGTTCTGGCCGTCGACGAACCGAACGGCCCCGCCCCGGCCGCCGACATCACCGCCCCGCCCGGCGACCGGCTCGCGTACGTCATCTTCACCTCTGGCTCCACCGGCCGCCCCAAGGGCGCGATGGTGCACCACCGGGGCATGAACAACCACCTGCTCGCCAAGGTCGACGACCTCGTCCTCACCGGCGCCGACACCGTCGTCCAGAACGCGCCCCTCACCTTCGACGTCTCCGTCTGGCAGATGATCGCCCCGCTGCTCACCGGCGGCCGCGTCCTCGCCGTGAACCAGCTCCTCGCCGCCGACCCGCTGGGCCTGTTCCGGCTCGTCGCCCACGACGAGGTCACCGTCCTGGAAGTCGTCCCCTCCCTGCTGCGCGCCGCCCTGGACATCTGGGACGAGGGCGCCGAGGTCCCCGCCCTGCCCACCCTGCGCCGGCTCGTCGTCACCGGCGAGGAACTCCCCGCCGACCTGTGCCGCCGCTGGTTCGCCCGCTTCCCCGGCATCCCGATGATGAACGCGTACGGGCCCACCGAGTGCTCCGACGACGTCACCCACGCCGTCCTCACCCCCGACACCCTCGACGAGCGGCGGATCACCGCCCCCATCGGCCACGCCGTGCGCAACACCACCCTCTACGTCCTCGGCGACGAGCGGCAGCTCGTCCCGCCCGGCACCCCCGGCGACCTGTACGTGGCCGGCGTCGGCGTCGGCCTCGGCTACCTCGGCGACCCCGAGCGCACCGCCGCCGCGTTCGTCCCCGACCCGTTCGCCGACGACGGCAGCCTCATGTACCGCACCGGCGACCTCGTCCGCCACCGCCCCGACGGGCAGCTGGAGTTCATCGGCCGACGCGACGCCCAGGTCAAGATCCGCGGCCAGCGCATCGAACTCGGCGAGGTCGAGGCCCATCTGCGGGCCCTGCCCGGCGTCACCGACGCCGCCGCCGCGGTCGTCCCCGGCCCCGGCGGACACCGCCACCTCGTCGGCTACGTCGTCGGCGCCGCCGACGTCCGCGGCCCGCGCGAGGCCCTCGCCGCCACGCTGCCCGAACACCTCGTCCCCGCCGTCCTCGTCGCCCTGCCCGCGATGCCGCTCACCCCGAACGGCAAGACCGACCGCAAGGCCCTGCCCGCCCCCGACTTCACCACGGTCGAACGCCGCGCCCCGCGCACCCCACAGGAGGAAATCCTGTGCGGCGTCTTCGCCGACATGCTCGGCCTCGACCGGGTCGGCGTCGACGACGACTTCTTCGCCCTCGGAGGCCACTCCCTCCTCGCCACCCGGCTCGTCGCCCGGATCCGCACCGCCCTGGACACGGACCTGGAGGTCGCCGCGCTCTTCGAGACGCCGACCGTCGCCGGCCTCGCCGCCCGGCTCGCCGACGCGGGACCCGCCCGCGGCGCCCTCGTACGCCGCGAACGCCCCGACCTGCTGCCGCTGTCGTACGCCCAGCGGGGCCTGTGGTTCCTCAACCGGATGGACCCGGCCGACGGCACCTACAACATCCCCCTGGTGCTGCGGCTCTCCGGCCCGCTCGACCACGACGCCCTGCGCCGCGCCCTCGCCGACGTCGCCGCCCGGCACGAGAGCCTGCGCACCGTCTTCCCCGAGACCGACGGCGTCCCCCACCAGCTCGTCCTCGCGCCCGAGCAGGCCCGTCCCGTCCTCGACGTCGTCACCGCCGCCGGACCCGACGCCGACGCCCTCGTCGCCGAAGCGGTCGGCCGCGGCTTCGACATCACCCGCGAGGCCCCGCTCCGCGCCCGGCTCGTCGCCATCGGCCCCGAGACACACGTCCTCGTCGTCGTCGTCCACCACATCGCCGGTGACGGCTGGTCCACCGCGCCGCTCGCCCGCGACCTCAGCCTCGCCTACGCCGCAGCCCTCGAAGGACGCAACCCCGACTGGACCCCGCTGCCCGTCCAGTACGCCGACCACACCCTGTGGCAGCGCGACCGGCTCGGCGAGGAGAGCGACCCGGACAGCGTCGTCTCCGCCCAGATCGCCTACTGGAAGAACGCCCTCGCCGACCTCCCCGAGGAGCTCGCGCTCCCCACCGACCGGCCCCGGCCCGCGCTGCCCAGCCACCGCGGCGGCCTCGTGCCCTTCCACCTCGGCCCCGAGACCCACCGCGCGCTGCTGGGCCTCGCCCGCACCCACGGCGTCACCCCGTTCATGGTGCTGCACGCCGCGCTCGCCGCCCTCCTCACCCGCCTCGGCGCCGGCACCGACATCCCGATCGGCGGCTCGGTCGTCGGCCGGGGCGACGAGGCCCTCGACGACGTGGTCGGCTTCTTCGTCAACTCCCTGGTACTGCGCACCGACACCTCCGGCGACCCCACCTTCGCCGAACTCCTGGAGCGCACCCGCGCCGCGGACATCGCCGCCTTCGCCCACCAGGACCTGCCGTTCGAACGGCTCGTGGAGGCGGTCAACCCGCGCCGCTCGCTCAACCGCCACCCGCTGTTCCAGATCAAGCTCGTCCTGCAGAACCTGGACCGCGCCGAGGTCGACTTCCCCGGCCTGCGCGCCGACATTGCCCGGATCGACCCCGACATGGCCAAGTTCGACCTGCTCTTCTCCGTCGCCGAACGCTACGACGAGCACGGCGAACCGCAGGGTGTCGAGGCCGCCGCCGGCTACTCCGCCGACCTGTTCGACCGGCCCACCGTCGAGGCGCTCGCCGGCCGGTTCGTCCGGCTCCTCGAATCCGCCCTGAACGACCCGCACCGGCCGCTCACCCGGCTCGCCGTCATGGACGGCAGCGAGCGGCACGACCTGCTCGTCACCCGTAACGCCACCGGCCAGGACACCCCCGACGCCACCGTCCCGCAGCTCTTCGAGGCCCAGGCCGCCCGCACCCCGGACGCCCCCGCCGTCGTCTGCGGCGCCGAACGGCTCAGCTACGCCGGGCTCGACGCCCGCGCCAACCGGCTCGCCCACCTGCTCCTGGAGCACGGCGCCGGCCAGGACACCCTGGTCGCCCTCGCCCTGCCCCGCTCGGCCACCGCCGTCGCGGCGATGCTCGCCGTCGGCAAGGCCGGCGCCGCCTACCTGCCGCTCGACCCCGAGCACCCCGGCGAGCGCGTCACCCGGCTCCTCGCGGACGCCCGGCCCGCCCTCCTGCTCACCACGACCGCCACCCTGGACGCCGCTCCGCACCTGGCCGGCGCCGGTGCCCGCGTCCTCGTCCTGGACGCCCCCGACACCGCCGGCGCGCTCGCCCGCGCCCGCGCCGACGCCCCGGCCGCGTCCGACCGGACCGCGCCCGTCACCCCCCTCGACGCCGCGTACGTCGTCTACACCTCCGGCTCCACCGGCGCGCCCAAGGGCGTCGTCGTCGAGCAACGGGCCCTGGTGGACTACGTGGTGCGCTGCGCCGCCGAGTACCCCGGCCTGAGCGGACGCACCCTGCTGCACTCGCCGCTCTCCTTCGACCTCGGCCTCACCACCCTGTACGGCACCCTCCTCGCCGGCGGCTGCCTGTACGTCGGCGACCTCGACGAGACCCTCGACGTCCCCGGCGGCCTGACCTTCCTCAAGGCCACCCCCAGCCACCTGCCGATCCTCGACACCCTGCCCGACGAACTCTCCCCGACCGCCGAGCTGATGACCGGCGGCGAGGCCCTGCACGCCGAACAGCTCGCCGCCTGGCGCGCCCGCCACCCGCGGGTCGCCGTCGTCAACCACTACGGCCCCACCGAGACCACCGTCGGCGTCCTCGACCACCGCGTCCCGGCCGGCGCCCCGCTTGCCGCCGGACCGGTCCCGCTCGGCCGTCCCATGTGGAACACCCGCGCCTACGTCCTCGACGCGGCCCTCCTGCCCGTGCCCGACGGTGTCACCGGCGAGCTGTACATCGCCGGAACCGGCCTGGCGCGCGGCTACCTCGGCCGCCCCGCAGGCACCGCCGAACGCTTCGTCGCCGACCCGTACGGGCCGCCCGGCGCGCGCATGTACCGCACCGGCGACCGGGTCCGCTGGAACGCCGCCGGCGTCCTCGAGTACGTCGGCCGGGCGGACCACCAGGTCAAGGTCCGCGGCTTCCGGATCGAACTCGGCGAGGTCGAGGCAGCGCTGCTGTCCGCCCCCGGCGTCCGCCAGGCCCTGCCCCTGGTCCGCGAGGACCAGCGGGACGACAAGCGGCTCACCGCCTACGTCGTTCCCGCCCCTGGCGAACGGCTCGTGCCCGACCGCGTCCGCGCCCATGTCGCCGAGGTGCTCCCCGAGTACATGACGCCCACCGCCGTCGTCGTCCTCGACGCGCTCCCGCTCACCGCCAACGGCAAGGTGGACCGGGCCGCGCTGCCCGCCCCCGAGTCCGTCGGCGGCCCGGTGACCCGCGCCCCGCGCACCCCGGAGGAGGAGATCCTCGCCGGCCTGTTCGCCGACGTCCTCGGCGTCGCCCGCGTCGGCGTCGACGACGACTTCTTCGCCCTCGGCGGCCACTCCCTGCTCGCCATGCGGCTGCTCAGCCGGATCGCCTCCACCCTCGGCGTACGCGTCGGCGTCAAGGCACTGTTCGACGCCCCCACCGTCGCCGGCATCGCCGCCCGGCTCACCGGCCCCGGCGAGACGCGCCCCGCGCTCGTCCCCGCCGACCGCGGCGACCGTGTCCCGCTGTCCTTCGCCCAGACCCGGCTGTGGTTCCTCAACCGGCTCGAAGGCCCCAACGCCACCTACAACGTGCCCCTCGTGCTCCGTCTCACCGGCACGCTCGACCGGGCCGCCCTGCGGGCCGCGCTCCGCGACATCACCGACCGCCACGAGAGCCTGCGCACCGTCTTCCCGGAGACCGACGGCGTCCCCCGCCAGCACGTCCTCGGCCCGGTCGAGGGCGGCGCCGTCCTCGACGAACGCGCCGTGCCGGCCGACGAGCTGGAGCAGGCGATCACCGACACCGTCGTCGGCGGCTTCGACCTGACGGTCCAGCCGCCGCTGCGGGCCCGTCTGCTCACCGCCGAGGGCCCCGACGGACCCGACGGCGCCCGCGTCCTCGTCCTCGTCACCCACCACATCGCCAGCGACGGCTGGTCCCTCACCCCGCTGCTCGCCGACCTGTCCCGGGCCTACACCGTCCGCACCCGCGGCGCCGCGCCGGCGTGGGAGCCGCTGCCCGTCCAGTACGCCGACTACACCCTGTGGCAGCGCACGGTCATGGGCGACGAGTCCGACCCGGACAGCCAGCTCACCCGGCAGCTCCAGCACTGGAAGGACGCCCTCGACGGCCTTCCCGAGGAGCTCGACCTGCCCGCCGACCGGCCCCGTCCCGAGGTGGCCACCTATCGCGGCGACAACGTGCCGCTGGAGCTCGACGCCGAGACCCACGCCGCGCTCGTCACGCTCGCCCGCGCCCACGGCGTCAGCGTCTTCATGGTCCTCCAGGCCGGCCTGGCCGCCCTGCTGACCCGGCTCGGCGCCGGCGGCGACATCCCGATCGGCACGCCCATCGCCGGACGCACCGACGACGCCCTCGACGAACTGGTCGGCTTCTTCGTCAACACCCTGGTCCTGCGCACCGACACCTCCGGCGACCCGACCTTCCGCGAACTGCTCGCCCGGGTCCGGGAGACCGACCTCGCCGCGTACACCCACCAGGACCTGCCGTTCGAGCGGCTGGTCGAGGAGCTGAACCCGGTACGGTCGCTGGCCCGCCACCCGCTCTTCCAGATCATGCTGATCCTGCACAACACCGCCCGGGCCGAGATCGACCTGCCCGGCCTGCGGGTCGAGGTCGAGGGCGCCGACGCCCCGGTCGCCAAGTTCGACCTGTCCGTCAGCCTCTGGGAGCGGCACACCGACGACGGCGCCGCCGACGGCATCCTCGGCCGGATCGAGTACGCCCTCGACCTGTTCGACCGCTCCACGGCGGAGACCCTCGCCACCCGGCTCCAGCGGCTCCTCACCGCCGCCGCGCACACCCCCGAACTGCCGATCAGCGGCCTCGCCGTCCTCGACGAAGCCGAACTCCACGACCTCCTCGTCGACCGCAACGCCACCGGCCACCCGCGCCCCGAGGCGTCGCTGCCCGAACTGTTCCGCCGCCAGGCCCGCCGTACCCCCGAGGCCACCGCCCTCGTCCGCGGCGACCTCGCCCTCACCTACGCCGAACTCGACGCCCGCTCCGACCGGCTCGCCGGCGCCCTGCTCGGCCGGGGCGTCCGCCCCGAGGACCGGATCGCGCTGCTCCTCGCCGACCGGGCCGCCCACGTCGTGGCGACCCTCGCCGTCGCCAAGGCCGGCGGCGTGTACGTCCCGCTGGACGTGCGCAGCCCCGAGGCCCGCACCCGCCGGATCCTCGACGGCACCGCGACCGTCCTCGTCCTCGCCGAGACGGCCACCGCCGCCCGCGTCCCGGACGGCTCCGCGCCCGTCCTGCTCGTCGACGACGAGCTCCCGCCGGCCGGCGCGCCCGACGCCGCACCGCCCGCGATCCACCCGGACCGGCTCGCGTACGTCATGTACACCTCCGGCTCCACCGGCGAGCCGAAGGGCGTCGCCGTCACCCACCGCAACGTCGCCGGGCTCGCCCGCGACCGCTACTGGGGCCACGGCGCCGACGACCGCGTGCTCATGCACTCCCCGCCGTCCTTCGACGCCTCCACCTACGAACTGTGGGGCCCCCTCCTCCACGGCGCCCGGATCGTCGCCTCCGACGGAGACGCCACCGACATCGCCTCCCTGGCCGCGACCATGACCCGGCACCGCGTCACCGTCGGCCTGTTCAGCGAAGGCGTGTTCCGGCTCCTCGCCGAGAACCACGCCGACGCCTTCCGTGACGTGCGCGACATCTACGTCGGCGGCGACACCGCCTCGGCGGCCGCCGTCCGCAAGGTCCTGGAGCAGACCGCCGGAGCCCGCCTCACCAACAGCTACGGCCCCACCGAGACCACCCTGTGCGTCGTCCACCACGCCCTCACCGACGAGGACGTCGCCCGCAACTCCTTCCCCATCGGCCGCCCGCTCGACAACACCCGCGTCTACGTCCTCGACGCGGCCCTGCGCCCCGTCCCCGACGGCGTCACCGGCGAGCTGTACGTCGCCGGCGAGGGCCTGGCCCGCGGCTACACCGGCCGCCCCGGCCTCACCGCCGAACGCTTCGTCGCCGACCCGTACGGCCCGCCCGGCGCGCGCATGTACCGCACCGGCGACCGGGTCCGCTGGCGGGCCGACGGCGCCCTGGAGTTCGCCGGCCGCGCCGACGCCCAGGTCAAGGTCCGCGGCTTCCGCATCGAGCTCGGCGAGGTCGAGGCCGCCGTCGCCGCCCACCCGGCCGTCGCCCAGACCGTCGTCGTGGTCCGCGAGGACCGGCCCGGCGACAAGCGCCTGGTCGCCTACGCCGTCCCGGCCGCCGGCCGGCCGCTCGACGCCGACGCGCTGCGCGCCCACGTCGCGGCCCTGCTGCCGGACTACATGACACCCGCCGTGTTCGTCGAACTCGCCGAACTGCCCCTCACCCGCACCGGGAAGCTGGACCGCAGGGCCCTGCCCGTACCCCAGTACGCGGGCGGCGGCGCCCGCGCCCCGCGCAACGAGCGCGAGCAACTGCTCTGCTCGCTCTTCGCCGACCTGCTCGGCGTCGCCGAAGTCGCCATCGACGACAACTTCTTCGCCATGGGAGGCGACAGCATCGTCTCCATCCAGCTCGTCAGCCGGGCCCGCGAAGCCGGACTCGTCCTCACCCCGCGCGACATCTTCCAGCACCAGACCGTCGAGGCCCTCGCCCTCGCCGCGACCGCCCCGGACGCCGACACCACGAGCGCCCCCGACGACGGCACCGGCACCGTACCCGCCACCCCCGTCATGGAATGGCTGCGCGGCCTCGGCGGCCCCGTCGAGGGCTTCAACCAGTCCGTCCTGCTCCGCACCCCCACCGGCCTCGGCGAACAGGCCCTGATCGCCGCCGTCCAGGCCGTCCTCGACGGACACGACCTGCTCCGCGCCCGCCTCGACCGGACCGCAGCCGGCCCCTGGACGCTGGACGTCCCGCCCGCCGGCAAGACCGACGCCGCCGACCACGTCACCCGGGTCGACATCACCGCCGTCCCCGACGACGCCCTCGCCCCCCTCCTCACCGACCACGCCGAGACCGCCCGCCGGGCCCTCGACCCCGACCAGGGCGACATGCTCCGCGCCGTCTGGTTCGACGCCGGACCCGACCGCGACGGACGACTCCTGCTCCTCGCCCACCACCTCGTCGTCGACGGCGTCTCCTGGCGCGTCCTCGTCCCCGAACTCATGACCTGCTGGGCCGACGCCGAAGCCGGCCGCGAGACCGCCGTCGCACCCGCCCGCACCTCCTTCCGCACCTGGGCCCGCCGCCTCGCCGACCGCGCCCTCACCGGCGCCGTCGAGGCCGAACTCCCGCTGTGGGAACGGATGACCGCGGAAGCCGACCCGCTCCTCGCCGAACGCCCCCTCGACCCCGCCGCCGACACCCACGCCACCACCCACCGCAGCACCCGCACCCTCCCCGCCGACCGCACCGAGCCCCTGCTCACCGCGATCCCCGCGGCGACCGGCACCAGCCCCGACGAGATCCTGCTCACCGCCCTCGCCCTCGCCCTCGCCGAATGGCGACGCGGCCGCAGGCGCGGTGCACCGGGCGCCGGACCCGTCCTCCTCGACGTGGAGGGCCACGGCCGCACCGACGACGACGGCGCCGAACTCTCCCGCACCGTCGGCTGGTTCACGACCATGCACCCGCTGCGCCTCGACCCCGGCGTCAAGTGGCACGAGGTCCACGGCGGAGCCCCCGCCGCCGGCGAGGCCCTGCGCCGGGTCAGCGGCCAGATCCGCGCGGTCCCCGCCAAGGGCGCCGGATACGGCCTGCTCCGCCACCTCAACCCGCGCACCGCGGACCTCCTCGCGGCCGGCGCCGCACCGCAGATCGGCTTCAACTACCTGGGCCGCGTCCGCACCGACCACTCCGCCGGCCCCGCCGACTGGGGTGCCGCGCCCGAGGACGTACGCATCGCCCCGACCGACCCCGACCTGCCGTTCGCCCACAGCCTGGAGGTCAACGCGGTCACCCACGACCGGCCCTCCGGACCCGAACTGACCGTGACCTGGACCTGGCCCGGCGGCCTCTTCGACGAGGCCGACGTCGAGTCCCTCACCGGCCTCTGGTTCGAGGCCCTCGACGCCCTCACGCGGTACAGCACCGCACACGCCGCCCCCGCCGGCGGCGCCCCCCGCAGTCTGACGACATCCGACCTCTCCCTGGCCGACCTGGACCAGGACGAGATCGACGAGCTCGAGGCCGAACTGGCCGACCTGGAGGATCTGACGTGACGCACACCAGCCGACCGGCCCGCAAGCCGTCCGGACTCGAGGGCGTCCTGCCCCTGTCCCCCCTGCAGGAAGGCCTCCTGTTCCACTCCCTGCTCGACGACGGCGAAGGCCCCGACGTCTACGCCGTCCAGCTCGCCGTCGACCTGGAGGGACCGCTCGACGCGGCCCGCCTCAAGGACGCGATGGCCGCCCTGCTGCGGCGCCACGCCAACCTGCGGGCCGGATTCCGCTCCGTACGCTCCGGAAAGCCCGTGCAGTTCCTCCTCCGCGAGGTCGAACTGCCCTGGCACGAGGCCGACCTCACCCGCCTGCCCGCGGAGGAGCGGGAAGCCGAACTCGGCCGGCTCGCCGACCAGGACCGCGCCGAGCGCTTCGACCTGGCCGCGCCGCCGCTGATCCGCTGCCTCCTGATCCGCCGCGAGCACGCGCTGCACCGGCTGGTCGTCACCAACCACCACATCCTGCTCGACGGCTGGTCCATGCCGGTCGTCCTGCGCGAACTGTTCACCGCGTACGAGCACGGCGTCGAGGCCCTGCCGCCGGTCACCCCGTACAAGAACTACCTCCAGTGGCTGGCCGGCCAGGACCGCGACGAGACCGAGCAGGTCTGGCGCCGCACCCTCGCCGGCGTCGAGGAGGCCACCCGCCTCGCCCCCGCCGACGCCGGCCGCGAGGCCCGCATGCCGGAGCGCGTCGAGTGCCTGCTCCCCGCCGACCTCGGCGACGGCATCGCGGACCTCGCCGCCTCCGGCGCGGTCACCCTGAACACCGTCGTCCAGCTGGCCTGGGCCGTCGTCCTGGGCCGCCTCACCGGCCGCGACGACGTCGTCTTCGGCACCACCGTCGCCGGCCGCCCGGCCGAGGTACCCGGCGTCGAGTCCATGGTCGGCCTCTTCATCAACACCGTCCCGGTCCGCGTCGCCCTCGACCACGACGAACCGTGGTCGAAGGCCCTCGCCCGCGTACAGAACGAACAGGCCGACCTCGGCCCGCACCAGCACCTCGGCCTCGCCGAGATCCAGGCGCTGGCCGGCGCCGGCGAACTCTTCGACACCACCGTCCTCGTGGAGAACTACCCCGTGGACCCGGCCGCCGAGGGCGCCCGGCTCGAGTCCGGGCTGCGCCTCGTCGGCGCGAAGGGCCGCGACGCCACCCACTACCCGCTCACCCTCGTGGTCTCCCGGACGACCGCCGGCGTGCAGGTGCGCCTCGACTACCGCCCTGACCTCTTCGACCACGCCTCGGCCGAACGGATCCTGCGACGCCTGGAGCGCGTGCTGCGCGCCGCGGTCATGGACGCGGACCGGCCGGTGGGTGCGGTCGATGTCCTCGATGCCGCTGAGCGTGACCGGTTGGTGAGCGGTTGGAATGCGACGGGTGTGGTGGTGCCGGTGGGTGTGGTGCCGGTGTGGTTCGCGGAGTGTGCGGCGCGGGCGCCGGAGGCGCCGGCGGTGGTGTGTGGTGACGAGCGTCTGTCGTACGGGGAGTTGTGGTCGCGTGCGGTGGGTGTGGCGAATGAGTTGACGCGTCGTGGTGTGGGTCGTGGTGCGGTGGTGGCGTTGGCGGTGCCGCGTTCGGTGGACGCGGTGGTGGCGATGCTGGGTGTGGGTCTTGCGGGCGGGGCGTTCTTGCCGGTGGATCTGGATTTCCCGGCCGACCGGATCGCTTACATCCTCTCCGATGCCGCGCCTTCGGTGATCCTGTCGACCCACGACGCTGCTGATCGGCTGCCGGAAGGGACCGAGGCCCCGCTGCTTCTTCTGGACACCGTCGAGCCTGCAGCGGAGCTGATGGCGGAGTGCGAGGTGTCGGCGGAAGACGCGGCGTATGTGCTGTATACGTCCGGGTCGACGGGCCGGCCGAAGGGCGTGGTCGTGCCTCACGGTGCGCTGCGGAACTTCTTGTGGTCGATGGGCTCGCGGGTGGGGCTGTCGGTGGGGGAGAAGTGGCTGGCGGTGACGACGTTCGGCTTCGACATCTCTCTGCTGGAGGTCTTCCTGCCGTTGCTGTCCGGTGCTGTGGTGGTGATCGCGGATCGTGATGTGGTGCGTGATCCGCAGCGGTTGGGCGCTCTGGTGCGGTCCGAGGACATCGCGGTGATGCAGGCGACGCCGAGCCTCTGGCGCGCACTGGCCGAGACGGACCCGGAGGCCGTGACAGGGCTCAAGGTCCTGGTCGGCGGCGAGGCCGTGGACACCGCGCTCGCTGGTGTGCTGGCGCAGGCTGGTGTGTCGGTGTGGAACATGTACGGTCCGACGGAGACGACGATCTGGTCGACCAGCGCTCTGCTGACGGGTGACGGTCGCACGCCGATCGGTGCTCCGATCGCCAACACCCAGGTCTACGTCCTCGACGGCCGGCTGCGTCTGGTGCCGCCGGGTGTGCCGGGTGAGTTGTACATCGCGGGTGAGGGTGTGGCCCGTGGCTATCTGGGTCGTCCGGGTCTGACGTCGGAGCGTTTCGTCACGGACCCGTTCGGCGCGTCTGGCGCGCGGATGTATCGGACGGGTGACCTGGTCCGTTGGACGGATGCGGGTGTTCTGGAGTTCGTCGGTCGTGTCGACGACCAGGTGAAGGTGCGCGGGTATCGCATCGAGCTGGGCGAGGTCGAATCGGCCCTGTCGAAGGTGGAGGGTGTCGCCCGCGCCGTCGCCATGGTCCGCGAGGACACTCCGAACGACCGCCGGCTCGTCGGCTATGTCGTCCCCGTCGAAGGGACGGTGCTCGAAGCGGAGTCGGTTCGCCGTGCGGTGGCCGATGTCCTGCCGGAGTACATGATTCCCTCCGCCGTGGTCGTTCTCGACGCGGTGCCGCTCACCCCGAACGGGAAGACGGACCGCAAGGCCCTGCCCGCCCCCACCACCTCGGGTGCCGTCCGGCGTGAGGCGCGTACGGCCCAGGAGGACATCCTCTGCGGTCTGTTCGCGGAGATCCTGAGCGTGTCCCGGGTCGGCATCGAGGACAGCTTCTTCGACCTCGGCGGTCATTCCCTCCTCGCGACCCGTCTGGTCTCCCGGATTCGTACGGTCCTGGGCGTCGAGCTCCCGGTCCGGGCCCTGTTCGAGACCCCCACCGTCGCCGCCCTCGCCCGTCACCTCGACGGCGGTGGCACGGCGGCGGCCCGTACCGCCCTCGTCCCGCAGCTGCGGCCGGCCGAGATCCCGCTCTCGTACGCGCAGCGCCGCCTGTGGTTCATCAACCAGCTCGACACCGCCAGCCCGCTGTACAACATCTCCCTGGGCCTGCGCCTGCACGGCTCGCTGGACGCCGTCGCGCTGGAGGCCGCGCTCGCCGACGTGGTGACCCGTCACGAGTCGCTGCGCACCGTGTTCCCCGCACCTGAGGGCACCCCCACACAGGTCGTGCTCGACGCCGGGACCGTCGCGGGCCGGATTCTGCGGACCGTCGACGTCACGGAGGACGAGGTCGCCGCGCGGGTCGCCGCGACCGTCCGGCACGGTTTCGACCTGGCCGAGCAGACCCCGCTGCGGGCCACGCTGCTCACCGTCGGTCCGGACAAGCACGTGCTCGTCCTGGTGCTGCACCACATCGCCGGCGACGCCTGGTCCATGCGACCGCTCGCCCGCGACCTGGGCGACGCCTACACCGCCCGGTGCGAGGGCGCCGCGCCGCAGTGGTCGCCGCTCCCGGTCCAGTACGCGGACTACGCGCTGTGGCAGCGCGACGTGCTGGGCGACGAGTCCGACCCGGACAGCGAGATCGCCCGCCAGCTCGCCCACTGGACGGAGACCCTGGCCGGCCTGCCCGACGAGCTGACCCTGCCCACCGACCGCCCGCGCCCCGACGCCTCCACGCACCGGGGCGAGCGGATCCGCTTCGAGCTGGACGCCGCGCTGCACCGGCAGCTCCTGAGCCTCGCCCGGGAGTCCGGCACCAGCCTGTTCATGGTCCTCCAGGCGGCGCTGGCGAGCCTGCTGACCCGCCTCGGCGCGGGTACGGACGTCCCGATCGGCACCCCGATCGCGGGCCGCACCGACGACGCCGTGGAGGAGCTGGTCGGCTTCTTCATCAACGAGCTCGTGCTGCGCACGGACACCTCGGGAAACCCGTCCTTCCGTGACCTGCTGGCCCGGGTCCGGGAGACCGACCTCGCCGCGTACGCCCACCAGGACGTGCCGTTCGAGCGCCTCGTCGAGGCACTGAACCCGCCCCGCTCCCTCGGCCGGCACCCCCTGTTCCAGATCGTGCTGGCCCTGCAGAACACCGCGCAGCCCACCCTGGAGCTGCCGGGTCTGACCATCGGCGCCGAGCCGGGCAGCGGCGGCGTGGCCCGATTCGACCTGTCCTTCGGCCTCAACGAGCGTCTCACCGCCGACGGTGCGCCCGCCGGCCTCGACGCCCTCGTCGAGTTCGCCACGGACCTGTTCGACCGCGCGACGGTCGAGGCGATGGCGGACCGGTTCGTCACCGTCCTGAAGGCCGTGGTCGCGGACGCCGACCGGCGGGTCGAGGACCTCGACATCCTCGGCGCCGCCGAGCGCGAGCTGCTGCTCTACGGCTGGAACGACACCGCCCGCCCCCGGCCGAACCTCTTCGTCCCGCAGATGATCGAGGCCCAGGCCGCCCGCACCCCGGAGGCCCCCGCCGTGACCGGCGGCGATCTGACCCTGACGTACGCGGAGCTCAACGCGCGGGCGAACCGGCTGGCGCATCTGCTGATCGGACGGGGCGCGGGCCCGGAGTCGATCGTGGCGATCGCGGTGCCGCGGTCGCCGGAGATGATCGTCGCCGTACTCGCCGTACTGAAGTCCGGCGCGGCCTACCTGCCGGTCGACACCGAATACCCCGCCGACCGCATCGCCTACATGCTGGCCGACGCCGCGCCCGCCCTGGTCGTCACCGCCCAGGACGTCGTGCCGCACCTGCCCAAGGGCGCCACCCAGCCCGTCCTCGCCCTCGACGCCCCGGCGACCCTCACCGAACTCGCCGGGCGGCGCGCGGACGACCCCGCCGACGTGGACCGCACGAGCACTCTGCTGGCCGACCACCCCGCGTACGTCATCTACACCTCCGGTTCCACCGGCACCCCGAAGGGCGTCGTCGTCCGTCACACCAGCCTCGCCGACTACGCCGCGGGCGCCGCCGCCGACTACCGCGGCGTCGCGGGCACGGTGCTGCTGCACTCCTCGGTCTCCTTCGACACCACGGTGACCTCGCTGCACGTCCCGCTCACCGTCGGCGGGCACATCCGGCTCACCGACTTCCTCGAAGGAGCCGTCGAGCAGGACTTCAGCCTGCTGAAGGTGACGCCCAGCCACCTCGGCATGCTCACCGACGCCGTCGAACCGGCCGAGGCCGACGCCGAACTCCTCGTCGCCGGCGAGGCCCTCACCTCGGCCGCCGTCGCCTCCTGGCGCCGCCGGCACCCGGACGGCGCGGTCTTCAACGTCTACGGCCCCACCGAGACCACCGTCAGCGCCGTCCAGCACCGCGCCACCCCCGGCGAGGAACTGCCGGACGGAGCCGTGCCGATCGGCCGCCCCTTGCGCAACACCCAGGCGTACGTCCTCGACCGGCGGCTCGGCCCCGTCCCGGCCGGCGTCCCCGGCGAGCTGTACCTCGCCGGCGACGGCGTGGCCCGCGGCTATCTGAACCGCACCGTTCTCACCGCCGAGCGCTTCGTCGCCGACCCGTTCGGCCCGGCAGGCACGCGGATGTACCGCACCGGCGACGTGGTCCGCCACCGGGCCGACGGCACCCTGGAGTTCGTCGGGCGTGCCGACGACCAGGTGAAGGTCCGCGGCCACCGCATCGAGCTCGGCGAGGTCGAGTCCGCGCTCTCCACGGTCCCCGGCGTCGCCCGCGCCGTCGCCGCCGTCCGCGAGGACACGCCCGGCAACCGCCGTCTGGTCGGCTACCTCGTCCCCGTCGAGGGCGCCGCCCTGGACGCCGAGACGGCCCGCCGCCACGTCGCCGCCGTCCTGCCCGAGTACATGGTCCCCTCGGCGGTCGTCACCCTCGACGCCGTGCCGCTCACCCCGAACGGCAAGACCGACCGCAGGGCCCTGCCCGCGCCGCAGCAGACCGCGGCGGTACGGGGCCGGGAACCGCGCACCCCGCAGGAAGCGATCCTGTGCGGGCTGTTCGCCGAGGTCCTCGGCGTCGGCCGGGTCGGCATCCACGACGGATTCTTCGCGCTCGGCGGCCATTCGCTGCTCGCGACCCGGCTCCTCAGCCGTATCCGCTCGGTCCTGGGCGTGCAGCTCGGCATCCGGGCCCTCTTCGAGGCCCCGACCGTCGCCGGTCTCGCCGAGCGCCTCGACGGCGCCGGCTCGGCCCGGCCGGCCCCCGCCCCGGCCGAGCGGCCCGACGCCGTCCCGCTGTCGTTCGCCCAGCGCCGCCTGTGGTTCATCCACCAGATGGACCCGGCGAGCCCGCTCTACAACATCCCCATGGTCCTGCGCCTCTCCGGAGACCTCGACCGCGCTGCTCTCGGCGCGGCGCTCGCCGACGTGGCACAGCGCCACGAAAGCCTGCGCACGGTCTTCCCGGCCACCGACGGCGAACCCCGTCAGGCCGTCCTCGACGGCGCGGCGCAGCCCGTGGGCCTCACCATCCTGGACGCCTCCGACGAGGACTCCACCGACGCCGCCGACCCGCAGGCCCGGATCGCCGAACTGCTCCGCGGCGGCTTCGACCTGACCCGGGAGGTCCCGCTCCGGGCCACCCTGCTCGCCACCGGCCCGGACGAGCATGTCCTCGTGCTCGTGCTGCACCACATCGCCGGCGACGCCTGGTCCCTCGCCCCGCTCGCCACGGACCTTTCCACGGCCTACCGGGCCCGCCTCCAGGGCGACGCACCGCAGTGGACGCCGCTGCCCGTCCAGTACGCCGACTACACGTTGTGGCAGCGCGAGGTGCTGGGCGACGAGTCCGACCCGGACAGCGAGATCGCCCGCCAGCTCGCCCACTGGACCGACGCGCTCGCCGGCCTGCCGGAAGAGCTCGCCCTGCCCACCGACCGACCCCGGCCGCTGACCGGCGCCCAGCGCGGCGCGAAGCTGCGCTTCGCCCTCGACGCGCAGCTGCACCGCCGGCTGCTGGCCCTCGCCGGCTCCACGGGCACCAGCCTCTTCATGGTGCTCCAGGCCGGACTCGCGTCCGTCCTCAGCCGGCTCGGGGCGGGCGACGACATCCCGATCGGCGCCCCGATCGCCGGCCGCACCGACGACGCCCTCGACGACCTCGTCGGCTTCTTCCTGAACACCCTGGTCCTGCGCACCGACACCTCCGGCGCCCCGTCCTTCCGCGAGCTGCTCGCCCGCGTCCGGGACACCGACCTCGCCGCGTACGCCAACCAGGACCTGCCCTTCGAGCGGATCGTCGAGGCGCTCAACCCGCAACGCTCGCTCACCCGTCACCCGCTCTTCCAGGTGACGCTCACCGTGCAGAACTCCCGCGACGCCGCGCTCGAACTGCCCGGCCTGACCGTGGCCGCCGAGGCCGGCGCGTCCTCCTGGGCGCGCTTCGACCTCTCCCTCGGCCTCGGCGAACGGCACACCGCCAACGGCGTCCCGAACGGCCTCGAAGGCGTCGCCGAATTCTCCGCCGACCTCTTCGACCGCGAGACCGTCGAGACCGTCGTCGGCCGACTGGAGCGCCTGCTCCGCGCCGCCGTCGCCGACCCCGACCGCTCCATCGGCGGCATCGACATCCTCGATGCCGCTGAGCGTGACCGGTTGGTGAGCGGTTGGAATGCGACAGGTGCGGTGGTGCCGGTGGGTGTGGTGCCGGTGTGGTTCGCGGAGTGTGCGGCGCGGGCGCCGGGGGCGCCGGCGGTGGTGTGTGGTGACGAGCGTCTGTCGTATGGCGAGTTGTGGTCGCGTGCGGTGGGTGTGGCGAATGAGCTGACGCGTCGTGGTGTGGGTCGTGGTGCGGTGGTGGCGTTGGCGGTGCCGCGTTCGGTGGACGCGGTGGTGGCGATGCTGGGTGTGGGTCTTGCGGGAGGGGCGTTCCTGCCGGTGGATCTGGACTTCCCGGCCGACCGGATCGCTTACATCCTCTCCGATGCCGCGCCTTCGGTGATCCTGTCGACTACTGATGCTGCTGAACAGCTGCCTGACGGAAGTACCGTCCCGCTGCTGCTCCTTGACAGCGTTGAGCCTGCCTCGGAGCTGGTGGTCGAGCGTGAGGTGTCAGCCGAGGATGCGGCGTATGTGCTGTATACGTCCGGGTCGACGGGCCGGCCGAAGGGCGTGGTCGTGCCGCATGGCGCGCTGCGGAACTTCTTGTGGTCGATGGGTTCGCAGGTGGGGCTGTCGGTGGGGGAGAAGTGGCTGGCGGTGACGACGTTCGGCTTCGACATCTCCTTGCTTGAAGTCTTCCTGCCGCTCGTCTCTGGTGCTGTCGTGGTGATCGCGGACCGTGATGTCGTGCGCGATCCCGCGCGGTTGAGCGCCTTGGTGCGCTCCGAAGGTATTGCCGTGATGCAGGCGACGCCGAGCTTGTGGCGTGCACTCATGGAGACCGACCCGGATGCCGCGAAGGGTCTGAAGGTCCTGGTCGGCGGCGAGGCCGTGGATGCTGCTCTCGCTGGTGTGCTGGCGCAGGCCGGTGCGTCGGTGTGGAACATGTACGGTCCGACGGAGACGACGATCTGGTCGACCAGCGCTCTGCTGACGGGCGATGGTGGTACGCCGATCGGTGCTCCGATCGCCAACACCCAGGTCTACGTCCTCGACGGCCGGCTCCGTTTGGTGCCGCCGGGTGTGCCGGGTGAGTTGTACATCGCGGGTGACGGCGTGGCCCGCGGCTACCTCGGTCGTCCGGGTCTGACCTCGGAGCGTTTTGTCACCGACCCGTTCGGCGAGCCGGGTTCCCGTATGTATCGGACGGGAGACCTGGTCCGCTGGACTGAGGCCGGTGTCCTGGAGTTCGTCGGCCGTGCCGACGACCAGGTGAAGGTGCGCGGGTATCGCATCGAGCTGGGTGAAGTCGAGTCCGCGCTCTCCGCAGTCCCTGGCGTGGCACGCGCTGTCGCCATGGTCCGCGAGGACACCGCGAATGACCGCCGGCTCGTCGGCTACGTCGTCCCCACGGAGTCAACAGCCCTCGAAGCGGAGTCGGTTCGCCGTGCGGTGGCCGATCTCCTGCCGGAGTACATGGTTCCCTCCGCGGTCGTGGTCCTGGAGTCGGTGCCGCTGACCCCGAACGGCAAGACGGACCGCAAGGCCCTGCCCGCGCCCACCACCTCAGGCACCGTCCGCCGTGAGGCGCGTACGGCTCAAGAGGACATCCTCTGCGGCCTGTTCGCCGAGATCCTGGGTTTGTCCCGGGTCGGGATCGACGACAGCTTCTTCGACCTCGGCGGTCATTCCCTTCTCGCGACCCGCCTCGTGTCCCGGATTCGTACAGTCCTGGGCGTAGAACTGCCCGTCCGGGCCCTGTTCGAGACCCCCACCGTCGCCGCCCTCGCCCCGTACCTGGAGCGAGGAGGGGAGACCCGGCCCGCCCTCGTGTCGCGGGAGCGGCCCGCCGACGTCCCGCTGTCGTACGCGCAGCGCCGCCTCTGGGCGCTGAGCGGGCTCGGTGCGACGGCCGGCACGTACAACATCCCGATGGTCACCCGGCTCCGCGGCCCGCTGGACGCCGTCGCGCTGGAGACCGCGCTCGCCGACGTGGTGACCCGCCACGAGTCGCTGCGCACCGTCTTTCCCGCGACGTCCGACGGCACGCCCACGCAGGTCGTGCTCGACCCGGCCGAGGCACGTCCGTATCTGCACGTCGTACAGGTCGAGGAGTCCGGCGTCGAGGCGGCCGTGGCCGCGGCGCAGCGCACCGACTTCGCCCTGGACACCGATCTGCCGCTGCGCGCCCAGCTGTTGGAGGTGGGCTCGGAGGACCACGTCCTCGTGCTGGTGCTGCACCACATCGCGGGCGACGCCTCCTCGATGCGGCCCCTGATCCGGGACCTGGCCACCGCGTACACCGCGCGTGCCGGGGGTGCCGCGCCGCAGTGGTCGCCGCTCCCCGTTCAGTACGCGGACTACGCGCTGTGGCAGCGCGAGGTGCTGGGCGACGAGTCCGACCCGGACAGCGAGATCGCCCGGCACCTCGCCCACTGGACACGGACCCTCGCGGGCCTGCCCGAGGTGCTGGCGCTGCCCACCGACCGGCCGCGCCCGGAGGAGGCCGGCCACGACGGCGGACTCGTGCCGCTCACGCTCGACGGCGAGCTGCACGCCGGGCTGCTCGACCTCGCCCGCTCCAGCCGGACCACGGTCTTCATGGTCCTCCAGGCGGCGCTGGCGACCCTGCTGACCCGGCTCGGCGCGGGCGAGGACATCCCGCTCGGCACGCCGGTGGCCGGGCGCGGCGACGAGGCTCTCGACGACCTGGTCGGCTTCTTCGTCAACACGCTGGTGCTGCGCACGGACACGTCCGGAAATCCGTCCTTCCGTGACCTGCTGGCCCGGGTCCGGGACGCCGACCTCGCCGCCTACAGCCACCAGGACGTGCCGTTCGAGCGGGTCGTGGACGCGGTCGCGCCGCGCCGGTCGGCCGCGTACCACCCGCTGTTCCAGGTCATGCTCTCCCTGGACAACGTCTCGCGGGCCGATGTACGCCTCGCCGGACTGACCGTCGACGCCGTCGGCGAGCCGGCCGGCGACGGGTCCGGGCGGGCCAAGTTCGACCTGTCGGTGCGGCTCTCCGAGCAGCGCTCCGACGAGGACGGACCGGCCGGCCTGCACGGCACCGTGGCCTACGCGGCGGACTTGTTCGACCGTGCGACGGTCGAGGCGATGGCGGACCGGTTCGTCACCGTCCTGAAGGCCGTGGTCGCGGACGCCGACCGGCGGATCGAGGATGTCGACATCCTCGGCGCCGCCGAGCGCGAGCTGCTGCTCTACGGCTGGAACGACACCGCCCGCCCGCTCCCGGACCTCCTCGTCCCGGAACTGATCGAGGCCCAGGTCGCCCGTACGCCCGACGCGCCCGCCCTTTCCTCGGGCGATGTGACCCTGTCGTACGCGGAGCTCAACGCGCGGGCGAACCGGCTGGCGCATCTGCTGATCGGACGGGGCGCGGGTCCGGAGAAGGTCGTGGCGATCGCGGTGCCGCGGTCGCCGGAGATGATCGTCTCGGTGCTCGCCGTGCTCAAGTCCGGCGCGGCCTACCTGCCGGTCGACACCGAATACCCCGCCGACCGCATCGCCTACTTGTTCGAGGACGCCCGTCCCTGCCTGGTCGTCACCAGCGCCGAGGCCGAGGAGCGCGTGCCGTCCGCGGCCGCCGGGCGGATCGTCGTCGACGCGCCGGACACCGTCACCGCGCTCGCCGCCCAGCCGGTGCGGAACCCGGCCGACGCCGACCGGACCGCCCCGCTGACGGCCCGTACGCCCGCGTACGTCATCTACACCTCCGGCTCCACCGGCCGCCCCAAGGGCGTCGTCGTCGAGCACGGCGGCATCCCCAACATCGTCCTGGCCCGGACCGGTCCGTACGCCATGGGCCCGGGGAGCAGGGCGCTGCAGTTCGCGTCGCTCAGCTTCGACGCCGCGATGTCGGAGATCTGCACCCCGCTGTCCGCCGGCGCGTGCCTGGTGCTCGGCCCGGCCGACATGCTGCTCCAGGTCGCCGAACTGCCCGCGCTGCTGCGCGAGCAGGGCGTCACCCACGCGACGCTGCCGCCCGCGGTGCTCGCCCAGCTCTCGCCCGCGAGCCTGCGCACCGTCCGTACCCTCGTGACGGCCGGCGAGGCCGCCCCGGCCGGTCTGGTCGCCACCTGGGCGCCCGGGCGGCGCATGTTCAACGCGTACGGCCCCACGGAGACCACGGTCTCCTGCACCATGGCCGGGCCGCTGGCGCCCGAGGCCGGGGTGCCGCCGATCGGCGGCCCGCTGCCCAACACCCGCGTGTACGTGCTCGACCACCGGCTGCGGCCGGTCCCGGCCGGCGTCCCCGGCGAGCTGTACGTCGCCGGAATCGGCGTGGCCCGGGGCTATCTGCGCCGGCCCGGCCTGAGCGCCGAGCGGTTCGTCGCCGACCCGTTCGGTCCGGCCGGCGGCCGGATGTACCGCACCGGCGACGTGGTCAGCCGGATGCGCGACGGCCGGCTGCGGTTCGTCGGACGGGCCGACGGCCAGGTGAAACTGCGCGGCTTCCGGATCGAACTCGGCGAGGTGGAGGCCGCCCTGACCGGCGCGCCGGGTGTCGCGCAGGCCGTGGCGACCGTACGGGAGGACCGTCCGGGCGTCCGGCAGCTCGTGGGCTACCTCGTGCCGGAGGCGGGTGCCGGACTCGACCTCGGAGCGGTACGCACCCATCTGCGGGCCGCCCTGCCGGCGCACCTGCTGCCGTCCGTCCTGATGGAGATCGGCCGGATCCCGCTGACCGTCAACGGCAAGACCGACAAGGCCGCGCTGCCCGCCCCCGAGCAGCCCGCGACCGCCCCGGCCGCCCCGGCCGCCCCGGCGGCGCAGCGGTCCTTGGAACCGTCCGCGGACGACGACCCGCGGGTGCTGCTCTGCCGGATCGTCGGCGAGGTCCTCGGTCTGGCCGACGTCGGCGCCGACGACAACTTCTTCGCCCTGGGCGGCGACAGCATCAACGCCATCCAGGTCTCCGGCCGGGCCCGCCGGGCCGGGCTCGTCCTCACCCCACGCGACATCTTCCGCCACCAGACCGTCGCGGAGCTGGCCGCCGCGATCCGGCCCGCCGCCGAAGCCGTGCCCGTCGCCGACGACGGCGTCGGCGCCGTCCCCGGCACCCCGGTGGTCCGCTGGCTGCACCAGCTCGGCGGCCCGTTCCAGGGCCTCAACCAGTCCGTGCTGCTCCGGGTCCCCGGCGGCCTCGGACAGGACGAACTGACCCGGGCCGTCCAGGCCGTCGTCGACCACCACGACGTACTGCGCGCCCGGCTCACCGGTGCCGCGCTCGGCCTGCCGTGGAACCTGGAGACCGCGCCGCGCGGCGCGGTCGACGCCCGCACCCGCGTCAGCCGTATCGACGTCCGGGACGCGGCGGCCGACGCCGCCGACCTCGCCGCCGCGGTCTCCGCGCACGGCGAGGAGGCCCGGCGCCGGCTCGACCCGGAGAACGGTGTCCTGCTCCAGGTCGTCTGGTTCGACGCCGGCCCGGACGAGCAGGGCCTCCTCCTCGTCCTCCTGCACCACCTCGTCGTCGACGGCGTGTCGTGGCGGATCCTGCTGCCGGACCTGGCCGCCGCCTGGCAGGCCGCCCGCGAAGGCCGCGACCCGCGGCCCGCCCCGGTCGGCACGACCTTCCGCCGCTGGGCCCAGTCCCTCGTCATGGCGGCGCAGGACCCGGCCCGGATCGCCGAACTCCCGCTGTGGCGGCAGCAGACGCAGGGCCCCGACCCGCTCCTCGGCGCCCGCCGGCTCGACCCCGCCGTCGACACCCGGGAGACCGCCGAGCACCTGACGGCCGCCCTCCCCGCGGACCTGACGACGGCACTGCTGACCGACGTACCGGCCCGGTTCCGCACCCAGATCAACGACGTGCTGCTCACCGGCCTGACCCTCGCGATCGCCCGCTGGCGCCGCCGCTGGACCCAGGACGCGTCCCCCGCGGTGCTCGTCGACATGGAGGGCCACGGCCGCGAGGAACTGGACGAGACGCTCGACCTGTCCCGCACGGTCGGCTGGTTCACCAGCCGCTTCCCCGTCCGGCTCGACCCCGGTCCACTCGACCTGGACGAGGCCCTGGACGGTGGCGCCGCGACCGTCGCCGCCCTCGGACGGATCAAGGAGCAACTGCGCGCCCTGCCCGACAACGGACTCGGCTACGGCCTGCTCCGCTACCTCAACGCCGACACCGCGCTCGCCCTGGCGGGCACCGCCGCCCCGCAGATCGGCTTCAACTACCTCGGCCGGGTCGGCAGCGGCGGCGACACCCTCGGCGAGGGCGGACCCGCCGGCTGGTCCAGCGCGTCCGACCTGCGGATCCCGCTGCTCCCCGCCGACCCGGGCATGCCGTTCGGCCACTCCGTCGAGATCAACGCGGTCACCCGGGACGGCGACGACGGGCCCCGGCTCCACGTCACGTACTCCTGGCCCGCCGGACTCTTCGACCGCGCCGAGATGGAGGAACTCGCCGAACTGTGGTTCACCGCCCTGCGCGCCCTCGCCGACCCCGGCCAGTCCGAGCGCGGTGACGGGTTCACCCCCGGCGACCTGCCGACGTCCGGGCTGACCCAGCCCGAGATCGACGGCTTCGCGGCCGCCCCCGGCGGACTGGAGGACGCCTTCGCGCTCACCCCGCTCCAGGAGGGCCTGTTCTTCCACGCGCTCCAGGCGGACGACAGCGGCACGGACGTCTACACCGTCCAGCTGGTCCTCGACCTCGAAGGCCCGCTGGACCCGGCCCGCCTGCGCGCCGCCGGACAGACCGTCCTCGACCGGCACCCCAACCTGCGGGCGGGCTTCCACCACCGCGCGGACGGAGCGGCCGTCCAGGTCGTGCCGCGCTCCGCGGCCCTGCCCTGGGCCGAAGCCGACCTCGGCACACTGCCCGACGACGCCGCGCGGCACGAACTCGCGGCGCTCACCGAGGCCGCCCGCGGCCACCGCTTCGACCTGAGCCGGCCGCCGCTGGTCCGCTTCCTGCTGATCCGCCTCGGCGCCGAACGGCACCGGCTGGTCATCACCAAGCACCACATCCTGCTCGACGGCTGGTCCATGCCACTGTTCCTGCGGGAACTGGTCACCCTTTACGAGAACGACGGCGACGCGGCCACGCTGCCCGCCCCCGCCCCGTTCCGCTCGTACGTCGCCTGGCTCGCCGCCCAGGACCGCACGGCGAGCGAGCTGGCCTGGCGCGACACCCTCGCCGGCGTCGAGGAGCCCACCCTGCTCGCCCCCGGCCGGGAACCGGCCGGACCCGCGCTGCCCGAGCAACTCGTGCACGACCTGTCGCCGGAGCTCACCGCGACCCTCCAGGCGCACGCGGCCCGGGCCGGCGTCACGATGAACACCGTGGTCCAGACGGCCTGGGCGCTCGTCCTCGGCCGTCACCTCGGCCGCGACGACGTCCTGTTCGGCACCACGGTCTCCGGCCGGCCGCCGGAGCTCCCCGGCGCCGAGAACATGATCGGCCTGTTCATCAACACCCTGCCGGTACGGGTCCGGTTCGACCGCTCCGAACGCTGGAGCGCCGCCCTGGCCCGCGTCCAGGACGAACAGACCGCCCTGCGCACCCACCAGTACATCGGCCTCGCCGACGTGCACCGGATCGCGGGCGTCCGGCCGCTGTTCGACACCGCCCTCGTCTACGAGAACTACCCGCTGCCCGAGGACACCGAGCGCTCTCCGTCCCGGCTGCGCGCCACCGCGGTGCAGGGCCGCGACGCCGCCCACTATCCGCTGCTGCTGGTCGCGTCGCTGCGCGCGCAGGGCCTGCGGTTCCGTCTCGACCACCGGCCCGACGTGCTCGGCGCGGCGACCGCCCCCACGCTGATGGAGCGACTGACCCGGGTCCTGGAGTCGGTGGCCGCCGATCCCGGGCAGCCGGTGGGACGCGTCTCCGGGCTCTCCCACGAGGAGCGCCGCGCGCTCGCCGCCGGCGGCACGCGGACCCCGCTCGCCGCCGGCGCCCACGGCGGCCTCGGCGACACGATCCACGGCCGGATCGCCGCCCTCGCCGCCCGTACCCCGGACGCCGTCGCGGTGTCCCTGGGGGACGAGCGGCTCACCTGGCGGGAACTGGACGAGCGGGCCGACCGGCTGGCCCGGCTGCTGCGCGAACTGGGCACCGGCCCGGAGGACCGGGTCGGCGTCCTGCTCGACCGGTCGCCGCTGCTGGTCGTCACCTTCCTCGCCGTCCTCAAGGCGGGCGCGGTCTGCGTCCCGCTGGCGCCCGCCCACCCCGCGGAGCGGCAGCGGACCGTCCTCGACCGGGCCGGTGCGCGCGTGCTGCTCACCGACGCGGCCCGCGCCGCCGAACGGGCCGGCACGCCGGACCACGGCGTCACGACCGTCGCCGTCGACACCGACCCGCGCCCGGCCCGCCAGGACGGCACAGACCCCGGCGCGACCGTCGAGCCGGACCGGCTGGCGTACGTGATGTTCACCTCCGGCTCCACCGGCGTGCCCAAGGGCGTGGCGGTCACCCACCGCGACATCGTCGAGCTCGCCGACGAGCCCTGCTGGGCCCCCGGCGCGCGGGAGCGGATGCTGTTCCACTCGCCGCACGCCTGGGACGCCGCCCTGCTGGAGGTGTGGGGGCCGCTGCTGAACCACGGCACGGTCGTCGTCGCCCCGCCCGGCGAGACCGACCTGAGGGACCTGGCCCGGCTCCTGGTCGCCGAGCGCGTCACCGGCCTCTGGCTGACGGCCGGTCTGTTCCGCTGGCTGGCCGAGGAGGAGCCGGATTGTTTCGCCGGCGTCCGCGAGGTGCGCACCGGTGGCGACGTCGTCCCCGCCGACGCCGTCCGCAAGGTCCTCGCCGCCTGCCCCGGCACCGTCGTCAGCAACGGCTACGGGCCCACCGAGACCACCGTGTTCGCCACCCACCACGCGATGCGGGCGGGCGACCCGGTCCCGGACAACGTGCCGATCGGCGTCCCGCTGCACGGCATGGCGGCCTACGTGCTCTCCCCGGAGCTGGAGCCGGTCCCCGACGGGGCCGTCGGCGAGCTGTACCTCGCGGGTTCCGGGCTCGCCCGCGGCTACGAGAACGACCCGGCGCTCAGCGCCTGTTCGTTCGTCGCCGACCCGTTCGGGAGCCCGGGGACGAGGATGTACCGCTCCGGCGACCTGGCCCGCCGCCGCCCGGACGGCACCCTGGAGTTCGTCGGCCGGGCCGACGACCAGGTGAAGCTGCGCGGCTTCCGGATCGAGCTCAGCGAGGTCGACGGCGCGCTCGTGGCCCTGCCCGGCGTGGCCCACGCGGCCTCCCTGGTCCGCGAGGACCGGCCCGGCGACAAGGTCCTCGTCGCCTACACGGTGCCCGCGCCCGGCGCACCCGCCCCGGATCCGGCGACGATGCGCGCCCGGCTTGCCGAGAAGCTGCCGGACTACCTCGTCCCGGCCGCGATCGTCGTGCTCGACGCGCTGCCGCTCACCGCGAACGGCAAGCTGGACCGGGCGGCGCTGCCCGCTCCCGCCCACGGCGGCGCGCGCACCGGACGCGGCCCGCGTACCCCGCGCGAGGAGCTGCTGTGCGGGCTGTTCGCCGACGTCCTCGGTGCCGACGAGGTCGGCATCGACGACGAGTTCTTCGCCCTCGGCGGCAATTCGCTGCTCGCGGCCGGGCTCGTCAGCCGGATCCGTGCCGTCCTCGGCGTCGAACTCGGCATCCAGGCGCTGTTCCTGGCGCCCACGGTCGCCGGACTCGCCGCCGCCCTCGACGACGAGGCCCCGGACGCCGCCGGAGCGCTGGACGTCCTGCTGCCGCTGCGCACCCGCGGCGACCTTCCGCCGGTGTTCTGCTTCCACGCCGCGGGCGGCCTGAGCTGGCGGTACGCCGCCCTGCTGCGGCACCTGCCGGCCGGCCACCCGGTTTACGGCCTCCAGGCCCGCGCCTTCGCCGAGCCCGGCCACCGCCCGGCGAGCCTGGAGGAGGCCGCCGCCGACTACGTCGAGCGGATCCGCTCCGTCCAGCCGTCCGGTCCCTACCACCTGGTGGGCTGGTCGCTCGGCGGCCTTGTCGCCCAGGCGGCCGCGGTCCTCCTGGAGGAGGCCGGCGAGGAGGTCGCGACTGTCGCGGTCCTGGACTCCTACCCGGCGCGGCCCGGCGACCCGGTCGTCGTGCCCCCGGCGGCGCGGGTCCTCGGCGCCCTCCTCGACGCGGCCGGCGTCGGCCCGGACCGCGGCGAGGAGGAGCTCACCCCCGAGGCGGGTGCCGCGCTGCTGCGGGCCCGCGGCGGACCGCTCGCGGCGCTGCTCGCCGACCGGGTCGGCGCCCTCGTCGACGCGTACCGCACCGGCGTCGAGCTGCGCGCGGGCTTCGCCCCGCGCCGGTTCTCGGGCGACCTGCTGCTGTTCGTCGCGAGCGGCGGGTCCGACGGCGGCGGCTCCCGGCCCGACTCCGGGGGGATCCCCGAGGGCGCCCTCGCCGAGAAGGCCGGCCGCTGGCGCCCGTACACCGACGGCACGATCGCCGTCCACCCGGTCGACTGCCGCCACGAGGACATGCTGCGGCCCGAGCCGCTGGCCGTCGTCGGCGGCGCGCTCGCCGCCCATCTGAACGCCCGCACCACACGGAAGGACACCTGATGACCCGGGAGTTGTACGCACTGGGGGAGACACCGCCCCTGGGCGAGGTGCCCCGTCTCATGCACGCCGGCGTGATCCGGCGCGAGCGGTACGGCCCGCCCGAGCAGTCGATCCAGGTCGAGGCGGTGGACGTGCCGCCGGTCGGCCGCGGGCAGGTCCTCATCTGGGTGATGGCCGCCGGGATCAACTACAACGGCGTCTGGGCCGGGCTCGGCACCCCCGCCGATGTCATCGCCGACCGTCAACGGGCCGGCGACCCGCTCGACTTCCACATCGCCGGATCCGAGGGCGCCGGAGTGGTCTGGGCCGTCGGCGAGGGGGTCACCCAGTTCACGGTCGGCGACCACGTCATCGTCGGCGGCGTCACCTGGGACGAGTCGGCTCCCGACATCCGCCTCGGCACCGACCCGACCGCCTCCCGCTCCCAGCGGGCCTGGGGCTACGAGTCGAACCACGGCTCCTTCGCGCAGTTCACCGTGGCCGACGAGTACCAGTGCCACAAGAAGCCCCCGCACCTCACCTGGGAGGAGGCCGGCTGCTTCCTCGGCGGCGGCTCCACCTCGTACCGCATGCTCATGGGCTGGCACCCGCACACGGTCCGGCCGGGCGATCCCGTCCTCGTCTGGGGCGGCGCCGGCGGTCTCGGCTCCATGGCGATACAGCTCGTGAAATACTTCGGGGGAATTCCGGTCGCCGTGGTGTCGGACGACGACAAATTCGACTACTGTAAGCGCCTGGGGGCGCGCGGCGTCATCAATCGGAATGAATTCGACCACTGGGGTCGGCTGCCCGATTCGAGCGACACCGTCGCCTACCGGGAATGGCTCTCGGGGGTCCGCTCCTTCGGCCGCGCCTTCTGGGACGCGCTCGGCGAGCGCAAAGACCCCGCCATCGTCCTGGAGCACCCCGGCCGGGCCACCCTGCCGACCTCGGTCTACGTCTGCGACCGGGCCGGCATGGTCGTCACCTGCGCCGGCACCAGCGGCTACAACGGCGACATCGACCTGCGGTTCCTCTGGATGTTCCAGAAGCGGCTGCAGGGCTCGCACGCCGCGAACGTACGCCAGACCGCGGCGGTCATCGAGCTCGTCGCGGCCGGCCACATCGACCCCTGCCTCAGCCTCGCCCTGCCGTTCACCGAGATCGGCCGGGCGCACCAGATGGTCTACGAGAACAAGCAGCCGCCCGGCAATGTGGCGGTCCTCGTGAACGCGCCGGAACCCGGCCTCACGGATATGCGCTGAAATCTTTTCGAAAGAGGTTGCCACTCTTTCTCTGATTGGCTAGAAAGAGTGGCAACGGAAACAAGAAGTCGCTGCATTCGCTTCGGGAAAAGGAAAAGGGAAAAGAAATGACGAACCCGTTCGAGAACGCCGACGGCCGCTACCTCGTCCTCGTCAACGACGAGGGCCAGCACTCCCTGTGGCCGGACTTCGCCGAGGTCCCGGCCGGCTGGGAGGTCGCCTTCGGGGAGAGCGACCGCCAGGCCTGCCTCGACCACATCGAGGCCAACTGGACGGACATGCGCCCGAAGAGCCTCGTCCGCGCGATGGCGTCCTGACCCGGTGACCGGCCCCGACGCCGTCACGGTGCTCTGGGGCCCCGTCGCCTCCGGCGAACGGCGCGCGGCGCACACCACGCTGCTGCGCGCCGCCGCGGAGCTGACCGGCAGTCCGCTCCACCGGATCGGGCTCGCCCACGACCCCGGCGGCCGCCCCCGGCTCACCGGATCCGCCGCCCGGCTCCACGTGAGCGTGAGCCACAGCCCGGGAGCCCGGGCCGTGGCGCTCGCCCGGACCCCGGTCGGCGTCGACATCGAGACCGTACGGCCCGTGCCCGCCCTCGCGCTGGCCCGGCGCTGGCTCGCCCCCGCCGACGCCGACTGGGTCGGCCGCCTCCCCGCGCCGGACCGGGTCCCCGCCTTCTACTGGCTCTGGACCCAGAAGGAGGCCGTCGGCAAGGCCCGCGGCCACGGACTCGCCCACGGCGGACTCACCCAGCCGCTGGCCCACCCCCCGCACTGGCCCCCGCCCCCCGCCGCGGGCGGGACGCCCGCCCTGCGGGCCCTGCCCGGCGGGACCGGGGCCGCCTGCACGGTCCTGCCGACCGGCGCCGGCCCGCACGTCCTCGCGGTCGCCGGCCTCGGCGGCCCGGGCACGCCGGTCGACCTGCGCCGCTGCGACGCATGACCCCCCACCGCACCCCACCCACCACCACCTTCACGAGAGGAGGCCCCGGGATGGCCCACCCCACCGACGACACCGGCCGGGGTTCCTGGACCGGGCGGCTGACCCGCCGCTGTCTGCGGCACCGGCGCAGCGTGCTCGTGGCGGTCCTCGCCGCGCTCCTCGGGACCGCGACCAGCGCCCTCGTCCCCCTCGTCACGATGGTGATCGTCGACGACGTCGTCCTGCGCCCCGCCCGCTCCGCCGCGTGGTGGACCGGAGCGCTGCTCGCCGTCGCCGCGCTCGGCTACCTCGCCGCGTACCTGCGCCGCCTGTACGCCGGGCGGCTCGCCGCCGACGTCCAGCACGACCTGCGGGTCGACCTGTTCCGCTCGCTCTCCCGTCTGGACGGCGTACGGCGCGACGAACTGAGCACCGGCCAGCTTTTGGGCCGGGCCTCCGGAGACCTCAACATGGTCTTCGGACTGGTCTCCACCCTGCCCACCGCGATCTCCAGCGCGGCCCTGCTGGTGGTCTCCCTGGTCCTCATCGCCACACTGTCCCCGCTGCTCGCCCTGGTCGCGCTCGCCCTGGTCCCCGCCCTGTGGTTCATCGGCCGGCGCAGCCGCACCTGGCTCTACCCCGCGACCTGGTACGCCCAGAACCAGGCCGCCGCCGTCGCCGGAGTAGTCGCCAGCTCCACCGCCGGCATCCGCGTCGTCAAGGGATTCGGCCAGGAACAGCGGGAGACGGACCGGCTGGCCCATGCCGCCCGGCGGCTCTTCGCCGGCCGGATGCGCGCCGTGCGGCTCAACGCCCGCTACGGGCCCGCCCTCCAGTGCGTGCCCTCCCTCGGACAGGTCGGCGCCCTCGCGGTCGGCGGCTGGCTGGCGGCCCGGGGCGAACTCAGCCTCGGCGCACTCCTCGCCTTCTCCTCCTACCTCGCCCAGCTCGTCGGCCCCGTCAAGACCCTCGCCGCCCTGCTCACCATGGGCCAGCAGGCCGGCGCCGGGATCGGGCGGGTCCTCGAAGTGATCGACACCCGCCCACTGCTGACCGAGGGCGCGGGCCGGCTGCCCGAAGAGGGCCCCCTCGGCGTCGAGTTCGACCGTGTCACCTTCGCCTACGGCCCCGGCCGGCCCGTCCTCACCGACCTCTCCCTGCGCGTCGAACCCGGCGAGACCCTGGCCCTCGTCGGCGCCCCTGGATCGGGCAAGTCCACCCTCGCCCTGCTGCTCTCCCGGTTCCACGACGTCGCCGAGGGCGCGGTACGGATCGGCGGCGCCGATGTCCGCGACCTGACCTTCGACTCCCTGCGCGGCGCGGTCGCCGGCGTCCCCGAGGACACGGCCCTGCTCACCGGGACCGTCCGCGAAGCCGTCGCCTACGGCCGGCCCGACGCCACCGACGCGGAGATCCACGCCGCGGCCCGAACCGCCCAGGCGCACGCCTTCGTCACCGCCCTGCCCGACGGCTACGCCACGACGCTCGGCGAACGCGGCGCGCTGTCCGGCGGCCAGCGCCAGCGCCTCGCCCTCGCACGGGCCCTCGCCGCCGCCCCCCGCGTCCTCGTCCTCGACGACGCCACCTCCGCCGTCGACGCCCGCGTCGAGCAGCGCATCCACGACGCGCTGCGCGCCCAGGCCGAGGGCCGTACCACCCTGATCGTCGCCCGCCGCCGCTCGACCCTCGCGCTCGCCGACCGGATCGCCGTCCTCGACCACGGCCGGATCGTCGACCTCGGCACCCACCGCGAACTCACCGCCCGCTGCCCGCTCTACCGCACGATCCTCCAGCACGACCCCGCCACGCCTCCGGCCGAGACGGCCGCCGCCGTGCCCGCGGCCCCCGCGGGGGACCGGAACCGCCTTGCCCCGAACGCCCCGAAAGCCCTGAAGCCGGCCCCCGCCCCGTCCTCCGCCGCCGCGCGCATGCAGGCCCGGGTCGCGGCGCTGCCGCCGGCCCTCGACCTCCCCGGCGTCGACGAGACCGAGGCCGCCCGCGACCCCGGGGCCGACGGCACCGGCGAGTTCGGACTGCGCCACCTGCTGCGCGGATACCGCCTGCCGCTCGCCCTCGGCCTCGCCCTGGTCGTCGCCGACGCGCTCGCCGGACTCACCCTGCCCTTCGTGCTGCGGCAGGGCATCGAGGGCGGCGCCCACCGCCTCGCCCTCACCGCCGTCGCCACCGCCTCCCTCGCCGCACTGGCGCTCGTCCTCGCCCAGTACGCCGTCCAGCGGGCCGCGGTCCGGGTCACCGGACGCACGGGGGAGCGGCTGCTGTACGGCCTGCGGATCCGGGTCTTCGCCCACCTGCACCGCCTGGGGCTCGACCACTTCGAGAACGAGGCGTCCGGCCGCACCCTCACCCGGATGACCACCGACGTCGACTCGCTCTCCTCCTTCCTCCAGACCGGCCTGCTCAGCGTCCTCGTCAGCGTCCTCACCCTGTTCGGCGTGCTCGTCGCGCTCGGCGCCGCCGACGCCGGGATGCTGCTTGTCGTCCTCGTCGTCCTCCCGCCGATCGCCCTCGCCACCGTCGTCTTCCGCCGGGCCTCCACCCGCAGCTACGCGGACGCCCGGGAACGGCTCGCCGCCGTCAACGGCGCGCTCCAGGAAGGCGCGGCCGGCATGCGCACCGTGCAGGCGTTCCGCCGCGAGGAGTCCGTCGTCACCGCCTTCGCCCGGCACAGCGACGCCTACCGGCGCGCCCGGGTCCGCGGCCAGCTCCTGTCCGCCCGCTACTTCCCGTTCATCCAGCTCCTGGCCGCCTGCGTCACCGCCGCGGTCCTCGCCGTCGGCGCGCACCGGGTGGCCGCGGGCACTCTGACGGTCGGCGCCCTCGTCGCGTACCTCCTCTACCTGGACCTGTTCTTCGTCCCGGTACAGCAGCTCTCCCAGCTCTTCGACGGCTACCAGCAGGCACGGGTGTCCCTGCTGCGGATCAGGGACCTGCTCCGGCTGCGCAGCACCACCCCGAACGCCGCCGACGCGCGCACCGTCCGCTCCCTGCGCGGCGAACTCGTCTTCGACGACGTCGACTTCCACTACCAGGACGGCCGCCCGGCGCTGAGCGGGATCCGGCTGCGCATCCCGCGGGGACAGACGGTCGCCTTCGTCGGCACGACCGGCGCCGGCAAGTCGACCCTCGTCAAGCTCGCCGCCCGGTTCCACGACCCGACCCGCGGGGCCGTCCGGATCGACGGGACCGACCTGCGCGACCTGGACCTCACCGGCTACCGGAAACGGCTCGGCGTCGTCCCCCAGGAGCCGTACCTCTTCGCCGGAACCGTCCGCGAGGCCATCGCCTACGGCCGGCCGGACGCCACCGACGCCGAGATCGCCGACGCGGCCCGCCGGGTCGGCGCCCACGACACCCTCAGCTCCCTCGACCGCGGCTACGACCACCACGTGACCGAAGGCGGACACAACCTCTCCGCCGGACAGCGGCAACTGATCTCGCTGGCCCGCGCCGAACTGGTCCGCCCCGACGTCCTCCTGCTCGACGAGGCCACCGCGTCCCTCGACCTCGCCACCGAGGCCCTGGTCAACCGGGCGACCGAACGCCTCGTCCGCGACCGTACCGCCCTGATCGTCGCCCACCGCCTCGGCGTCGCCTCCCGCGCCGACCGGATCGTCGTCGTCGACGACGGCCGGATCCGGGAGGACGGCGCCCACGACGAACTCCTCGCCCTGGACGGGATCTACGCCGCACTGTGGCGCGCCTCGCAGGGGCGCCCGCCCGCGGCCCCCGCCCCGCGGCCCACCACCCTCACCCACGACTCCTACGAACGGAGCGCTTCATGAGCGCCACCATGCAACCGGCCGGCCCGGACGCCCCGGCCGGCGACCGGCCCCCGCGCGTCGTCCTCGCCCAGCCGCGCGGCTTCTGCGCCGGGGTGCGCCGTGCCATCGGCATCGTGGAACGCGCCCTCGACCTCCACGGCGCCCCGGTGTACGTGCGCAAGGAGATCGTGCACAACCACCACGTCGTGGCCGAGCTGGAGAAGCGCGGTGCCCGGTTCGTCGACAGCGAGGAGGACGTGCCCGAAGGCGCCGTCTGCGTCTTCTCCGCCCACGGCGTCTCACCGGCCGTACGCGACGGCGCCGCCGGGCGCCGCCTCGAAGTCATCGACGCCACCTGCCCGCTGGTCTCCAAGGTCCACCAGGCGGCCGTCCGCTACGCCCGCGACGGCCGGACCATCCTGCTGGTCGGCCACGCCGACCACGAGGAGGTCGAGGGCGTTCGCGGCGAGGCCCCCGAACGCACCATCGTCGTCGAGAACGAGGACGACGTCGCCACGCTCGACCTGCCCGACGACGCGCCGGTGGCCTACCTGACCCAGACCACCCTGTCCTTCGACGAGACCCGGCGGGTCGTCGACGCGCTGCGCGCCCGCTTCACCGACCTCGCCGGCCCCGCCGACGGCGACATCTGCTACGCCAGCCAGAACCGCCAGAACGCCGTCAAGGCCCTCGCCCGCCGCAACGACCTCGTCCTGGTCGTCGGCTCCCGCAACTCCAGCAACTCGATCCGGATGGTCGAGGTCGCCCGGGAGCACGGCAGCGCCGCGCACCTCGTCCCGGACGCCGGCCACCTCGACGAGTCCTGGCTCGCCGGGGCGTCGAGCATCGGCGTCAGCTCCGGCGCCAGCGCCCCGGAGATCCTCGTCCGCGGGCTCGTCGACCGGCTCGCCGCACTCGGCTGGCACGACGTCGAACTGGACGACGGCATCGCCGAGGACGTCGTCTTCTCCATGCCCGCCCGGCTGGCCGACCCGGTCACCGGCCGGGTCCCCCGGACCCCTCTGGCCGATGAGGCCCTGTGACCAGAACAGGATCTGTCATGACGTCGATCGCATCGGTCCACGGCCCCGACGGCCTGCGCGCCCTCACCCTCCCGCAGACCGAGGAACTTGCCGCGGACATCCGGCGCCTCCTCGTCGAGGAGGTCACCCGCACCGGCGGCCACCTCGGCCCCGGCCTCGGCGTCGTCGAACTCACCCTCGCCCTGCACCGGGTCTTCGAGTCCCCGCGCGATCAGATCCTGTGGGACACCGGGCACCAGACCTACCCCCACAAGATCATCACCGGCCGGGCGGCCGCCTTCGGCACCCTGCGCCAGCCCGGCGGACTCTCCGGCTACCCCTCCCGCGCCGAGTCCGCGCACGACCTCATCGAGAACTCCCACGCCTCGACGGTCCTGTCCTACGCCGACGGCCTCGCCAAGGCCCACCGGCTGACCGGCGCCACCGACCGCGCCGTCGTCGCCGTCATCGGCGACGGCGCCCTCACCGGCGGCATGGCCTGGGAGGCCCTGAACAACCTCGCCGACGGCGCCGACCGCCCGGTGGTCGTCGTCCTCAACGACAACACCCGCTCCTACGCCCCCACCGTCGGCGGCATCCCCGCCCACCTGGCGCGGCTGCGCACCGAGGACCGCTCCTCGCACTCCGTCTTCGAGAACCTCGGCCTCGCGTACGTCGGACCCGTCGACGGACACGACATCGCGGCCCTCGAAGAAGCCCTGCGCCACGCGGCCGGACTCGGCCGGCCCGTCGTCGTCCACTGCCTGACCGAGAAGGGCCGCGGCCACGCCCCCGCCGAACAGGACGAGGCCGACCGCTTCCACGCCGTACGCCCCCGCCCCGCCGCCCGGACCGCCCCGCGCCCCGCCCCGGAACCCGCCTGGACCGACGTGTTCGGCGAGGAGCTCGCCGCACTCGGCGACCGGCACCCCGAGGTGGTCGCCCTCACCGCGGCCATGCTCGCCCCCACCGGCCTCACCGCCTTCGCCGACCGCTTCCCCGACCGCACCTTCGACGTCGGCATCGCCGAGCAGCACGCCGTCACCTCCGCCGCCGGCCTCGCCCTCGGAGGACTGCACCCCGTCGTGGCGGTGTACGCGACCTTCCTCAACCGGGCCTTCGACCAGATGCTGCTCGACGTCGCCCTGCACCGCGCCCCGGTCACCTTCGTCCTCGACCGGGCCGGCGTCACCGGCGACGACGGCGCCTCGCACAACGGCATGTGGGACCTGACCCTGTTCCAGATGGTCCCCGGCCTGCGCGTGGCCGCCCCGCGTGACGCGGCCACCCTGCGCCGCGCCTTGCGCGAGGCCCTCGCGGTCCAGGACGGCCCCACCGCGCTGCGCTTCCCCAAGGGCTCCGCGGGCCCCGACATCCCCGCCGTCGCCACCCTCGACGGCATGGACGTCCTGCGCCGTCCGGGCTCCTACGCCCGGGACGTGCTCCTCGTCTCCGTCGGCGCGATGGCCGGGGTCTGCCTGGAGGCGGCCGACCGCATCGCGGAGCACGGCTTCGGCGTCACCGTCGTCGACCCGCGCTGGATCGCCCCCGTCCCCGACGCCCTGGTGGAGCTCGGCCTCGGCCACGCGCTGGTCGCCACCGTCGAGGACGGCGGCCGCAGCGGCGGCGCCGGGGCCGCGATCTCCCAGGCCCTCGCCGACGCCGGCGCCCGCACCCCGGTCCGTACCTTCGGGCTGCCCCAGCGCTTCCTGGACCACGGCCGCCGCGACGACATCCTCGCCGCCCACGGCCTGACCGGCCGCCACATCGCCCGCGCCGTCGTCGAGGCCCTCGCCGGCCGCGACGACTCCGTCTCGATCGGCGACCTGGCCCCGCAGCCCGTCGGCGCCGACCAGTGAACCGCCCACCCCTCACCCGTACCAGAGCAGGAGACACCCCATGACGGTCGCGCTCGGTATCCCGTCGATGCCCGCCCCGGTCCTCGGCGCCCGCCGCCCCACCCGCCAGCTCCAGGTCGGCAAGGTCGGCGTGGGCAGCCGGTCCCCGATCTCGGTGCAGTCCATGACGACCACGCTCACCTCGGACGTCAACGCCACCCTTCAGCAGATCGCCGAACTCACCGCCGCGGGCTGCGACATCGTCCGGGTGGCCTGCCCCTCCCAGGACGACGCGGACGCGCTGCCCGCCATCGCCGCCAAGTCGCCGATCCCGGTGATCGCGGACATCCACTTCCAGCCGCGCTACGTCTTCGCCGCCATCGAGGCGGGCTGCGCCGCGGTCCGCGTCAACCCCGGCAACATCAAGAAGTTCGACGACCGGGTCAAGGACATCGCCCGGGCCGCCCAGGACCACGGCACCCCCATCCGCATCGGGGTCAACGCCGGCTCCCTGGACGCCCGGCTGCTCCAGAAGTACGGCAAGGCCACGCCCGAGGCCCTCGTCGAGTCGGCGCTGTGGGAGGCGAGCCTCTTCGCCGAGCACGGCTTCCACGACCTGAAGATCTCCGTGAAGCACAACGACCCCGTCGTCATGGTCCGCGCCTACGAACTCCTCGCCGAGGCCTGCGACTACCCCCTGCACCTCGGTGTCACCGAGGCCGGCCCGGCCTTCCAGGGCACCGTCAAGTCCGCCGTCGCCTTCGGCGCGCTGCTGCGCCAGGGCATCGGCGACACCGTCCGCGTCTCCCTCTCCGCACCCCCGGTCGAGGAGGTCAAGGTCGCCAACCAGATCCTCCAGTCGCTCAACCTGCGCCCGCGGAAGCTGGACATCGTCTCCTGCCCGTCCTGCGGCCGCGCCCAGGTCGACGTCTACAAGCTCGCCGAGGAGGTCACCGCCGGCCTCGACGGTATGGAGGTCCCGCTGCGCGTGGCCGTCATGGGCTGCGTCGTCAACGGCCCCGGCGAGGCCCGCGAGGCCGATCTCGGTGTCGCCTCCGGCAACGGCAAGGGCCAGATCTTCGTCAAGGGCGAGGTCATCAAGACCGTCCCCGAGTCGAAGATCGTCGAGACCCTGATCGAGGAGGCGCTGCGGCTCGCCGACTCCTTCGACACCACTGCCCTCGGCACGGGCACGCCCGAGGTCGTGGCCGTGGGCTGACGCCGTGCGCGGGGGCCGTCAGACCGGGCCCCGCGCGTCAGCGCCGAGGGCCCGGCGCGGGCGTTGCCCGGTGCCGCAAGGGTGGCCGAAGACGCCCGTGCGCCCCGACGCGGGGCGTCGGGGCGCACGGGCGAGAAGGCATGAGGCCTGGGCGTGCTACGAGCGCACGAGGGGGGCGTCCACCGCCTCCACCGCCTCGACCAGGGAGGACAGCTCCGGATTCCGGGCGGCCTCGGCCAGGGCCTCCCGCAGGGCGGTGTCGTTGGTCGGCCGGGCCTCCTGGAGCAGCTCCAGGCCGGCGGCGGTGACATTGGTGTAGATGCCGCGGCGGTCCGTCGGGCACAGGTACCGGGACAGGAGCCCGCGGTCCTCCAGCCGGTTCACCAGCCGGGTCGTGGCGCTCTGGCTGAGGACGACCGCGTCGGCGACCTGCTTCATCTGCAGGTGCCCGCCCTCGCCGTCGTGCTGGCGGCTGAGCACGTCGAGCAACGAGTACTCCCGGACGCTCAGGTCGTGCCGGGACTGCAGGGCGCGCTCGATGTGCGCCTCGATCCGGCTGTGCAGCAGGGACAGGGCACCCCAGCCATTGGCGAGGGCGGTGAGCGCGGGGTCTGTGGCGGTCATGGAGTCCGGGTCTCCTTCCGGGCGCCGAGGGCGCGACTGGCGTCCAGGGTAAGTCACGCGGCGAAATATCGGCTAGAGCCTATAGAGCGCCAGTGCAAACAACGACGCCGGGGTGCGGGGTGCGGAACCGTCGTCCCGCCGGGTGGGCTCATTCTCGCTCCCGCAGGTATCGCTCCAGCGCGGCGGCCCCCCTCAGCAGTGCTCGACCGCGGGTGGACAGGCGGACCCGCAGGTCGTCCAGCGCCGTCTCCAGCGGTTCCAGCCCGCCGGCCGCCCGTACCCGGGTGATCAGCGGGGCGATCCGGGCCAGGGGGTAGCCGCCGCGCCGGAGCTGATGGGCCAGCCGCACGTCCCGTACATCGGCCTCGTCGTACACCCGGTACCCGGTCCGCGCGTCGCGGCGCGGCCGCACCAGGCCGGCCCGCTCCCACGCGCGCAGCGTCGCGGGCCGGATGCCGAGCCTCCGCGCCAGCGGCCCGATGAACGTATCCGCCGCCCGCGATCCCGGCTCTCGCCTGTCCTCCGGCCTGTTCTCCGGGGCCGTACGCGGATCCAGGCCGCGGAGGGCGTCCTCCACGGCCCGCAGAGTCCGCCGGTCCTCCAGAAGCCGGGCGTGACTCTCGTCGACGAGCCGGAACGCCTCGTCGTCCGCGCCCTGGTGGACGGCCCGCATGATCGACGCCGCCGTCCGATGGCCGTGGCCGCCGACCAGAGCGAGAAACGCGCGCAGGGCCTCGGCGTGCAGCGCGGTGTACGTGCGATAGCCGTGAGCCGTGCGGTCGGCGGCCGGCAGGATCCCGTCCTCCTCGTAATTCCTTACCGCCTGGGTGGACAGACCGTGCGCGCGGGCCAGATCGATCGGCCTGAGCCGACCACCGGTTTGAAGGTTTCGCCCCATGACACCGCCGATCTCGCGCGAAAGTTTCAATTGAATCTTCAACGATAGCGTCGAGGGTATGGCCCACGACATCACGGACACCCTCACGGACCCCGTTCACGCCGTCGACCCCGCCGCCCTCCTGGGACTGCTGCCGGTCCGGCCCCGGATCCTCGCCCTGGGCGAGCCCACCCACGGTGACGGAACCCTCCTCGGCCTGCGCAACGACCTCTTCCGTCGGCTCGTCGAACAGGAGGGCTACCGGACCCTCGCGATCGAGAGCGACTGCCTGCGCGGCCTGACCGTGGACGACTACGTCGCCTCCGGTAAAGGCACCCTCGACGCCGTCATGGAGCACGGCTTCAGCCACGGCTGGGGCGCCTTCGCCGCCAACCGCGCACTCGTCCGCTGGATGCGCGCCCACAACGCGGAGCGGCCGGCGGAGGAATGGGTACGCTTCGCCGGCTTCGACGGTCCGCTGGAGATCACCGGCGCCGCGAGCCCCCGCCAGGCCCTCACCGCCCTCCACGCCTACCTCGCGGCCCATGTCTCCGCGAACCTGCTGCCCTGCACGGCGCAGGCGCTCGACCGTCTCCTCGGTACCGACGACCAGTAGACGGAACCGGCCGCCATGCGGGACCCGTCCCGCTCCGCCGGCCGGACCGCCGAGGCCGCGCGGCTGCGACTGCTCGCCGACGAACTCACGGCCCTCCTCGACGAACAGACACCCCACCTGATCGCCGCGACCTCCCACGCCGACTGGGACCGGGGCCGGCTGTACGCGCGTACCGCCACCGGTCTGCTCCGCCACCACCACGCGATGGCCGACACCTCACCCGTCCGCATGGCCCGGCTGGTGAGCGGGCGGGACGGGATGATGGCCCACAACCTCCTCGCCCTCGCCGCCCGGGGCCCGGTCTTCGTCCACACGCACAACTCCCATCTCCAGCGGGAGAAGAGCGCGATGCGGATGGACGGGCAGCCGGTGGAATGGTGGAGCGCCGGCGCGCTGGTGCAGGCCCGGCTCGGCGTGGAATACGCCTTCGTGGCCACGGCCCTCGGCACGATCCGGCACGAGGGCGTGGGCACACCGCCGCCGGACACCGTCGAAGGACTCCTCTACGCCCGTCCGGAGGACCGTTTCCTCGTCGACCCCGCGCGGCTCGCCGCCGCACTCGGCGACACGCCGCCCGCGCCCCGTGTCTCCCCGTGGTACGGCTACGCCCCGCTCGACCCGGCCCGCCTGACGGACATCGACGGCCTGGTGTTCGTCAAGGACGTCACCCCGGACACCGTTGAGGGTCCGCCACCTTGGCCTCACGCACCTCGCGTCGCCGGCGCGGGGTGCGCCTCGGGGACGGGCGCGGCCGAGGCCGCGGCCCGGGAACGCTCGGCCCAGCGGGTGGCCGGGCCGGTGGCCGCGCCCGCGAGCACGAAGACGGCGCCGAGGAGGAGCCAGCCGGGCGTGCCCCAGTCGATCAGCAGCGTGGTCACCAGCAGGGGACCGAAGGTACGCGCGAGGGGGACGGCGGTGCCGTAGAAGCCCTGGTACTGGCCGATCCGGTCGGCGGGCGCGAGGCTGAAGCCGATCTGCCAGGAGCCGGCGGACTGCCGCATCTCGGCGATGATCTGGAGCACCGCGCCGAGCACGAGGACCGCGACGGCCTGCCAGGGATCCGGACCGAGGTACGCGGTGAGCGCGAAGGCGGCGCAGGCCGCCAGCATCGCGGCCCCGGAGCCGCGGACCGCGCGGGTGGCGGCGGTCAGGTCGGTGACGGAGCGGGCGGCACGGACCTGGAAGAGCATGACGCCGGTGGTGTTGAGGACGAAGAGCGCGGACACGGTCCAGCCGGGCGCGGTGGTCCGCTCCACGATCCACAGCGGCAGGGCCAGGCTGAGCAGCGGCAGCCGCAGGAGCAGCAGGGCGTTGAGGAGTGTGAGTACGGTGTAGGGCCGGTCGCTCAGGACCGCGAGCCGCCGTGTGTCGCCGCCCCGCGGCGCGGCCGGCGCGGGCGCGGGCAGGCGGCCGAGGAGCAGGGCGCACAGCAGGAACCCGGCGGCGTCCAGGGCGAACACGGTGAGGTACGCGGTGCGCGTGCCCTGCTGGAGCGCGAGCCCGCCGAGGGCGGCGCCCACGGCGAGACCGGCGTTTCCGAAGGCCTGCAGCCGGGCCAGGACCGCCGTGCGCGCGGCCGGTTCCACGAGACCGGCGAGCAGCGCCTGCCGCGCCGCGGCGAGACCGCTCTGGGCCGTCGCGTACAGGGCGGCCGTCGTCAGGAAGGCGGCGAACGACGTGGTGAAGAGGAAGCCGGCCACGGCCGCCGCGGTCACCAGGGCCATGACGACGCAGACGCCGCGCGGCCCGCGCCGGTCGGCGAGATGCCCCAGGGGTACCCCGGCCAGGGAACCGACGGCCCAGGCGATCGCGAGCCCGACGCCGGTCTGGGACGGGGAGAGCCCGACGATCCGGGTGAAGTAGAGCGCGCTGGAGACGTAGAAGGCACCGTCGCCGACCGAGTTGCCCAACTGGGCCAGGAACAGGGTGCGGGGAGCCCGCGGGCCGCGGGTGGCCGGAAGTGATTCGTTCGCCATGCACATGAAGTTAGGGCGGAGTGGCCCATGTTCTCTGGGCCATTGAGGACGCGTGAACCTGGGCCGCTTTCCGCGCCCGTGTCCCGCGCCTCCATCCCGCTCCCGCACGCCGTCCCCGTGCCCGGCACCCGCTCCCGGAACGTGGTGTCCCGGGAGCGGGTGCCGCGTCGGAACCCGTCGGTGGCGGAGATGTCAGCCGTGGAAGGTGATGTAGCCGTTCCCGTCACGGTCGTTGGCGCTCTTGGAGTACGCGTGGACATCGGCCCGGGCGCCGGACGGCTTGAACAGGTTGATGGTGTCCTTGTCGTTGTTCCAGATGAAGTTGCAGTTCTGGCGGTAGGCGACGTTGCCCGCGTCGGAATCGGTGCCGCGGCCCCCGCGCAGGCTCACGAAGTCGCCCGGCTCCAGGTAGTGGTTGGCGGTGAAGGTGTACTTGTTGCCGGTCGCGTCCTTGACCACGTAACCCTTGAGGTTGACGGTCGTCTTGCGCGAGTAGTTCTTGATCGTGAGGTACTCGTTCTTGGTGTTGCCGCCGCTGCAGCGGTTGTCGTCCCGGCCCGGAGCGTCGTACTGGACGCCCTTGATCCGCAGGTCCGAGGTGTACTCGGCGGCCTGGGCGGGTGCCGCGGTGACGGCGGCCAGCAATCCGGCGGTGGCCGCCGTGGCCGCGGCTGTCGCCAGGGTGTAGCGCTTGCGCATGAGGTGTGTTCCCCCTCAGTGGTACGAATGGTGCACGCGCGAGCCTACTGATCATCATGAAAATATGTGGATCGTATGGAAATTTCGTAGGTGACCTGCTTCGCCTCGCTCGTCGGCACGGTCATGGACGGGGTCTCCGGCGCGTGCTCGACAGGGCGGGCCCGGCTGTCGATGATGGGACGCCGTCGAACGAAAGGCCGGTCATGACAGCGGTGAACCCGGACCAGCGGACCACGGATTCCGCCCTGCCCGCCCCCAGCGCCGACTGGGAGGCGCGGATCGCGCGCGTGTGGGCCGCGATGGACGACGTACCCCCGGAGGAGTTCCGGGCCCGGGTGAGGGAACTGACCGCCGAACTCCCGGACGGCCACCCGGTCGCCGCCTTCGAACTGGCCTCGGCCCACGACTCCACGGGGCAGGGCGACGTGGCCGCTCCGCTCTACCGGCAGGCGCTGGCCGCCGGGCTCAGCGGATATCGGCGGCGACGCACCTCCGTCCAGCTCGGCAGCACATTGCGCAACCTCGGCGCCCTTGAGGACAGCCTGGCCATGCTCGGGGCCGAGCGCGCGATCGATCCCGCGCTCCTGGACGAGCCGACCCGGGAACTCGCGGACTCCGTCGACGCGTTCTACGCGCTCGCGCTCGCCGACGCCGGCCGGGAGCGCGAGGCCCTCTCTCTGGCTCTCGGCGCACTCGCCCGTCACCTGCCCCGCTACAACCGTTCCCTCGCGAACTACGCGAAGGCGCTGGACGATCCGGCGACGCGCGACGCCTGACCGTCCGGCGGCACCGGGTCGCGCGGCGCCGTGTCCCCGGTCACTCGGGGCGGCTGAAGCGGCGCGCGGCCCACAGCAGCGCCAGCGCGCCGCTCGCCAGCAGCAGGGCGGCCTCCAGGGCGAGGGACGGAGGCCGCCCGGCCCATTCGATGCCGCGGACGGCCTCCTGGCCCGGCACCCGCAGCGCGATGCAGCGGCGCAGCAGATCCACCCCGTAGGCGAGCGGATTGACGTCCGCCAGGACCCTGGCCCAGCCGGGCAGCGCGCGCAACGGGAAGAAGCAGCCCGAGAGGAACAGCAGCGGCGTCATCACCAGGCCGAGGAACATGTGGAACGTCTCGGCCCTGCGCAGGCTCACGGCCAGCGCCACCGCCAGCGCGGTGACGGCGAAGGAGGCCAGGACCATCGCGGAGAGGAGCAGCGCCAGCAGGACCAGGTCGTAGGGGAGTCCGACCACCCCGGCGAGGCTGAGCATCACGGTCCCTTGGACCGTGGCGACCAGGGTGCCGCCGGCGCAGCTGCCCAGCAGCAGGGTCGCGCGGTGCACCGGGGCCATCAGCAGCTCGCGCAGGTAGCCGCTCTCCCGGTCGGTGATCAGACGGACGCCGACCATGATGGCCGGTGCCTGCACCGTCATCATCAGCATGCCGGGGAAGAGGAACGTCTGGTAGCCGACGCCCAGTTGGGAGCGGGGGACGAGGGCGGCCAGGCCGCCCCCGAGGAGCAGCAGATACAGCATCGGGTGCAGCAGCATCAGCGCCGTGTGGGTCCGCTGGCCGGCCAGCCGCAGCAGATCGCGGTGGACCAGGGCGTGGATCGCGCGCAGTTCGCGGCGCAGGCGGGCCGGCGGCTGAGCGCCGTCGACGGTCTCGGGGGCGCCGAGGGGAAGCGTGCCGGTCATCGTCCGCCCTCGCTCTCCGCGGCCGGCGTGCCCTCGCCGGCGCCGGCCACGGGCGGTCCGGAGGAGGGGGTGGTCATGCTGCGGCCGGTGTGGTGGAAGAACACGTCGTCGAGGGTGGGCGGGGTCGCGGACGCCGCGTGCACCGCGATGCCGTGACCCTCCAGCTCCGCGCACAGCCGGGGAATCCAGGCGCTGCCGTCCGGCACCCGCAGGCAGACCCCGGCCGCGTCCCCGGTGACCCCGCCGCGCAGCGGCACGACCCGGCGTACGACCCGGAGCGCGGCCGTGTCGTCACCGGTGCGCAGGACGACCCGGTCGTCCCCGATCGCGGCCTTCAGCGCGTGCGGCGTGCCCTGGGCCACCAGCCGGCCGTGGTCGATGATGGCGAGGCGGTCGCAGTTCTCCGCCTCCTCCAGATAGTGGGTGGTGACGAAGAGCGTGCTGCCGTGCCGGTCACGCAGAGCGCGCAGGCGCTCCCAGACCTGGGCGCGGGAATGCGGATCGAGCCCGGTGGTCGGCTCGTCCAGGAACAGCACGCTCGGCGCGTGCAGCATGCCGCGCGCGATCTCCAGGCGCCGCCGCATGCCGCCCGACAGGGTGCGTACGGGGAAGCGCCGCCGGTCCGCCAGGTCGACCATCTCGACCACCTCGGCGGCCCGCCGGCGGGCGTACCCGCGGCGCAGCCCGTACAAGCGCGCGTGGACGTACAGGTTCTGCTCGACCGTCAGATCCGGGTCCAGCGCGCTGTGCTGGAAGAGCATGCCGACCCGCAGCCGCACCTGATGCGGCTCGGTGAGCACATCGGCGCCGGCCACCGTGGCCCGGCCCGCGGTCGGCCGGGCCAGCGCGCACAGCAGAGCGATGGTGGTGGACTTCCCCGCCCCGTTGGGGCCGAGGAAGGCGAAACTCTCACCGTACGAGACATCCAGGTCCAGGCCCCGTACGGCGTGGGTGAGCGTGCCGTCGGGGCCCGGATAGCTCTTGACCAGGCCGCGGGTGCTGACGGCGTACCCGGACCGGGAAGGGGGCCGGGAGGCGGCGGCGTGCGGGCTGGTGACGGCGGCGGTCAGGAGGGCCGCTCGGGCGAGCGCGTCCTCACCGGCGGGTGGCTGCATGGGGTCCGTTCCTCGTCTCGCGGGTTCGCCGTCCCCGGGCACCCGGGCGGCGGACAGAGCGGGTGCGCACCCTCTCGGCGCACCGGGCTCGGTCGCGGGGCGCACCGGCGGCGTGGCCCCGGCCTCCGGCGTATCGCCGGCGCGGGGATCCGTCGCGCGGTGCGCGGATGCGGCGCGGGCCGCGAACGGGGCGAACCCCGTACGACCCGCGCCGCGGTACCTGGCCGGACATCCGGCCGGCGGCTGTCCCGGGTTGGCCGCCGGCCGGATGGTGCCCGGATCAGGCGCAGCTGATGCCGATGCAGATCGTGTTGAGGAGCGTCAGCAGACCCACGCACGCGCAGGTCGAGGCGAACGCCGCCTCCTCGACGCCGACCGGGTCCGTCTCCGGCAGGGCGTGCAGGTGGGCGAGCAGGTCGAGGTCCTGGTTCTCCATGGTCTTTCTCCTTCTTCTTTCGTGGGGAGCGGCGGAATCCCCGCCGCTCAGCCCGGCAGCCGGACCATCCAGTGCCGGGGGCTTGTGTGCCGGATCCGCAGGAGGAACCCCAGGATTCCGGCGGAACCGTCGCTCCAACTCGTCGAGACGTCCCCGTACTCGTTGGGGAAGACCAGATGGCCGCCGCGGCGGGCACCTTCGCGGACGAGGAGACGGGCCAGTTCCCCGGCCCGCGCCCGGGTGGCCGGATCGCCCATGGCGTCGGCCACGTCGAGGAGGAAGTCGCCGTTGCCGGCGAGGCCGTGACACTGGGTCAGGGCCGCCCGGGAGGCGCGCTCGGTGACGGCGTACGTGCCGTACCGGGCCGCCTCGCCGAACCGGTCGTCACCGGTGGCCTCCCACAGCCGCACGAGGAACATCCCGATCCCCGCCGACCCGTGGCACCAGTACGGGGCCGTCGGCACGTCCCCGGCCCGGGCCGGCCATTGCGCCGCCCCGCCGACGACAAGGGCACTGGCCAGCAGGTACTCGCCCGCCTGGACGGCCGGCTCCCGGTGCTCGCGGGATCCCGAGACGGCCGAGGCCGCCAGCAGGAAGCAGCCGATCCCGGCGGTCCCGTGCGCGAAGCCGAGATAGCGGCTGCCCCCGTCCGGCTCGTCGGCCTCCGCCGGAACCGGCCAGCTCACCGCGGACGCGTCGCGTCGCGCCGCGGCCGCCAGCCGGTCCGCCGCGTCGACGGCGAGCTCGGCGAAGCGCGCCTCACCGGTGCGCTGGAACAGATGGAGGAAGGCCAGACCGCTGCCCGCGGTGCCGTGGGTGATGTCGTGATGGGGCGTGGACAGCAGGGGCGCCGACGCCAGGGCCAGCGCGTGGTCGGTCAGCCGGCGGTCGCCCAGGGCGCGCCCGGCGTCGTACAGCGCCCAGGCCGTGCCCGGGCCGCCGAAGTGCAGGCCGGGGCGGGGCGAGCGGAGGTCGGTACGGTCCGCGATCCAGCGGCCCGCGGTCGCGAGCACGTCGGGCAGGCGCGGATCACCGGTGAGCTCCCAGTACCGGGTCAGGACGGCCAGGACTCCGGCCGCGCCCTGCTGCACGGTGCACGGCCCGCTCTCCCCGGCCGAGGTGGACACCGGCCACAGCCGGCGGTCGTCGTCCGGCGTCATCGAGTCGACGAGATGGGCGACGACCCCGGCCACCGCCTCGTCCACGTCGTCGGCCGGCGCTTCGGGGGCGGGGGCGCCGCGGTTCGACCGGGCGCCACGGTGCGTCCGGGCGGGCGGTTCGGACGCCACCGGCGGTACGGAGGGCACCGGCGATACGGAGGGCACCGACGTCACCGACGAAACGGACGTCCCCGGTACCGTCTTCCGGAGGACCTCGCGCGCCCGGGCCGGGGCCCAGCGCTCGGCGGGCTCGTCCCGCATCAGCCCGAGGATCGTTTCCGCCAGGTCCTCGGGCAGTCCGAGCGGCCCGGCGCAGGCGGCCAGCCACTCCGCGAGCCGCCGCTCCGGGGCCCGCGCGTCGGGCTCCTCGGGCAGCAGGGTCGGCACCTTCCCCGCCAGGACGAAGCACAGGCAGGCGCCGAGACTGTAGTAGTCACCGGTCGCGTGAACGGGCGCGCCGACGAGGCGCTCGGGCGGGCTGAATCCGGGCGTCCCCACCCGGGTCGGCAGGGGGGACTCGTCCTCCATGACGGCCAGTTCCAGGTCGATCAGCCGCAGTTCGCCGTCCGGGCGGACCATGATGTTCGCCGGCGTGAAGTCCCGCAGGACGCAGCCGTGCGCGTGGGCCGCCGCGACCAGCTCCACCAGGCGCGCGGCCTGGTCCAGCGCGTCGGAGCGGTAGGCCGTGCCTCCGACGTCGCGGAAGCGTTCCGCCACCCAGTTGCGCAGCGGGATCCCCGGTACTTGCTCCTCGGCCAGGAACAGATGCCCGCCGTGTTCGAACAAGCCCAGCGGTTGCGGAGCCAGTCCGGTGTCCTTGAGCCGCTCCAGGATCCGCGCCTCGGCGCGCAGCCAGTCGCGTACGTCGGAGCCGCTCGCGTCGGCCTCCACGTGCGGCCGGGCCTCCTTGATCACCACGGGGGCGCCCGTACGGACACACGTACCCCGGTAGACACCGCCCTTGTTGGTGTGCCGGATCGCCTCCCACACCGCGTACCGCCCGCCGATGACCACCGGGCCGTCCGCGGGCTTCGCCCCGCGCGCAGGCGCGGGCACCGCGGAGACGGGGAAGGGACTGACGGCCCAGGCCGGCGGAGCGTAGTGACCGGTGCGCTTGTCCTCCACGGGATTGCCGTCGGGGTCCTCGATGAACCACACCAGCAGACCGTCGTCCGACAGCCGCCGCCGGGCGACGAAGGAGCCGTAGCGGTAGTGCACCAGACTCTGCGGGGTGTACGGCTGGTCGGACAGGATCCGTGGGCCGCTCAGCCCCGTCGTGGCCTGGTGCAGCTCCTCGGCCAGCCGGACCGCCTCGGCGTCGGAGCGCGGATAGACGGTGATGAACTTGCCCGCGTTCCCCCGGGGAGTGGCACGGGAGTTGAGAGCACTCACCTGCTCGATCGACCGGGCGAACTTGAACGCGGAACCCTCCCGCAGCAGCACGCCCAGGGCGTGCGCGAGAACCGCCGGCGCGGAGGCGGCCGTCGCCGAGACGTGCAGTTTCCAGCCCTGTTCGCGTCGTGTCCCGGACAGCGGCGCGACGTGGCACCACATGTCGTTCGCGTCGGTGGTCCACCGGGTGTCCGTGCCCGTCGCCCGCAGCGCGTGACGGAGCAGGTCTTCCAGATCGGCGTCGCTCGCATGGTTCGTCATGCCTGTCCCTCTCCACGGTGAGAACCGCTGGCGGGAGGGTGCCCTATGACATGAACCGACCAACACGGGCCCTGTCATGTTCACTTGATCCAGCGAGCGCGCGCCGCCGCTCTTCCACCAAGAGGCGCGACCCGCGCGGAAAGAGGCGCACGGGCGCGCACGGCAAGGCGCCGACACCTCGCACGCCCACCGCGCTCCTTACCCGCCCGAGGCACGCCCGGCGCGTGGGAAGAGCGCGAGGAGTGTGACCGCGCGGGGGAAGAGGCCCGTCGGGTGGCACTGCCGCCGCAGGTGGCGGGCTTCCCTCCCCGGCCCCGAGCCGTCAGCCGATCGCCGCCGCCAGCAGCGTGGCCGTACGGGCGAGGAGGAGTTCGTCGGCGGCGGCGTCCGGGTGCGGTCGGGTGGACAGGACGGACAGCACCACGGGTGTCCCGTCGGCGGTCCAGGCGACCCCGGCGTCGTTCGTGGTCCCGTAGTCCCCGGTGCCCGTCTTGTCCGCGAGCGTCCAGTCCGGTGGAAGACCGGCCCGCAGCCGGGCCGTGCCGGTGGTGTTGCCGCGCATCCACGCGGTCAAGCGGTGCCGGTCCCGAGGGGTGAGCACCTCGCCCAGGAGGAGACCCGTGAGCGTGTACGCGAACGCGGCCGGGCTCGTCGTGTCGGTCACGCGCCCCGGCTCGGCGGAGTTCAGCGCGGGCTCCCAGCGGTCCAGGCGCGTCACCCGGTCACCGAGGGAGCGGCAGAATCGGGTGATCGCGGTCGGCCCGCCCAGTTCGCGCAGCAGCAGGTTGTCGGCGGCGTTGTCGCTGTACTGGAGTGTCGCGGCGCACAGTTCGGCGATCGTCATGCCGTCCGCGATGTGCTCGGCGGTCCCGGTGACCGGACCGTAGCCCGAGTCGGCGACATCCTGGTGGCTGTACCGGACGCGCCGCGCGAGGAACTCCCCGTCCCGGTCGAGATCGCGCAACACCGCGGCGGCCGTCACGACCTTGTGCACCGAGCAGATCGGGAATGGTTCCCCGGCGCGGTACGACACCTGTGCACCCGTGACCATGTTCCGCGCGAACACGCCCAGCCGGGCCGCGTGCTCCCGATCCAGGGCGGCCAGCGCCCGTACGACACCGGCCGCCCGCCCCCGCTTCCGTACTCCGCTCGCCGCATGGGCCGGCCCGCTCACCGCCGGCACGGCCGCCAGTGCCGCGCCGACACCCAGCCCCAGTACTGACCGCCGGTTCCTGCTTCCCTCGGTGGGCACGTCCGCGTCCTCTCTGTCTGAAGTCGGTGCATCCGCGGCGGATTTATCCGCGAATGGAGAAGCACGCGAACAATATCGGGTTCATCCTCCCGGCCCACGTGCCTCGCGTTGCGCAAGAGGCCATGGAGACGGGTGCGGGACGTCGCGCCGACCCCCGGCCGGGGTCGGCAGACCCCTTGTGTCCAGGCCGTTCTTCACCAGGGGCTCCACGTTGTGGACGGCTCCACGGGCGCGATCCGAACTCCCTTACGATCCGCTCCGCATGGGGGTCGCCGGTCCGGGGAACGCCACCGGACGCGACCCCCGACCGACGTCCACGTGAGAGGTATGCCCATGCCCACGCTGCCCGCCCAGCCCACCCACGGGACCATGCCCGCCCTGCTGCGCCCGCTCCACGCCGAGGTGCTGCGGCGCAATCCCGGTGAACCCGAGTTCCACCAGGCCCTCGGCGAGGTCCTGGAGACCCTGGAGCCGGTCCTCACCGCCCGCCCCGAGCTCCTGGAGGCCCGCGTCCTGGAGCGCCTCGTGGAGCCCGAGCGGCAGATCATCTTCCGGGTGCCGTGGCAGGACGACGCCGGCCGGGTGCACGTCAACCGCGGCATTCGCGTCGAATTCAACAGCGCCCTCGGCCCGTACAAGGGCGGGCTGCGCTTCCACCCGACCGTCGGCCTCGGCACGGTCAAGTTCCTCGGCTTCGAACAGATCTTCAAGAACGCGCTGACCGGCCTGAACATCGGCGGTGGCAAGGGTGGCAGCGACTTCGACCCCCGGGGCCGCTCCGACGCCGAAGTGATGCGCTTCTGTCAGTCCTTCATGACCGAGCTCCACCGCCACCTCGGCGAGCACACCGACGTACCCGCGGGCGACATCGGCGTCGGCACCCGGGAGATCGGCTATCTCTTCGGCCAGTACCGGCGCCTCACCAACCGCTGGGAGCCCGGCGTCCTCACCGGCAAGGGCATCGGCTGGGGCGGCTCCCTGGTCCGCTCCGAGGCGACCGGATACGGCAACGTCCTTTTCGCCCTGGAAATGCTGAGGACCCGCGGCGACGACCTGGACGGTCGCCGGGTCACCGTCTCCGGCTCCGGGAACGTCGCCCTCTACTCGATCGAGAAGGCCCAGGCGCTGGGCGCCCACGTCCTGACGGCCTCGGACTCCGGCGGCTACGTCGTCGACGAGAAGGGCATCGACCTCGACCTCCTCAAGCAGATCAAGGAAGTCGAGCGCGGCCGGATCTGCGACTACGCCGAACGCCGCGGCGGTTCCGCACGGTACGTGGCGGGCGGCAGCGTCTGGGACGTGCCCGCCGACGTGGCCCTCCCCTCGGCCACCCAGAACGAACTGGACGCCGACGCCGCGCTCACTCTCGTACGCAACGGGGTGAAGGCGGTGTCCGAGGGCGCCAACATGCCCACCACCCCCGGCGCCATCCACATCCTGCGCGACGCGGACGTCCTCTTCGGCCCCGGAAAGGCGGCCAACGCCGGCGGGGTCGCCACCAGCGCCCTGGAGATGCAGCAGAACGCGGCCCGGGTGTCGTGGACCTTCGAGGAGGTCGAGACCCGCCTCACCGACATCATGCGCGACATCCACACCACCCTGCGCGCGACCGCGGACCGGTACGGCGCCCCCGGGGACTACGTCCTTGGCGCCAACGCCGCCGGCTTCGAGCGCGTCGCCGACGCGATGCTCGCCCAGGGCATCATCTGACCCTGCCCCTCCTCGCCGCGCCTGCCGGGGGTGCACAGGGCGTACGGCGTACAGAGTGGTACGGCGTACGGCGAGGCGTGGCAGTGGGTCGGGCCGCGGTCACACCCAGGTGTAGTTCTCGTCGGTGACGGCTTCGAGGGAGGCGTCGGTGACGGCGGCGCGGGGGTCGGGGAGGGCGGCGAGGGCGGGGCCGAGGGGAGGGAAGAGCGGCAGTCCGGCGGTCGCGCGGTAGTCGATCCACTCGATGACACCGGTCTCGTAGCCGCCGTCGGGGAGTTCGTCCTGCTCGGTCTCGGCGAGGCCTGCCCGGACCTCGGGGGAGATGTGGAGGCGGTAGATCAGGTGGAGCTTGCGCGGCGACGGGGTCGGGCCGGGACGGGTGACACGCTGGTCGACCACCCACATCAAGTCGCCGCCTTCGGCCTGGGCGACATCGAGGTCGAGTTCCTCTGAGAGCTCGCGGGCAAGGGCCTCTTCCAGGTCCTCGCCGTCCTCGACGTTGCCGCCGGGCGGGGTGTAGTGGGTGGAGTCGGCGCGGTCGCGGCGGATCAGGGCGACGTCGTCGCCGCAGAAGACCAGGGCCCCGGCCCGGATCTTGATCCGGGAGAACGGGACCGGCGGGGTGTCGGGAGCGTTCGTCATGGCGGCCAGTATGGTGGCCGTCCCCGGGGCAGGGGCTTGCAATGCGTGATGTCACTGGTCAATATGGTTACGTGAATCATGCCTTTCCCTGCGGGACACTCTGCCTCGACTTCGTCGGCACGCTGCGGGCGCGCCGCAACGCCGCGCCGCTGGAGAAGCTGGCCACGCCCGGGCTCCTGGACGACTGGTTCCTGGAGTCGGAGATGCTGGACCTGGCGCCCGGCGCGAACGAGGCGGATGTGACGATCACCGTGCAGCTGCGCGAGGCGATCTACGACCTGGTGGTCGCCCGGCTCGACGGCGCGTCCCTCCCGGTGGAGGCGGTGGCCGAGGTGAACATGCACGCGTCCGGCCTGCCGGTGACGCTGCGGCTGGGCCCCGACGGAGTCATGCGGACCGGTTCGGTCGCACAGGGGCTGGCGGCACTGGCCCGCGAGGCGGTCCAAGTGCTGGGCGGGGACGAGGCCACGCTGCTGCGGGAGTGCGCCCGCCCGGAGTGCACGCAGGTCTACCTCGACCGCTCGCGGGGCCACCGCCGGGAATGGTGTGCGATGCGGACCTGCGGCAACCGGGTCAAGGCCGCCAATTACCGGGCACGACAGCACGCCGCCCAGGCCTGACCGGGCGTTGGCCGGGCGTTGGCCGGCAGACCCGAGGAGCGCTCCGCGCCTCTGCCGTACTTCTGTCCGCCGGCATAAATCACCTGCTTGACTGGTTATATCGCGTGTGCCAGTCTGCGGGTGTGTCATCCGGGAGGTGGCACGCCCAGGCTGCCCGACCGGCCTCGCGAGACCGGCCGGGAGGCGATGCGACACGCGAAGAGGACGGTGACGGACGATGACCGGCAGCGAGGAGAGGGCCGTACTGGCGGGCGGCTGCTTCTGGGGTATGCAGGAGCTCATCCGCGCGCAGCCCGGAGTCCTGGCGACGCGGGTGGGATACAGCGGTGGCGACCTGGCTCACCCGACGTACCGCCATCACGCCGGGCACGCGGAGTCCGTCGAGATCGTCTTCGACGGGGCGGTGACCGACTACCGCACCCTGCTGGAGTTCTTCTTCCAGATTCACGACCCGAGCACCCGGGACCGTCAGGGCAACGACATCGGGGACAGCTACCGTTCCGCCGTGTTCTACCTGGACGCCGAGCAGCGGAAGGTCGCCGAGGACACCATCGCCGACGTGGACGCCTCGGGACTGTGGCCGGGACCGGTGGTCACCGAGGTCACCCCGGCGGGCCCGTTCTGGGAGGCCGAGCCCGAGCACCAGGACTATCTGCGGCGCTACCCGGACGGCTACACCTGCCACTTCCCGCGCCCCGGCTGGCGGCTGCCGAGGCGGGACGAGTCCTGACGGTACGTACGGCCGGCCCGGCGATCCCGCGACCGCGTGCGTCTCGCGGCCAAGCGAACGCGCGCGGTCGCGGGATCGGCCCCGACTCCCTTGACCTGAAGCGCACTTGAGTTTCTAGCGTGTCGTCAGCTGATCACCCGACGACGGAAGAAGACGCTTGTGATCCTCGTGACCGGAGCCACCGGAAACACCGGAAGTGCGCTGCTGCGGGCGTTGTACGCGCGCGGTGTCGGCCCATTGCGGGGGCTCACCCGGCAGGCGGCGAAGGCGGCACTGCCGGAAGGCGTCGAGGTCGTCGAGGGGGATCTGGGGGAGCCCGCGTCCTTGGCGTCCGTGCTGGACGGCGTACGCGCGCTGTATCTCGTGTCGGGTCTGGGGCCGGATGCCGACATCCTCGCGGCGGCCCGGCGGGCGGGCGTGGAGCACGTGGTTCTGGTGTCCTCCATCACCGTCGAGACACATCCGCATGTGGTGCCCGCCGCCGAGAAGTCCGCGGTCGAGGAAGCGCTCAAGGCCTCGGGCATGGCATGGACGATCCTGCGGCCGACGCAATTCGCTTCGAACGCCCTGATGTGGGCGGCATCCATACGGCAAGGCGAGACGATCCAGGCCCCGTACGCGGACGCCGCGCTGCCCACGATCCACCCGGCGGACATCGCGGCGGTGGCCTTGGCGGCGCTGACCGAACCCGGCCACCACGGACGCGTCCACGCCCTGACCGGCCCGGAGCCGGTGACCGCCCGCCAGCAGGTCGAGGCCATCGCGGAAGCAATCGGGCGGGAGATCCCGTTCGCAGAGATCAGCCGTGCCCAGGCGTACGCACGGATGGTCACGGTCTTCGGTGCCGACGCGGCGGACGCGGTTCTGGACGTCACCGGCGGGGACGTCAACGAGGAACTGTCGGCGGTGCGCGACACGGTCGCACGAATCACCGGATCCCCGGCCCGCCCGTTCCGGCATTGGGCTGCGGAGAACGCCGCCGCCTTCCGCTGACCAGCGCGGGCCCGACATCGGCCCTGACGCCGGATGAGGGGAGCCGGCGTCGAGGCGCGTTCCGGTTGTGGCGCTCAAGCTTCGCGGCCCCGGCGGCGGGTCGTGATGCCGGGGGCCGCGCGGAAGGTTCTTTCCCGCCCGGGTGGGGCTGCTACGTCGTTCGGGGGCAGGCGATGAGGGCCGTGGCATTGATGACGACCGGGATGTTGCCGCGGGTGGCCTTCATGTCCGAGATCTCCTCGCCTGCGGGTTCGGGCGTCTGTGTCACACCTGATCGGATGACTGATGATGGCCACGTGTGAAATAACCTGTCCAGTCGGTGGCGAGTTGGGTGGTGGCGAGCGGGGCGTGTAGGGCGGAATACGCGCCAAGTCGACTCGGGGACGGTGTAGTCCGGCTGACTGTCTGTGCGACAAGTAGCCGATTTCACCAGCGGACTTGGGTGATCGACGCGACAGTATCGATTCTCTGTCCACTCTGCCCAGGGGCGCGCGAAAGCCAGGATGAGGCCCCTGCTTCGCCCTCCGTTCACCTGCCGACTCTACCCGACAGGGTTTCTTCAGCGGTGAGTCAGGTGTGTTGGCTGAAATCCGGGTGTGAACGCGGAGTGGCGTCCTAGGATCGCCCACATGCGCATCCTTTTCTCCAGCACCCCGGCACACGGTCACCTGCTGCCGCAGCTTCCGCTCGCTCGCGCCTTCCGTGAGCGCGGCGACGAGGTGGCCGTACTCACGGCGGCCGGTTACGAGTCCCTTCTCGTCGCCGAACAGATCCCGCTTCTCCCCGTCGGTCCGGAGATGCCCGCCCTGCTCGAGGAGGCGGTCCGACGCACGGGTGCGGACGATCCGACGGTGCCCGACCCCGCCGTCGCCGCCGAACTGTTCGCCGGCGCGCGGGTCGACCTCACCGCGGACGCCGCGCTCGCCGCGGCCCGCGAATTCGGCCCTGATCTGATCGTGGCCGAAGCCACCGACTACGTGGGCCCGCTCGTCGCCGCCGCGCTGGAAGTCCCGTACGCCAAGCTGGCGTTCGGCCCACTGCTGCCCGCCGAGTTCACCGACGTCTTCGACGCCGTCGCCGAACGGCGCTTCAAAGAGCGCGGGCTGACCCCGCCCGTGCCCTCCTGGTACCTCGACCCCTGCCCCGAGCTGCTCCAGAGCCCCGGTTGGCAGCCGCCGCGAGGACACCTTCCGCTGCGGCCCGAGGCGCACCAGGGTTCCCGGACGCCGGAGTCCGTCCCTACGACGCCGCGCGCAACCGGCGGGGCCAAGCCCAAGGTGCTGCTCTCCTTCGGCACCGTCTTCGCCGAGCCGGCCGTCCTGCGCCCGGTCATCGACGCCCTCGCTCCGGAGGCGGACCTGGTCGTGACCCTCGGCCTGACCGCCACGGCCGCGGACTACGGCGACGGCCTCGACCACGTCGAGTTCGTCGGCTTCACCCCGCTCGCCGAACTCCTGCGGGGCATCGACCTCGTGGTCACCCACGGCGGGGCCGGGACCACACTGGGCACCATCTCGCGCGGGCTGCCGATGGTGGTCGTCCCGCAGGGCGCCGACCAGTTCGTCCAGGCCGCGGCCGTCGCGGGCGCGCGTGCGGGCGTCGCCGTCCCGCCGTCGGCGGGCCCCGAGGACGTGGTCCGGGCCGTGACGGAGGTGCTCGGGAGCACGGAGTACCGGGACAACGCGGTCCGCGCCGCCGAACAGATCGCCGGCATGCCCTCGCCGCGCGAGATCGCGGATCTGCTCGCCGCCGAGCTCGGCGGCGCCCGCGACAAGTGACGCCCATCCGTCCCCGTGTCCGGACAACGGGCACGGGGGTTGTACGCCCACAGCCACCCGTGCCGGGTCTCGGCCCGCCACCACGGCGGCATGCCGAAGTACGGATCCGTCGCCGCTTGAGCCGTACCGGAAGGGCGTGCGGCGACATGTTCGCTTCCCATCCGTGACAGCCCGCGGCCATGGCAGACCAATCGTCGCGGGCTGAACAGAACCCAAGCGCCGCGCTTCGGGGTTTCGGGGGCGGGTACGACCCGGGCGGCCTGGTCGCAGACGGGGCATCGCACCACGATCACGTCCATGAAGCCATATGTCGTGCTGCGCGGATCCCGGAACCGACCGGAGGACAGAACCATACGGTGAGTATGCGACCGCCCCGCGGAGCAGAGCATCCCGATTCCGACCGCCGTGCAATTCGTACGCGCTGGAATCGTCGATGCGCCGCTTCGTCCGTGAGAACCGACTGGCGGGTCAGTTGGAGCCGCGCCAGACGTTGTCGAACGCAGCCTGCTCGATGGTGCGCCGTTGCCGTACGCCTTCCAGCTCCAGCAGTGCGTCACCGACGGCGGCCAGGACGAGGGTCACCGAGTCGTCGAGGGATTCAAGCGACTCCGGATCCGGTACGGACGCGCCGATGATTCCCATTTCCTTCCCGAGGCTGACGAGTACGGGGTCGGCGGACGACCACGCCTCCACCGCGCGGCGGCGGTCCGGCGAATCCGCCAGGGTGAGCGCGCCGTCCGCGAAGAGGCGCCCACGACGCCGGGCGCTGAGCGCCCCTTCCGCTTCCAGGACGCCGACATAGGTGTCGGCCAGCCCTTCGCCCCTGCGCCACAGCCAGTCGCCGACCGGCTCGTACGGCTTTTCTCGCCGCAGTGCGGCGAACGCCTGCGCCAGAAGCGCATCGGCCGGGGCGGCGCCAGGATCCGGCACGACGCGATCCTCGTGGAGCGCGGCCGCGCCGGCCCCGAGCAGGTCGACGAGTTCCGCCCCGGCGAGCGCGAGTGACAGATCGCCTGGGCTCACCGCCCGGCCGTGGGCCTGGTCCAGGACGACCAGAAGGAGGCTGCGTGCTGTGGTCATGAAGGCCTCACATCCTCATATGCCGACGCGCGGACCGAGCGACCGGTCGCGTGTGGCCGGAACCGAAGCGAACAAACGAACACATACGCCTCCCACCCTACGACGTCCGGTACCGGGAGCTGCCCCGCCTCGCTGGAGCCGGTGCAAAGGCGGGGGAGACGTACGCGGCGGTGCCCGGGGCCGGTAAGAGAGGGGATGCCATCGCCCTTACGCCCCGGCCGGATCGTTCAGCAGAAGTCGGAGGCCGCCGGCCCGTGACCGGACAGGGGCGCGACGGCCGCCCAGACCCAGAGGCGTGTGGCGTCGAGCCCGGCACCGGTGACCGGGGTCGCCCGCTCCGGGGCCGGTCGATCGGCGGCCTATTCGTGGCTGATGGGCGACGGCCGGCCTGTGATGCGGCTCAGGTTGACGTACGTCGTGAGTTCCATGTCCTCGCCCGTCTGTCCGGTCGGCCCTGGTTGGTGTGGTGAGCGATTCCGATGTCTTCGCCGGTGCGTGGACCTGCGGCTTGTGGCCCGGAAGGCATGGCACCCGCTCTGCTCGTAACCGACTAAAAGAGTTACGACGTGAACAGAGCTAGCGATCGACTTCGTAACCGGTCAAGCTAGTTACTCCCTTTGGGGTTGGCGTGATCACCCATCGGGAAAATCGCCGTGCTGCCCGCGACGGAGCTGACATCATGCGGTGTCATGGCAGATGACAGCAGTAGCGGGTTTCGGGCAGGTCAGACAGGACTTGTCGTGCGGATCCCGGAGGCGGAGCCGTCCGTTCGCGGGTGGCGTGAGAGGTTCGACCCCGCGGCTCAATCCGGGGTCCCGGCCCATGTCACGGTGCTCTTCCCGTTCCTCGACGAGAGCCGGATGGATGCGCACGTGCACGCCGAACTGGCGGACGTGCTGAGTGGTCACCCGTCTTTCGACCTGCGGTTCGAGAAGTGTGGCGGGTTTCCGGGAGTGCTCTATCTCGTCCCCGAGCCCGACATGCGGTTGCGGCAGCTCACGGAGGCGATCGCCGGCCGATGGCCCGAGGCTCCACCGTACGGTGGCCGATTCGCCGAGGTCGTGCCGCACCTGACCATCGCTCAAGGGCAGGAGGACGCGGTTTTGGGGGAAATCGAGGCGGATCTCGCCGGCCGGCTCCCGTTCACGGCTCACGTCTCATCGGTTCAACTCGTCGTTTACGACGGCGCGAAGTGGCAGGAGCGAGTGTCGTTCGCGCTCGGGCGGTGAGACGGATCATGAGGGCCTGGCGGCCACACGCGTAGAAGGGCCTCGATCGGCATCGAGGCGCCCGGCCGCGTCGGATGCCCGTGGGGCGCACAGGCACTGGCGCATGCCGCAAGCGCCCACCGGGCAGGGCGGAGCGCGGGAGGTCAAGCGCTCGCGGTAAGGGTGTACTTCACGGACCGCTGCTGCTTGTGACGTCGGATGCGGCCCTTGGCCACGAGCGACTCCAGGGTGTTGCGCACGACCTGCGGGGTGGGGCTGCGGTCCGGGTGTCTCTCCAGGAGTTCGTCCCGCAACTCCTTCGCCGGGCGCGGCTCTTCGTGAGCGCCGAGCAGGGACAGCAGGAGATCTCCGAGCAGAGGCTGCCGCGAGGTCTCCTTCGGGGGCGTCGAAGCGGCTGTCCGGCGGGACTTCGCCTCGGCGGGTGCGGGCTTTTTCGGGGCCTGCTCGGACAGGAGGGACGCCTCGGCCAAGCCCTCGTATTTCTCGGCGAGGCGAAGGATGTCGACCAGGATGGCCTCTTCCTGCTTCAGCAGCTTGATCTTCTCGGCCAGCTCCCGCTGACGCCGACGGTTCTCTTCCAGATCCGACGCGGCCTGATCGACGAGCCGCGCGCGGAGCGTGGCGGCTGACTGCCTGGTCACAACCGTTCACTCCCTAGTAGTGGATGACGCTGCGCATGGTACCCACGCCCGAGTGCACGCGCAGGAGGCGTGGGCGCGGTGACAGCGCCCCGGCGTGAGGTGGCTCGCGATATGTCGGGCGGTGCGCCGGTTCACTCGTACAGCCTGCCTCTGAAGTGTGTCCAGAGAGTCCCACGAGACGGGTGTACGGCACGTCCCTTCCATCGAAGTGCCGCCATCAAGACTGCCGCGCCGTACGGGTCGGGCCTCAGGTGGAGCAGCGACGCGGCGTCAAGTAACCGAAGAAAAGGGTGATTTGAAGCGCCGCATGCATTCGGATGCTTTGACACCTCCATCGGCGCATATCACGATGCTAACCGTTCAAACAGGTTACCGAGCAAGTTGTGTGCCGCGAAGGGGCAACGGACATGGAAGATGGGCCGAAACCAAGCGTGGTCGGCGCCCCGGTGGGGCGGCGCGCGCTGCTGGGCATGCTGGCCGCCGGGGCGTTGGGGGTCGTCGCGGCACCTCCTCTCCAGCGGGGCTGGGACAAAGCCCTCGCTGCCGCCTCCCAGGCCGACCGCACCGGACTCACCGGGCTACTGCCCAACCCGGGCGGGTTCCGGTACTTCAGCGTCGTCGGATCGGTGCCGCGCAAGGACGAGCGCACCTACGCGCTGACGATCGGCGGTCTGGTCGATCGCCCCAGGTCCTACACGCTGCCCGAGCTGCGCGCACTGCCGCAGTCACGTGTCGTCGCCGACGTGGTGTGCACCGACGGGTGGCGGGTGGACGACACTCCGTTCGAGGGGGTGAAGCTGGCCGAACTGCTCGACGCCGCCGGTGTACGAGGCAGCGCCGCCGCGGTGAGGTTCACCTGCTTCGACGGCGCCTACAGCGAGAGCCTCACTCTGGAGCAGGCGCGCCGCTCGCACATCCTGGTCGCGCTGAACATGCGGGACAAGCCGATCACCCATGAACAGGGCGGCCCGGTCTGTCTCTACGTGGCGCCGATGTACTTCTACAAGTCGGCCAAGTGGCTCTCCGGCATCGAGGTCACCGAGAAGGTGATCCCGGGATTCTGGGAGGAGCGCGGCTATCCGGTCGATGGTTGGCTCGACGGGGCGGACCGGGACAATGGCTCTGTCTGAACGGGACGCCGGCCGGGTGCGGCGCTTCGGCCCCCCCGCAGCGGATCGTCCACCGGGCCACCGGCTGGCTCATGCTGCTCTGTCTGGTCGCCGCTGCCTGCCTGTACCTGAACCCGCTCGCCCAACTCGTCGGACGCCGCCCGCTCGTGGCCGGCGTTCACCGGTGGTCCGGCATCCTGCTCCCCGTACCGCTCCTGCTGGGGCTGCTGTCCCCCGAGTTCCGCGCCGACCTGCGCCGTCTGAATCGCTTCGCGGTGTACGACAGGAGGTGGCTGCGGGCCGTTCGCAGAGGCCTGACGAAGCCGAAGGACCGCCCGGCAGGCAAGTTCAACGCGGGGCAGAAGCTCTACGCGGGCTGGATCGCCGGTGCCGTGCTGGTCATGATGTTCACCGGCCTGCCGATGTGGTTCATGGGCTTCCTGCCCTTCCTCTCCCGCGCCGGCGCGATCTTCGTGCACGACATCCTGGCCTGGGTGATCGCCCTCGTCCTGGTCGGTCACCTGCGCAAGGCGTACGCGGATCCCGAGGCGCGACGGGGCATGCGGACCGGCTACGTCACCCGCCCCTGGGCGGACCGGCAACCATCCCCGGTGGCTGGACGAGGAACGCGCCGACGAGCCGGACGGCCGATCCGCCAAGAGCAGGCGCGAGTCCCCCACGAAGGCTGCCCGGGCGCAGACGTCCGGAAGCGGATGGTCCGCGCATCCGCACACCACCGACTGACCCACTCGTCCACCGGTGCCCGGCGCGCATTGCCCGGACCGCCGAGCACCCATCCGTACTCCACCCACCCATGGCAACCGTCCTGACCTGCGGCGCTACCGGACGTTCGTGTCATCGCCGCGTCGGACAGCATCCATTCCTGAGGAGAAGATCATGAGGAAACGACTCCTGACCGCCTTCGCGGCGGGCGCGCCGCTGGTGGCGGCGCTGTGTCTGCCGACTGCCTGGGCGGCGGACACCGGGAACACCGCGTCCCGGCCGCTCGACTGTTCCACCGTCACCGTGCAAGCTCCCGAGGGCACCGCGGTGGAGGGCGTGGTCGCGGTCGACCGCCCGGCCGGGACCGTGGACGTACCGGAGATCACGCCGCTTCCCGCCGCGCACATCACCGACGTACCGGCCTTCTGCGACGTGACCGTCACCCTGACCCACCCGGGCGAGGGCGACCATGCCAAGGTGACGGTCTGGCTGCCCAAGGAGGGCTGGAACGGCCGACTGCAGACGATCGGCGGGAGCGCCTTCGCCGCCGGTGACTACGGCACTGGTCTCGCCGGCGCGGTCAAGGACGGCTACGCCGCCGCCACGACCGACGCGGGCGTCAAGACGTACCTCGACACCAACTGGGCCCTGGACGGCGAGGGCCGGGTCGACCTCCCGCTGCTGAAGAACTTCGCCTCCCGGTCCGAGCACGAGGCGGCGGTCGTCGCCAAGCAGGTCATCGGTGGCTCCTACGGAAAGGCGGCCTCCTACGCGTACTTCAACGGCTGCTCCACCGGCGGCCGTCAGGGCTACACGGAAGCCCAGCGCCACCCCGCCGACTACGACGGAATCCTCGCCAACGCGCCGGCCGTCAACTGGGACGAGTTCGAAGTCGCCACGCTGTGGCCGCAAGTGGTGATGAACAACGAGAAGACCTACCCGAGCGGCTGTGAGTTCGACGCCTTCAACACCGCCGCGGTCAAGGCCTGCGACCCGCTCGACGGTGTCAAGGACGGCCTGGTCGAGAACCCGGCCCGCTGCGACTTCGACCCGCGCCGGCTGATCGGCACCACCCTCGAGTGCGAGGGCAAGCAGGTGACCATCACCGCCGCCGACGCGGCCGTGGTCCGCAAGATCTGGGACGGCCCGCGCACCACCTCGGGTGTGAAGCTGTGGTCCGGCGTTCCGGTCGGCGCCGACCTCAAGTACCCGTTCCTCGCGGGCACCCTGCCGGACGCCGACGGCGAGCTCAAGGGCGCCGCGTTCCCCGTACCCGCCTCCTGGGTCGCCTCCTGGCTGGAGAAGCAGCCCGGGTTCGACGTCTCGACGATCACCTACGCCCGGTTCACCGAGCTGTTCCGGCAGTCCCAGGCCGAGTACGACGAGGTCATCGGCACCGACGACCCGGATCTGTCCGCCTTCCGCGCGTCCGGCGGCAAGCTGCTGACCTGGCACGGTCAGCAGGATCAACTCATCCCGACCCAGGGCACGGTGACATATCGTCAGCAGGTCGAGCGGACATTGGGCGGTGCCGCGAGGGTCGACGACTTCTACCGCGTCTTCCTCGCGCCGGGTGCCGCACACTGTGCGCTGACCGGTCAGACCGACGACCTCGGCGCCCTGCGCGCCTGGGTCGAGGAGGGCAAGGCGCCCGAGACGCTCACCGCCACCCTGACCGACTCGACGGGCAAGCAGGTCACCCGCGACCTGTGCGCCTACCCGAAGGAGTCCCGCTACCGGGGCCACGGCGACCCGGCCGCCGCCGACAGCTTTCGGTGCGTGACCCCGCCCCGTCGCTGACCTGCCACCCCTTCCCGGCCGGCCCGCGCGGACGCGATCCCCAACGGACCGTCCGCGCGGCACGGTCTCGGCCCGCCGCCCACCCAGGGGGCGGGCCGAGACCGTCCTTTTTCCTCCCGTAACCCGCCCCAGGCGAAGACGCCCCCCCCGGCCGCGCTCGGCCGAAAGCGGGGAACACTCCAAGATCGACTGGCGATCCTTGTCCGTGGCGGGGGCCGCGGTCCGTGTCCGCCCCGTCGCAGACTTGCGGTACGTGGCAGCCCGGCCGGCTGCCGCAGCTTCGGCCCGGTCGATCCAAGGACTGCACATCGTGAACGAACGCGTTCTCAGCCCCCGCAACCGGGGTTTCCTCTTCCTCGACTCCCACCCGGCGGGCTGCGAGCGACTGGTGGCCGACATGTGGCAGGCCTGCCCCGAGTCCGCAGAGTCCGCAGAGCCAGCTGAGCCCGCCGGCGCGCCGGAGGGCGCCGGTCCGGTGGCTCTGATCATCGGCTCCTCGGCCGGGTACGGCCTCGCGGCCACCGTCGCCGGACTCAAGCGCGCCGGCATCCGCGGCATCGCGGTCTCCTTCGAGAAGGCCCCCACCGCGCGGCGCACCGCCACGGCCGGCTGGTACCGCACCGCCGCCACCGCCGACCTCGCCCGGTCCGCCGGGCGGGATCTGGTGTTCCTCAACGGCGACGCGTTCTCCGACACGATGAAGAACCAGGTCGCAGACCTCCTCAAACAGCGCTTCGGCGGCAGGCTGGACTACCTGATCTACTCGGTGGCCGCGCCTCGGCGCACCGACCCGGACACCGGCGCCGCCTACGCCTCCGTCCTCAAGCCGATCGGGTCCGCGAACCGCACCAAGACCCTGGTCTTCGACGACGAGGGCGCTCCCGAGGTGCGCGAGGTCGAGACCGGTCCGGCCGAAGGCGACGACGTCGAGCAGACCGTGGCCGTGATGGGCGGTGCGGACTGGGCACGCTGGATCGACCACCTGGCCGGCCGGGGCCTGCTCGGCGAGGGCTTCGCCACCGCCGCCCTCTCGTACATCGGATCGCCGCTGACGGCGGCGATCTACCGGCAGGGCACCATCGGCGAGGCCAAGACGCACCTGGAGGACACCGCCCGCACCCTGAACGAGCGCCTCGGCAAGACGGTGGGCGGACGGGCCGTGACCTCCGTCAACGGCGCCGCCGTCACCCAGTCCTCCACCGCCATCCCCGGCATCGCCCTGTACACCGGCCTGCTCCGCGCCGTCCTCGGACAGCGGATGATGCCGCCGGTGCATCAACTCGCCGCCTTGTGGGACCAACTGGCCGGCGCCACCCCGCTCGCCCTGGACGACGAGGGCCGCGTCCGTCTGGACGCCTGGGAACTGTCCGACGAAGTCCAGACCGCCGTCGCCGCGCGCTGGGAGGCCGCCACGACCGACACCATCGCCGGTCTGGCCGACCTCGACTGGTTCCACGGCGAGGTACGGCGGCTGTACGGGTTCTCCGTGCCGGGCGTCGACTACACCGCCCCAGTGGCCACCGACATCCCCTGGCCCGGCCCCACGCTCTGATCCCGGAGCGACGGTGCCGTACGAGGGGCGTCACGCGCGGAAAGCCGGCGCGAGCCACGAAGCGTCGCCCGCGCGCTCGCGCCGACCGGTGTCCGACCTTCCGCTGAGATGCCTGGACCTTCACCCGCGCGCGGCCGGGATCCCACGTACGGATCCCTGGGCGTCGAACCGGCGGTGACGGTAAGTCAGCCCTGGTCCACGCGCTTCAGTACGTCCTGAGCGAGGGCGAGGGCGGCGTCGACGCTGTCGGCGTCGTACATCGAGTCGATCATGAAGTGGTCGATGCCGGTGCGCTCGTGCACGCGCCGGACCGTGTCGGCGACCAGGGACGTGGCGGTGCCCGCGTTGATGTTCACCCGCAGCACCGTGTCGATCACCTCCGGGTCGCGGCCGGCCTCGCGGGTGAGCCGGTCCAGCAGTGCGCGCTGGGCGAGGAGCCCGTCGATGTCGACGTAGCTCGGAACGACACACAACGGGAGCCAGCCGTCGCCGCGCCGGGCCACCCGGCGCAGCGCGCGCTCGGACAGCGCGCCGAGATAGAACGGAGGCCGGGGCCGCCGGGCCGGCTTGAGCGGCGAGTGGTGTGCCGGGACGGACAGTTGGGCGCCCTCGTATCCCGCCGGGTCCTCGGTCCACAGGACGTCCAGGGCGTCGAGCAGTTCGTCCATGCGCGCCCCGCGGCGGGCGAAGTCCAGCCCGGCCGCCTGGAATTCCTCGGGGGACCAGCCGATGCCGAAGCCCGGCAGCAGACGGCCGCCGCTGATCAGGTCGACGGTCGTCAGTGACCGGGCCAGCTGGACGGGCGGATACAGCGGGGCGACGATGACGTGGCTGCCCAGGAGTACCCGCCGGGTGGCGCTCGCGGCGACGCCCAGGAGGACGAACGGGTCGGCGGCCGGGTTGAGTTCCTCGGGAATGGTCGTGCCCCGCCCGCCGTACCCGACGACCGGATTCACGGCGGCCAGGTTCCGGTCGCCCACCCAGAGGCTGGCGGCCCCGGCCTCCTCGACGGCCGCGGCGAACTCCGCGGTCCGCGCGACCTCGAACGCCTGGCGGTGGAACTGGGGCAGAGCGAAACCCAACTTCATGACGTCCTCCTGCGGCGAGGGTGGGGAGTCGTGACGGGTGCGCAGTCTTCCACACGGCCCACCGCGCAGCCGGTCAGCCCACGCCGGGTACGGGCGGCCGCGTGGAAGGCCGCGGGGAGCCCTGGCGAGCGCCGTGGCGGGATCCTCGGGTTGCCGCGGATCGGCCCCTCACCGCATTCCCCGATCTTCGGGTCAGCCCTCGGCTCGCGGGAAGTGATCCACGTCGACGACGGCCTGGGCGAACGCCGTTGGCGCCTCCTGAGGCACGTTGTGTCCGACGGGCAGGGTGCGGTGCTCGTACGGTCCGGTGAACTTGTCGCGGTAGGAGGAGCCGTCGCCGGGCTGGGCCGTGAAGGGGTCGAGCAGGGGGTCGATGGCGAGGGCGGGTACCCCGATCGCCGGTCCCGTGGCGAGCCGCTCCTCGTCACGGTCGTAGCGGGACTCGCCTTCGGCGAGACCCAGCCGCCAGCGGTAGTTGTGGATGACGATCGCCGCGTAGTCCGGGTTGTCGAACGCGGCGGCGGTGCGCTCGAAGGTCGCGTCGTCGAACTCCCAGGTAGGGGAGACGAGTTCCCAGACGAGCCGGGTGAGATCGTGGCGGAGATCCTTGCGCTCCATCGCCTTCCTGCCGCGCTCGGTGGCGAAGTAGTACTGGTACCACCAGGTGTGTTCGGCGGCCGGCGGGATCGGTTCCTGCTGCATCGCGCGGTTGGTGACGAGGTAGCCGCTGACCGAGACCAGGGCCTTGACGCGCTCGGGCCACAGGGCGGCGAGGATGTCGCCCGTCCGCGAGCCCCAGTCGAAGCCGGCGATCACGGCCCGGCGGATCCGGAGCGCGTCCATCAGGGCGAGGACGTCCAGCGCGATCGCCGCCTGCTGGGCGTTGCGGGGCGTCCGGGAGGACAGGAAACGCGTCGTGCCGTGACCGCGCAGGTAGGGCACGATCACGCGATAGCCCATGTCCGCCAGCAGGGGAGCGACGTCGGCGTAGCTGTGGATGTCGTACGGCCAGCCGTGCAGACAGATGACCGCGGGCCCGTGGACGGGACCCAGCTCGGCGTAGCCGACGTTCAGCAGCCCGGCCTCGACCTGTCGGAGCGCGGGGAAGGACGTGTGTGTCCCCGGTGTGATCGACGGGACGACGGGGGCCTGGGCGGCGCGGTGCGGGGCGGCCGCGTGCGAGACGTCCTGGAGGCCGGCCAGCGAGACGGCGGCCCCTCCCGTACCCAGTCCCATCGCCTTGGTGAACGAGCGCCTGTTGATCATGTCGACCCTTCCGCGTGGGGTGGCTGCCCACCCTGCCCGGTGCGGACAGCCGTCGTGGACACAGGTCCGCCGGGCAGGCGAGTGCGTGGAAGACGACTCTGACATGTTCGTCGTCACCATTCAAGGAGGTGACTGGATGAGGGTGTGTTTCCTGCCGCTCCCGCCGGGGGTCGTCGTTTCCGTGGATCGCCCCCTCAGTGCCGGGTCGCCGCCGAGGGGGCGGGGGATCAGTGGTGGTGCGTCAGGACCCGCTGTACGGCCGCCGCCATGGCGCGCTCGCCCTGAGCGTTCGGGTGCAGCGGAGCCGCGGGGCCCTGCGGGACGAACGGCTCGATCCAGCGCTCGCCGGCGGGTGCGCACAGGTCGTGCCCGATCGTGGGGGCGTAGGTGTCCACGTACCGCGCGCCGCCGCGCCGCGCCTGACGGGCCAGCATGGAGTTCAGTTCCTTCTCCTTGTCGCGCAGGTAGGCGAAGTCGCCGGCCGCCAGCGGCACGGAGGGGCTGGTGCAGCCGACGCCGTCCTCGGGGAAGAGGTCCGGGTAGCCGACCACCACGATCCTCGCGTGCGGCGCGCGGCGATGGATGCCGCGGATCACCTCCGCGACCTTCGGGGCGGTCGCGGCTATCGACTCCGTCACCTGGTCGGTGCCCGAGCCGGTGAGGTGCGCGCGGCACGGCGCGCCGGCCGGGTCGCTCGCCGACAGCCGTGCGCAGGTGCCCAGCACCGTACTGAAGCCGATGTCGTTGCCGCCGATGGTGAGGGTCACCAGGTCGGTGCGCCGGTTCACCGCGTCGAGCTGCGGCGCGGCCGTCCCCTGTGGCGCGGTCATGGCGGCGGTGGTCGCGCCCGAACAGGTGACGTCGGTCGGCCTCGCCGCGGAGGAACGCGCCAGCAGCGAGGGATAGTTGTTGCTGCTGCGCAGGCAGAACGCGTCCACCTGGTCGGGTACCAGGGGCGCGGAGGCGTACGAGTCGCCGAGGGCGACGTAGTCCGCGCGGTGGGGGCGGTGTGCGGCCGCGCCCGCCATCGCCGGCTGCGCCGTGGCCAGCACGGCGATGCCGCTGAGCAGGGCGGCCCCCGCCGCCAGGGCGCGCCTGGTGTGCGCGGTGGGGAGGTGTCTCGTCATGGTGATTCCTCCGGTCGTGGGATCCCGGCCGCGGTCGGCCGGGCGTGAAGAGCCGATCGTACGGGCCCAGTTGGGGCGCATCACCCGCTTCGGGCGCGAGGCCGCGCGGCTCCGGCGCGGGCTCCTGTCGCGGAGCCGCCAGGTGACGACTGGGGGTGCCGGTGGGTGAGCCATGCAGGACGCGCCGCGCCCATGCGTCATCACAGCCTTGACAGGTGATGAGACACCTGGAACGTTAGTAACCTTTCAAAGCGGTGACGTGCTGGAATGGTCATTTCCGCCGTTCCTCACCGCCGCCCCGCCACTCCTCCGAAAGCGAGAACACCGCCATGGACCTCAAGCTCGAAGTCCTCGTCCTCCCCGTCTCCGACGTCGACAAGGCGAAGGCGTTCTACGTCGACACCCTCGGGTTCCGCCTCGACGCCGACTTCCCGGTCCACGACGGCTACCGGATCGTCCAGGTGACACCCCCCGGCTCCGCCTGCTCCGTCATCTTCGGTGAAGGACTGACCACCGCCCCCGCCGGCTCGGCCCAGGGCCTGCATCTGATCGTCACCGACATCGAGCAGGCGGTCGGCGAACTCGTCGGGCGCGGGGTCGACGTCGACGGCCCGTTCCACGACGCCACCGGCGCCTTCCACCACGCGGACGGAACCCACCGGATACCCGGCCTCGCTCCGGGGCGCCCGAGCTACGGCACCTTCGCCGGCTTCGCCGACCCGGACGGCAACGCGTGGTTCCTCCAGGAGATCACCGTCCGCGCCCCCGGACGCTGACCGCCGACTGCCCACAGACGACGCGTCAACGACGAAACGGAGACCGCCATGACTCAGGAACACACGAGCGGCCCGGCCGAGGCAGCCCGCCACGAGCGGTTCGGCACGCTCCCGGAGCGCATCGGCTTCGAGAGCATGACCGAGGAGAAGCCGAGCGCGCCGAACGCCGGGACGAACGCCCGGTACAACCCGGAAAACTCGTGGAACCACTTTTCCTGCCTGGCCCTTGACCTGGGACTGTAGACCTTGTCGCGACCGCAGGGCCCGGCACGACCAGCGCGAAGCCCCTCCGCCCCCGGCCCGTCATGCCCCGCCCCCGTACACCTCCGCCACGTTCGGACGCGGCGCGGGCCGGTGGCGGGCGGCGGGTCCCTCCGCGAAGGCGCGCAGCAGGTTCTCCGTCGTACGGGTGACGAAGACGCGCGTACGGGCGTCCATCCCGTGGTCGCGCCCGCCGTCCGGGGTCGCGGCCATCAGGCCCTCCACCCACCGCATGGTGCCGGTCGCGAAGACCCCCGCCCCGCTCCGCGCCGTGTAGTACGCCGAGTCGCTGTGGCTCGCGCGCCCCTTGCACACCAGCGGGGAGTGGGCCGTGATCTCCAGGGGCTCGGGGACCGGCGAGCCCGGGGTGACCCGGTCGTACTCCACCCCGACCAGATGAGCGAACCTGTCGCCGCGGCGCACCCCCGTCCCCTCGTACAGCCAGTGGTCCGCCGCGTGGACGACGTACGGCGCGTCCGTCGGATAGCCCTCGTACAGCACACCCGTCAGCGAGGACTCAGGGTCGGGCGCCGGGGGCGCGCGGAAGTCCGTCGTCACCAAGGAAGGACGGGCCGGATAGAAGGGATCGGACCGGTAGGAGGACTTGTAGCAGACCACCGTGCGCTCGGGTCCGGTCGCGTCCGGCTCCAGGCGGACCCGTCGGAAACAGGTGTTGGCGCCCAGGAAGGCCACGTTCGTACCGGCGTCCCGGGCCCCGGTGACATGCTGACGCTGCTGCGGCGTCCAGTACTCGTCGTGGCCGAGGCAGACGACGGCGGCCGCCCCGCGCAGCACCTCCGCGTCACGGTGCACGTCGACCCCGGTGGTGTACGCGAGGGGGATGCCCAGCCGCTCGGCGAGCACCACCGCCGCCCGCTCGTACACCAGGAACTTCTCCGCCCCGTTCAGATCATAGGGACGGTCGAAACTCACGGCGAGGGAGCGGTCGGCGTATTCGCCCGCGGGCCCCTGGTACAGGCTGTAGCCGCCCCACCGGTTGTACGCCTGCCAGGTCGCGGGCGCGTGCATCAGCACCGTGCGGCCCGCGCCCCGCGCGGAGCGCACGACCAGCGGGACGTAACGCCGGTGTCCGTCCTCCGTGTCGAGCCGCAGCAGGTACGCGCCCTCCGGCCAGCCCGCCGTGCCGAGACTCAGGGTGCGCCGCCAGTCCGCCCGGACCGTACGGGTCTCGGGCAGGAGGCGCGGCTCCGCCTGGACCCGGCCCGGGACCCGCGCGGACGACCAGACGAGCCGGGCCTCGGCCCCGCCGTACCAGCCGATCCGGAAGGCCGAGACCCGGAAGGACGCGGCCGTCGTCGAGACGTACAGACCGCACTCCTCACCCGGGATCACACTCACCCGGTCGGTGTACCCGAGGACGGCGTCCGCGGGACCTTGCGACCGGATACGCCAGTCGTGTGTCCCCGGCCGCTCCCGTTCCGTCTCGGGCCGGTGCGAGACCGCGGCCCGAGGGTCACGGGCGGTGCCGCGGGGAGCGGACGGGGAGCAGGCGCCGACCGTCGCCGAGGCGAGTCCGACGCCCGCTTTCAGGAGGGTGCGGCGGCGCGGCGCCGTTCCGCGTTCCGCTTCGTGCCGTGGGTGCTCCGGCCTGTCGGGGCCCACGTCGCCTCCTGGATGCCGGCTCGCGCGTCAACGCCCCCGCGAGCAGCGTGGCACGGTATGGAGGACGCGGCCCGCGAGGGGCGGCGGAGCGACTCGGGTCCCGGACGGAGGCCCACTGGCCGCCCCCGCCGACTCCCGGATCAGCCGTTCTTGGCGGGCGCCTCCCGTCCCGCCAGCATCGGCAACAGCAGCGCCGCCGACCAGCTGAAGTTCGGCGAGTTGAGCGGCGCCCCGGTGAGCGGATCGTAGTTCTCCATGACGGGACCGTCGCCCGCGAGCCCCGACGCCTGCGCGAGGAGCCGGCCGGCGAGGGTGTCGGCATCACCGCCGTAGCCGTAGCGGCGCAGCCCGCCGAGGGCGAAGTACGCCTGGTCGAGCCAGACGGGACCACGCCAGTACGCGGTCGGCGAGAAGTACGGGGAGCTCTTCGCGACCGTGGGGAACGGCACCGCCGTCGCGAACTCCGCGGCGTCCGTCAGCCGGTCGCGCACCGCCCGGGCCTGCGCGGCGGACGCCGTGCCCGTCCACAGCGGGACGGCCCCCTCGATGCCGCGCCCGCGCGCGGTGAGCGGCTTCCCGGTGCCGAGCGCGGTGTCGTGGAACCAGCCGTCGGCCGGATCGAACATCCGCTCGCGTACGAGGGCATGGGTGGCGGCGGACTTCTCCCGCCACCGCCGCGCGTCGCGGTCCTGCCCCAGCGCCGCCGCGATGCGGCCCACGTACCCCTGGTCCGCGGCGAGGTACGCGTTCAGGTCGACGGACTCCTGCGTGAGGGAGTAACCGAGGAGGCTGCCGTCCGCGGCCCGGTTGGCGACCACCGACGTGCCGAGCGCGGCGTCGAAACGGGGCGCGTTGTCCATGCCGCTCTCCCAGGCCGCGGCCAGCCGCTGCTCCCCGGGCGAGTCGTTGGCCGGATCGACGGTGGCGCCGTACTCGGCCAGCCCGTTGCCGTCGTGGTCCCGGTTGCGGTACCACCACTCCTGATAGGCGACGAGCTTCGGGAGCATCTCGCGCAGGAACGCTGTGTCGCCGCTCGCGCGGTACACCTCCCACACCGCCCACGCGGCCAGCGGCGGCTTGGAGTTGCGCTCGTTCCAGTTCCCGCCGCCCCGCTCGGGATCGTTGTAGAAGACGACGTCCGGGATCATCCCGGCGTCCTGCGGCCGGGTCCGCGAGTCCGGCCGGATCTGCCAGTCGAACATCGACCGGATCTGGGACTGGGCGAGCCGGGGATCGAAGCGGGCGGTGCCGACGGCCTGCTTCCAGGTGTCCCAGGCCCACATACCGCCGGCGAACCACTTGTACGAGATCGACGGCGTGATCCCGTCGTGCCGGATCCGGCCCGCCGCGCTGCGCCAGTTGGTGACCAGGGTCTCCAGCGACTTCACGGCCGTACGCCGCCGCTCCGCCGGCACGCCGCGGGTCACGTCCGCCACGTACCCACGCCACCGTTCGTCCCCGGCCGCCGCCGAGGACGGGGCGTCGGCGAGGACGCGGCGCACCCGGTCCGCCTCGCGGGCGCGCTCGGCGGCGGTGAAGGTGTACGACTCGGTCCAGTCGAAGCTCCGGGAGCGCCCGGGGGCGAGGGTCACCGGCGCCTTGGCCTCGGTGAGGTACGTGTCGCCGTCGACGGTGGTGCGGACGGGCTCCTTGTGGGTGACCTCGAAGCGCTCGGTGCCGTCCGTGAGGTAGTCCCAGGTCTCGCGGACCTTCGCGAAGCCGACGCCGACGCCCGTGGGGGTGGCCGCCAGCGAGGGCGCGTCGCGCATCGGGGCGTCGGCGGGCCGCAGCAGGCTCCCGGTCCAGCCGGCGCGCAGGGCGCGCGCCGTGGAGCCGGAGTTGCGGACCTCGGCGCGGACGAGGGCGCTGCGGTCGGTGGCGAACCGCAGCTCCAGCCGGAGACTCAGGCCGCGCCCGAGGTCGTACGACTGGCTCAGCACTCCGGGCAGCGACGTGAAACGGGGCGCGCCGCCCGCGGCCAGGTCCAGGGCGCGCCCGTCCTCCGTCAGCCGCATACGGCTGAACGACGTGCTCAGCCACCACGGGTACTCCTGGGCTATGTAGAGCGGCCCGGTGAACCCTCCGTACGCGGCGCGGTCCCCGTCCTCGGGCAGGGCGTAGGCGTGCCAGGCCCCGCGGTCGGCGAAGACGTTGACGGGGTTGTCGTCCGAGCCGTCGCCGGGCAGGGCGGAGACGGGGGTGCCACGCAGGTCGAGGACGTCCGCGTAGCGGGACGCCGGCCGCGGACGGTCCGCGGCGGCGGAGGTCTGCGGGGCGGCGAGCGCGCCGGCGGCCAGCAGTATCAGTGCGGTCAGGGCGCGCAGGGGACGACGTCTGGTCACGGAGCGGTCCCTCCAGGGGAGTCGGAGTCGGAGTCCAAGCCGGAGCCGGAGCCGGATCCGGCTCCGGGAGCGGATTCGGGGACGGGGGCCGAGACGGGGGCGACGCGGACGACCGCGGCACCGAGGGGTTCGAGCGTCACCTTGTCGTGCACGGCCCGCCCGGTGAGCAGATCGGTGCCGCCCGCGGCGTACGCGCCGGTCAGCGGGGTGCGCGCCGGCTGGTCGCCGTGGTTGAGGAGGAAGAGATAGGTGCCCTGGGCGCCGGTGCGGACCGTCACCTCGACGCCCTCGGGGACGTCCAGGACCGGCCGTACCCCCGCCGCGCCCAGAGCCCGGTCGAGGACATCGCCGATCCCCTCGGCCAGATGGCCGCTCACGTACCAGGCGGTGCCGGCGCCGTACGCGTGCCGGGTGACGGCGGGCAGGCCGGCGAGGGAGCCCGAGGCGTACGTGTCGACGGTCTCGGCGCCCTCGGGCACGATCCACTCCGTCCACAGCGTGGCCTCCGCCCCGGAGGCGAGAGCGGTGCTCTCGCCATCGGGGACCGGCCAGAACTCGTCCACCGACAGCCCCAGGACCTCCCGCAGCGGACCGGGCGCCCCGCCGTCGTGGATGTGGTCGTGGATGTCGACGACACCGCTGAACGGGCCGCACACGAGATGACCGCCGCCGCGCACGTGGTCGGCGATCCGGCGGGCCTGCTCCGGGCGCAGCAGATACAGGCTCGGCGCGAGGACGGCCCGGTAGCCGGCGAGGTCGGCGTCCGGCGGGACGAACGTGACCGTGATCCCGCGGGCGTGCAGCGCCGCGTACCAGGGGCGCAGCAGATCTGGCCAGCGCATCCGGGCCGACGGATGGTCGGCGCCCTCCAGCGCCCACCACGAGTCCCAGTCCAGGACGATCGCGACGTCGGCGTCGAGACGGCTGCCCGCGACGTCCGCGAGCCGGCCGAGTTCGGCGCCGAACCGTACGGTCTCGGCCCAGCCGCGCGAGGCGGTGCCGCGGTGCGGCAGCAGGGCGCTGTGGAACTTCTCCGCTCCGGCGCGCGAGGCCCGCCACTGGAAGTACATGACACCGTCGGCGCCGCGGGCCAGGGCCTGCAGCGACCACAGACGCTGCAGCCCCGGCTTCTTGGGGACGTTCACGGGGCGCCAGCTGACCGCCGACGGCGCCTGTTCGAGCAGCAGCCAGGGGGCGTTCCCCTTCAGCGAGCGCATCAGGTCGTAGTTCAGGGACGCCGCGACGTGGGCGCGCGGGTCGGAAGGATCCGGATAGGCGTCGTCGGAGACGAAGTCCTCGTGCCGGGCCCACTCCCAGTAGTCGAGCGCCTTGAACATCGACATGAAGTTGGTCGTCGCCGGAATCCCCGGACTGACCTCCGTCAGGACCTCGCGCTCGGCGCGGTGCAGCGCGAGGAGGGCGTCGGAGCAGAACCGCCGCCAGTCCAGGAGCTGGGTCGGGTTGACCGGCCCGGGCGCGGTGCGCGGCGGTTCGATCTCGTCGTACGTGGCGTACCGCTGCGACCAGAAGGCGGTGCCCCAGGCGTGGTTGAGGGCCTCGACGGTGCCGTAGCGCTCGCGCAGCCACGCCCGGAAGTGCTCGGCCGAGCGGGGGCAGAAACACTCCGCGACATGGTCGCCGTACTCGTTGTGGATGTGCCACAGGGCGAGCGCGGGATGACGCGCGTACCGCTCGGCGAGGGCGCGCGTCAGGCGCAGCGCGGCGTCCCGGTACGCGGGCGAGGACGGGCAGTAGTGCTGCCGCGAGCCGAATTCGAGCCGTACGCCGTCCGCCGTGACGGGCAGGACCGTGGGGTCGGCGCGTACCAGCCACGCGGGCGGCGACGCGGTCGCGGTGGCCAGGTCGACGGCGATGCCGTGGGAGTGCAGCAGGTCCAGGAGCCGGTCGAGCCAGGCGAAGTCCCAGCTGTCCGGGCCGGGCTGGAGCCTGGCCCAGGAGAACACGCCGACGGTCACCATGGTGACGCCGGCCTCGCGCATCAGCGCGGCGTCCTCGGCCCAGACCTCCTCGGGCCACTGCTCGGGGTTGTAGTCGCCGCCGTACAGCAGACCGGGGACGCGGGTGAGAGACGCGGCGGGAGTGGGGGCGGGGCGGTTCATCCCTTCACCGCCCCACCGAGCAGGCCGGCCACGAACTGCCGCTGGAAGAGCAGGAAGAGCACCAGAAGCGGCAGCGTCGCGAGCAGCGAGCCGAGCATGAGCCCCGAATAGTCGACACGGGTGAGACCCGTGAGGGTGTTGAGTGCGACAGGCACGGTGTATTTGTCCTCACTGTTGAGCATGAGCAGCGGCCAGATGAAACTGTTCCACTGCCCCATGAACGTGAAGATGACCAGGGCGCCGAGTTGGGGACGTACACACGGAAGGACGACCTGATAGAAGGTGCGCAGCTCCCCGGAGCCGTCGACGCGGGCCGATTCGAGCAGTTCGTCGGGGAAGTCGACGAAGCCCTGCCGCATCAGCAGGATGCCGAAGGAGTTCGCGAGGAACGGCAGGATCACCGCCTGGTACGAGTCGATCCAGCCGACGCTCGCCATCATCTGGAACAGGGGCACGAGCAGCACCTGGAACGGGATCATCATCGTCGCGAGGACCGCGCCCAGCAGCAGCCCGCGGCCGCGGAAACGGTACTTGGCGAGCCCGTAGCCGCACATCGCGGAGAGCAGCGAGCTGAGCGCCGTGTGCACGACGGCGATCCCGAGGCTGTTGAGGAGCACCCGGCCGAACCCGATGGTGTCCTGGAGCCGTACGAGGTTGTCGAGCAGCCGCCCGCCGGGCAGGAACGGCGGCGGGGAACGGAACAGTTCCGACGTGGAGTGGGTGGCGGCGATGGCCATCCACAGGAACGGCACCAGGCTGACCAGCGCCCCGAGAGCGAGCAGCAGCCGGACGAGCCAGTGGCCGGCCCGGCGTACCGGCCGCGTCCGGGCCGGGACCCGGGCGGGCACATGGGCGGGTACACGGGCGGGCGCTCGGGTGGGGGAGAGGGCGGTCACCGGCGGCGCTCCCTTCCGAAGGCGAGGTACTGCAGGGCGGAGACCGCGGCGATGAGCGCGACGACGACCCAGGCGATCGCGGCGGCGTAGCCGAAGTCGAGCTGCTGGAATCCGACCTTGTAGAGGTAGACGACCGGCGTCAGGGTCGCGTCGTCGGGGCCGCCGCGGGTGAGGACGTAGTTCTCGTCGAAGAGCTGGAGCGTGCCGATGGTGGAGGTGACGACGCAGAAGAGGACCACGGGCCGCAGCTGCGGCAGGATCACCCGCAGATACGTGGCCGCCGTCCCGGCGCCGTCGAGCGCGGCGGCCTCGTACTGCTCCTTGCCGATCGCCTGCAGCCCGGCGAGCAGGATGACAGCGTTGTATCCGGTCCAGCGCCAGGTGAGGGACGCGATGAGCGAGACACGCGCCCAGGTCGGACTGTTGAGCCAGTCGACCGGGCCGGCGCCGACCGCGCCGAGCAGCTGGTTGACGAGTCCGCCGTCCGTCTTGAGCAGGACCTGGAAGACGACGGCGTACGCGACGAGGGTGGTGACGGCGGGCAGGAAGTAGACAGCCCGCCAGGTGCCGCGCAGCCGCAGCCACGACTGGTTGAGCAGGACGGCGAGGATCAGGGCGAGGCCGATCATCACCGGCACCTGGACGGCGAGGATCATGCCGGTGTTGCTCAGCGACCGCAGGAACGAGGGGTCCTGGAACATCCGCCGGTACTGGTCGAGCCCGGCCCAGTGCGGGGTGCCCGCCTTCTCGGTGGTGAAGCTCTGCAGCAGGCTCGCGACCAGTGGATAGGCGAAGAAGAGCGCGAAGAGGACGGCCGCGGGACCCGCGAAGATCCATGCGGACAGGCGGGGGCGGCGCCGGCGGCGCCCGGTCGCCGTCTTCGCGGCGCGCACCGGAGCGGAGGCCGGGGGCCCGAGGGTGGTGGGGGAGGCCATCGTGTCAGGCCACCCGCTTGCGGCCGGTGGCCCGGGCCAGCTGCCCGGCGGCCGAGTCCAGGGCCCGGCGCGGGTCCTGGCCGCGCAGCATCACGCTGGTGACGGCGGAGACCATGATGTCGGTCGCCTTGGCGTCGTCCGCTTCGTACTCGACAGGAGGGATGGCCGGGACGAGGCGGGCGAAGACGTCGAGGACCGGCTGCCCGCCGAAGTAGTCCTGCCCCTCGGCCAGATACGGATCGTCGAGCGCGGGCAGATACGCCGGGAAGAGCCCCTCGCTCCGGAGCATGGACACCTGGCGGGCCGCGTCGGTGAGCAGGAACTCGATGAAGGCCCAGGCCAGCCGCGGATTCCCGCTCTGCGCGGGGACACAGAGGGTGGAGCCCCCGATGTTGGAGGTGTGGACGCCGTCCGCGGTGAAGCCGGGCAGCGGCACCACCCCGAACCTGCCCTTCAGCTCCGGCATCTCGGAGGTGAGGGTGCCCGTCCACCAGGCGGCCGTGGGGGTCGTGCTGGTCGTCCCCTCCTTGGTGCTGGTGACCAGGGCGTCCCAGCCCTTGCCGTAGGCCACCAGACCCTTGTCGGCCAGGGTCTTCATCAAGGTCAGAGCCCTGACGGCCTCGGGGGTGTCGACGGCGACGCGGCCCTGCTTGAAGTAGGCCTGCCCCTGCTGCTGGAGCAGCATCGGGAGGAGTCCGGTGTCCGTGGAGTCCTGGAAGATCAGTTTGTGGCCGGTGACCTGTTTGACGCGGACGCCGGCTTCCACGTAGTCGTCCCAGGTGCGCAGGGAATGGGCGTCGACGCCCGCGGCGCGGAAGTGGTCGGTGCGGTAGTAGAGGGCGCACGGGCCGATGTCCCAGGGCAGGGCGAACACCTTGCGGTCGGCCCCGGTGACCGTACGCCAGGCGGCCCGGTCGAAGTCCCCGCCGTACCGGCCGCCGAGGCTGGTCAGATCGTAGAAGCCGGTCGGGAAGCTTCCGGTGAACCGCGGCATGTGGCTGCCCTCGACGGTGAGGACGTCCGCGAGGCCGGTGCCGCCGCGCAGACCCACGATGATCTTGTCGTAGGCGTTGTCGTACCCGATGTCGACGACATCGACGGTCGTGCCGGGGTGGCGCTGTTCGAAGGAGCCGGCCAGCCGTTTCATGGCCGTGGCGGCGACGTCCCAGGACCAGACGGTGATGCGGCCGCCGAGCTTCTCGTCCTTTCCGGGCCCGCCGCCCTTCGTCCCGTCGATGTCGCGGGCCTGCCCGCCGGTGCCCGCACCCCCCATGGCACATCCGCCGAGCAGGCCCGACGCCGTGGCCGCGAGGCCGGTGGCCAGAACGGCCCGTCGGGTGGGTCTTGTTGACACTCTTGCCTCCTGAAGCCTGAATGCCTAATGCTGTATTCAGAACACTGAATGACGGAGTCAGCCGTCAAGAGGTGTACACGCAAAGACTTTTGAGGCCGGGCACCCCGGCCGGACCCAGCCGATCTGCCTACCCGAAAGGCACGGCATGACGTCGCCCCAGCACTTCCAGGAGTCCCCGCACTCCGAGAACACCGCGAGCTCCGACGGCACCGCGCATCCCGCGCCCGCCGTCCATCCCTACATCCCGAACTCCGTGCCGGCCGTGCGCCAGGCGATGCTCGACGAGATCGGCGCGACCAGCGTCGAGGACTTCTACGCCGACATCCCGGACCGGATCCGACTGCACCGCCCGCTCGACCTCCCGCCCCCATTGCGTTCGGAAGCCGAACTCACCCGGCATATGAACGCCCTGCTCGACCGCAACACTTCGACACGGCAGGTCCTCAGCTTCCTCGGCTCGGGCTGCTACCTGCACCACGTGCCCGCCGTCGTCGACGAGGTCGTCAACCGGAGCGAGTTCCTCACCGCCTACGCGGGCGAACCCTACGAGGACCACGGCCGCTTCCAGGCCCTGTGGGAATACCAGTCGATGATGGCCGAGCTCCTCGACGTCGACATCGTCAACGTCCCGGTGTACGACGGCTTCCAGGCCGCCGGAACCGCCCTGCGCATGGCGGGCCGCGTCACCGGCCGCCGCAGGCTCCTCGTCGCGACCGCGATCGACCGGGACAAGCTCTCCCGTATCGAGGACTACGTCCGCCCCGACCACGACGTGACCGTGCTCCCGGTCGACCCGCGCACCGGCTGCGCCGACCTCGACGCCGTACGCGCCGCGCTCGCCGCCCACGACACCGCCGCCGTCTACGCCGACACCCCGTCGGCCCTCGGCATCGTCGACCCGGCACTGCCCCGGCTCGCCGAACTCGCCCACGAGGCGGGCGCCTTGTACGTCGTCGGCTGCAACCCCCTCACCCTCGGCGTCCTCGCGCCCCCCAGCGCGTACGGCGCCGACATCGCCTGCGGCGACATCCAGCCGCTCGGCATCCACCCGAGCTACGGCGGAGGCAACGCCGGCTTCATCGCCACCCGCGACGAGGAACACCTCGTCGCCGAATACCCCTCCCGCCTCTTCGGGCTCGTCCCCACCGAGGTCGAGGGAGAGTACGGCTTCGGCGACGTCGCGTACGAGCGGACCTCCTTCGCCCTGCGCGAGGAAGGCAAGGAATGGGTGGGCACGGCGGCCGCCCTGCACGGCATCGGCGCCGGCGTCTACCTCGCCCTCATGGGACCGCACGGCATGCGCGAGATCGGCGAGACGATCCTCGCCCACACCGCGTACGCCCGACAGCGCCTCGCCCGCGTCCCCGGCATCGAGGTCCCCTACGGCGACACCCTCCACTTCGCCGACTTCACCGTGCGCTACACCGGCGGCCGCACCGCCGCCGAGATCCGCGCCCGCCTCAAGGAGCACGGCATCCACGGCTCCCTGCCCACCGGCGTACACGAGGCCGCCTTCTGCGTCACCGAAGTCCACACCAAAGCCGACATCGACCGCCTCGCCGCCACCCTCGAGGAGATCGTCACATGAGCGCCCACCACCCGCCCGCGGCCGTGTCCCCGAAGGACGCGACGGTCGCCCCCAAGCCGCCCCTGCGCCGCTTCCGGCAGGCGTCCTGGGACGAGAAACTGATCTTCGAACTCGGTACGCCGGGAGAACGCGGCGTCCTCGTCCCGGCCCCCGACCCCGGCATCCCCCCGGTGACCGTCCCGCCGGCACTCCGCCGCGCCCGGCCGCCCGCCCTCCCCGAGATGTCCCAGCAGCAGGTCCTGCGCCACTACCTGCGGCTGTCCCAGGAGAACCTCGGCGCCGACCTCAACATCGACGTCGGCCAGGGCACCTGCACCATGAAATACAGCCCCAAGATCAACGACCAGTTCGTCCGCGACCCCCGCATCGCCGCTCTGCACCCGCTCCAGGACGAGGACACCGTCCAAGGCGTCCTCGGCATCATCCACAGCCTCGAACAACTCCTCAAAGAGATCTCCGGCATGGACCGGGTCTCCCTCCAGCCGGGCGCCGGATCGGCCGCGATCTACACGAACGTCGCCATGATCCGCGCCCACTTCGCCGCTCGCGGCGAGCTGGAGCAGCGCGACGAGATCATCACGACGATCTTCTCCCACCCCTCCAACGCCGCCTGCGCGAAGACCGCCGGGTTCAAGGTCATCACCCTCTACCCGGACGACGACGGCTACCCGGACATCGACGCCCTCAAGGCCGCGGTCGGACCGCGCACCGCCGCACTCCTCATCACCAACCCCGAGGACACCGGCATCTACAACCCGCGCATCGAGGAGTTCGTCCGCATCGTGCACGAGGCCGGCGGCCTCTGCGCGTACGACCAGGCCAACGCCAACGGCATCCTCGGCATCACCCGCGCCCGCGACGCCGGATTCGACCTGTGCCACTTCAACCTGCACAAGACCTTCTCGACCCCGCACGCATGCGGCGGACCGGCCGCCGGCGCGTGCGCGGTCACCGAGGAACTCGCCCCGTATCTGCCGCGCCCCACCGTCGAGTTCGACGGCGAGCGCTACCACCTCGACGACGACCGGCCCGAGTCCGTCGGAAAGATGCGGCCCTTCTACGGAGTCGTCCCGAACCTCGTCCGCGCCTACGCGTGGATCATGTCGCTCGGCGCCGAAGGACTGCGCTGCGCCGCCGAGACCGCCGTCCTCAACAACAACTACCTGCTCCACAAGGTCCGGCAGATCCCCGGCGTCTCCGTGCCCTACGCGCAAGGGCGGCCGCGTGTCGAACAAGTCCGTTACAGCTGGCAGCAGTTGCACGAGGACACCGGGATCAGCTCCGAGGACCTCGGGCTGCGCGCCGCCGACTTCGGCACCCACTACTGGACGAGCCACCACCCCTACGTCGTCCCCGAACCGATGACCCTGGAGCCGACCGAGTCGTACACCCGCGCCGACCTCGACGAATACGCGGCGATCCTCGCCGAGATCGCCCGCGAGGCCTACGAGTCCCCGGACACCGTCCGTACGGCCCCGCACCGCTCGACCATCCACCGCATCCGCCCGCAAAGCCTCGACGACCCGGCCACCTGGGCCGTCTCCTGGCGCGCCTACCAGCGCAAGGTCCTCGGCACGGCGGATCCCCGTTGACCAGGATCGGCCTGGTCGTCAATCCCGTCGCCGGCCTCGGCGGCCGGGTCGGTCTCGGTGGTACGGACGGCCCGCGGCTCCGGCACCGCGCCCTCGCCCTGGGGGCCGTACCCCTGGCGGGGGAGCGGGCGGCCGCGGCCCTGCGCGAACTGCGGGCGGTCTCCAGGAGCCGTGCGCCGGGTGCCATCGTCGCGGGGCCGACCAGTTCATCCGGGGAGCCGGAGATCGTCACCGCCGCCGGCGCCATGGGAGCCGACTCCGCGGCCGCGGCCGGACTGACGGCACGGATCGTGTACGTACCGCCGAACGAGGGCGAGACCTCCGCCGAGGACACCGTCGCCGCCGTGCGCGCGATCGTCGGAGAGGACATCGACCTGCTGCTCTTCGCCGGCGGCGACGGCACCGCCAGGGACGTCCTCACCGCGCTCGGCGGGCAGCACGGCCCGGTGCTCGGGGTGCCGACCGGCGTCAAGATGCACTCGGCCGTGTTCGGCGTCAGCCCGCGCGCGGCGGGCGAGGCCGCCGCCGCGTGGCTCGCCCGCTCCGGCACCGTCCGCCTGCGCGACGCCGAGGTCATGGACCGCGACGAGGACGGGCTGCGCGACGGACGGGTCACCTCCCGCCTCCACGGCTGGCTCCCCGTCCCCGACCTCCCCGCGCGCGTCCAGCAGCGCAAGACCGGCAGCACGGCCGGCGCGCCGGACACCGTCACCGGCATCGCCGCCGAGGTCGCCGAACGGGTCGGCGACGGCCTGCTCGCACTCGGCCCCGGCGGCACCACTCGCGCCGTGGCCGCCGCGCTGGGCGCCGACACCTCCCTCACCGGCGTCGACGTCCTCGCGCTGCGGCCCGGCCGCCCGGCCAGGGTCGTCCTGCGCGACGCCGGAGAGACCGCGCTCCTCGCGGCCGGACCGCACTGGATCGCCCTCTCGCCCATCGGGGGGCAGGGTTTCCTCCTCGGCCGCGGCAACCAGCAGATCTCCCCTCGTGTCCTGCGCGCGGCGGGCGGCCGGGACCGGCTGCTGGTGCTGTGCACCGAACGGAAACTGGCAGCCCTGGCCGGCCGCCCCCTCCTGCTCGACACCGGCGACGACACACTCGACGCCGAACTCACCGGCTACCTGCCCGTCATCACCGGCCGACGCCGCACCGCGCTCTACCGCCTGACGACGTGAGGGCCCCTCCCTCCTCCCCGCCGCCAGGCCGATCCGCCCCCGAGACCACGCAGCCCGTTCCGTGACAAGGAGCCCGACATGATCACCCTCGACGGCAAACGAGCCATCGTCACCGGCGGAGCCACCGGCATCGGCCGGGCCACCGCGCGCGTCCTCACCGAACTCGGCGCCCGCGTCGTCATCGCCGACATCGACACCGACGGCGGGCAGCAGACGGCCAAGGACACCGGCGGCGTCTTCGTCCGCTGCGACGTCTCCCGGCGCGAGGACTGCGAGGCCGTGGCCGCCGTCGCACAGGAACAATTCGGCGGCGTCGACGTCCTGTTCAACAACGCCGGCATCATCCGCCGCTCCACCATCTGCGAGATCACCGAGGACGACTGGGACCTGGTGATGGCCGTGAACGTCCGCTCCATCATGCTGATGAGCCGCCTGGTGATACCGGGCATGGCCGCGCAGGGCGGCGGCTCGATCATCAACACCGGCTCGGGATGGGGGATTTCGGGCGGCGCCAGCGCCATCTCGTACTGCGCGTCCAAGGGCGCCGTCGTCAACATGACCCGCGCCATGGCCATCGACCACGGCCCCGACAACATCCGCGTCAACTGCGTCTGCCCCGGCGACACCGCCACCGGCATGCTCGCGGAGGAAGCCCGTCAACTCGGGGAGAATCCCAACGCGTTCTACGCCGATGCCGCCGACCGCCCCCTCGGCCGCATCGGACAGCCGAGGGACATCGCGCAGACCGTGGCGTTCCTCGCCTCCGACGCCGCGTCGTTCGTGAGCGGTGCGATCATCCCGGTCGACGGCGCCGGTACCGCGTGATGCGCCGGTAGCGGATAATCGACCGGACGAAAGGGGAGGGCCGCCTCACATGCCAATCGAAATCCGCCCACTGCGCGAACAGGTCAAGGAGGAGCTGCTCAAGCGCCTCGGGCGTGGCACGATCGCGACCAGCGAGCCGATCAACGAGGTGCAGCTCGCCGCCGAACTCGGAGTCAGCCGCACCCCGTTGCGCGAAGCGCTGATCACCCTCGAACGCGAGGGCGTCATCACCAGCGAGCGCGGCAAGGGCTTCCGGTTCACGCCCCTGAGCGCCCAGGAATTCCGCGACCTGACCGCGATCGTGGCGGCCCTGGAGGCGCTGGCCCTCGAGTCCAGCGACCCGGAGTACCTGCGGGCGACGGCTCCTTCGCTCATCGAGGAGGCGCGCGCCTTCTCCGCACCCCAGGCACCGCACGACGTCATAGAGCGCTACGACGACGCCTGGCACGACCTGCTCCTGTCGGGCTGTACCAACGACCGTCTGATGAAGCTGATCACGTCGTTGAAGGTGACCATGCACCGCTACGAGCGGGTGGCCCTCGGCGACCAGGACATCCTCGAACGCTCGGCCCTGGAGCACGAACAGATCGCGGAATGCCTGCGGCGTGGCGACATCGACGCGGCGGTGGCGGCGCTCAAGGGCAACTGGAACAGCGGAATGCACCGGATCCTGGAGCACTTCACGGATTAATGCACGGGACCGTTGTCAGTGGGGGATGCGAGACTCGGCCCCATGGAGCCCTATGACCCCAAAGCCGACCTGCACCGCTACCTCAAGATGGCCCGGGAAGCCATCGTCTGGAAGCTGGACGGACTGTCCGAGTACGACATCCGACGCCCCATGACACCGACCGGCACCAACCTCCTCGGCCTCGTCAAGCATCTCGCCAGCGTCGAGTTCGGGTACTTCGGCCCGACCTTCGGCCGCCCGCACGGCGAATCGCTTCCCTGGCACGAGGAGGGAGCCGAGGCCAACTCGGACATGTGGGCCACGGCCGACGAGTCACGCGAGGAGATCCTCGGTCTCTACCACCGTGCCTGGGCGCACTCGGACGCGACGATCGAGGCCCTCCCGCTCGACGCGAAGGGCCAGGTCGCCTGGTGGGGCGACAACGGTCGCGTGACCCTTCAGCGGATCATGCTGCACATGACGGCCGAGACCCACCGGCACGCCGGCCACGTCGACATCGTCCGCGAACTCATCGACGGAAAGACCGGGGTGAGGGAGGACAACAGCAACATGGACGGTGGCGACGAGGCGTGGTACCAGGAGTACTGGAACCGCCTGGAGGCATCGGCCAAGGAGGCCCAGGCCAAGGAGGGTTGAGGTCCGGGGTGCTCGCCGAGGGAAGCCGAGCGCCCGCATGAGGCGCGTACGGCTGCCCGCCGAGCACACTTCCTACGCATACGAACCCTGACCGTTGGTGACCGGAGCCCGGTCGCGGAAGCAGCCCCTGTTCCTCGTCACAGAGACGGAGAGCAGGGGCTGTTCGTCGTGTTCGACGATACCCACGGGGGAACCCCTCCTCTGGTCGGCTCGGGGTCACGGCGCCGTGCGGTGCGTGGGGTCGGGGATTCCGTGCTCGGCGAGGGCTTTGCGCAGGGCGGTGTTGTCGTTCTCGAGCTGGTCCATCCGGGTGTGGATCGGGTCGAGGGCCCGGTGGAGTTCCGGGAGGGTGTAGCGGGGGGTGATGTGCTGGGGGCAGTTCCAGTCGAAGGCCTCGACCTTGATGAAGACGAGTCGTTCGACGATGTGCGGGTGGTCGTAGTCGGCCGGGCGTAGCCGCTGGGCGAGGTCGGGGTGGTCGGCGAGCGGCTCGATACGGGCGTGGCCGAGGACCTTCAGCCGGATCCGGTGCGGATAGTCCATGAAGATCATGGCCACGCGGTTGTCACCGTCGAGGTTGCCGTTGGTGATGTATTGGCGGTTCCCGCGGAAGTCGGCGTACGCGAGGGTGCGGTCGTCCAGGGGCTGGAGAAAGCCGGGCGGGCCGCCGCGGTGCTGGACGTAGGGCCAGCCGGCGGTGTTGACGCTGGAGAGGTAGAAGCTGTCGCGCTCGAGGATGAACTCCTGCTCGTCCGGGCCGAGTCGGTCGGGTGCCGGCCCCGCGGCGGTGGCCATGTGCCGATAGGCGCGGCCGCTGCCTGCGGTGTCCTGGTGGTGTTGGACGTCGGCGGTGAAGAGGAGCTGTGCGTAGCGGCTGGTCATGTCTCTGTTACCACCAGTATTGGGGTAGGTGGGGGTGGTGGGGTCGATTTTGGGGCGGAGGGTGGTGATGAGGGTGAGGGTGAGGGTGGAGAGGGTGAGGGTGGTGAGGAAGGGGAGGGTGGGGGGTTGGGTGGTGGTGGTGATGATGGCGGTGGCGGCGGCGGGGGAGTGGTTGGTGCGGGTGAGGGTCATGGTGGTGAGGGCGAGTGCGCCGGCGAGTGCTGCGGTGTAGGGGGTGGGGGTGCCGGTGAGGGTGAGGGTGGTGTAGCCGGTGAGGGCGGAGATGAGTTGGCCGCCGATGACGTTGCGGGGTTGGGAGAGGGGGAGTTGGGGGGCTCCGTAGAGGAGGGCGGCGGTGGCGGCGAGTGGGGGGATGAGGAGGGGTTGGTGGAGGAGGGTGCCGAGGGTGGCGAGGGTGGTGAGGGCGAGGGTGGCGGTGAGGGTGTTGGTGAGGATGGTGGTGGGTTTGGGCGGGGTGGGGCTTTGCTGGTGAGGCGTTGGGTGAGGCGTCGGGTGGGGCGTCGGGTGGGGGGTTGGGTGGGGGGTGGTGGGGTGGGTGGGGTGGTGGTGTTGGTCATGGTGTTCCTTGGGGTGGTGTGGGTGGGGGGTTGAGTGGGTGGGGGCCGCGTCGGGGTCGGGGTCGCGTCCGGGGGGTTTGGTGGTTGCGGGTTGTTGGTGGGGGTGGTGTTCGGGTGTGGGCATGGGGGTGGCAGGTCGGCGTGTTCTCCCCCCCCTTTTTTTTGTGGGTGGGGTTGCCGACCTGCCGGGGTGGTGCGTGGGTGGTGTTGTCAGGTGTGGGTTTGTCGGGGGTGGGGGTTAGAAGCGGTTGGTGGCTTTGGTGGCGACTTGGTAGCCGAGGGTGAGGGCGGCGGCGTTGTCCCATTCGAAGTGGACGCCGATGTACTTGCGGCTGTCGGCTTTTTCCTTGGCTGCGGCGGTGAAGGAGGGGAAGGTGCGGGTGATGTTCTGGGCGTAGGGGTCGTCGGTTCCGGCGGTGAAGGAGAGGTCGTCGCGGCCGAAGAAGTTCTTGAGGGCGCCGGCCCAGGCGGCGGCGATGCCGGAGTGGCCGGAGACGTAGGTGGGGAAGTTGGGGCTGAAGCTGTTGCCGGCGGTGTCGGATTCGAGGGGCTGCCAGGCGGGGTCGGGGGTGATGTCCTTGTTGTAGATCTGGTCGGCGTTGTTGATGGCGTGCTGGGGGCGCCACAGGTCCCAGTCGGAGTTGAACTTGGAGTCCCAGATGGCGATGGCCGCGTCGGCGAGGGAGACGGACATCTTGGTGAAGAGCTTGGTGGAGTCGAAGGTGCTGCCGCGGGGGCGGTACTTCTTGTAGATGACCAGGGTGTGGTCGTACTGCTGGCCGACGGGCTTGTAGGTGCCGTCGACGTCGTTGGCCCAGTAGTGGGCCTGCTGGGTCTGGTCGGCGGTGCGCAGGGTGGAGTTCTTGCCTCCGACGGCCTTGATCTCGTTGACCTGGGCGGCGTATTCGGGGCTGGCGAGCATCTGCTGGGGGGTGGTGAAGCCGGCGGGCTTGGCGGGGCGGAATTCGTTGCCGCTGGTCAGGGCGAAGGGCTTGACGCTGCCCCAGTTGGGGTTGCCGACGGGCTTGCCGGGGGCGGGGATCCAGTGTCCGGGGGCGTTGACGGCGACGTAGGGGGTGGTGTCGGTGGAGCCGTCGCCGGTGCGGTTGGCGATGACGGCGTTGGCGGTCTTGATGCCGAGGAGGGCGCCGGTCAGCTGTTCGGCTGTGTTGCCGCGGTCGGGCAGGGCGCGGGCGGCGTTGAACGCGGGGGTGAAGTCGACGCTGGGGAAGGCGTTCTTCAGTGTGGTGTAGGCGGCGTAGTCGACGGCGGCGTCGACGGAGTCGTACTGGCCGGCGGCGGTGGTGTCCTTGGTCAGGTACGTGTTGCCGATGGTCTGGATGGAGTTGACCGCGTCGTAGATGGCGAGGTTCATCATCGCGCCGCCGCGGGTGAGGGGGCCCGGGGTGCCGCCGACCTGGCGGAACGCGTCGAGGATGGCGTTGTTCCAGTACAGGACGCGGTCGGGGGTGGTCGGCGTGTCCGTGTCGAGGGGCCCGGCGACGGCCGGGGTCGCGGTGACGGCGGCGGTGATCAAGGCGAGACCGGCGGTGGCCTTGGCGAGGCGGCGGCTCGGACGTATGGAGAGCATCTGGGTCCTTTTGGTGTGTCTGTCGGCAGGTCGTCACCTGTTCCCGGTGAGGTGTGCGGCACGCGGGAGGGAGGTGGTGGAGCGGGAGACGCTGGGCGCGGCGTTGCTGTTCCGGTATTGAAGGTAGGCCGCGGGCAGGGCGTGTTCTGTTGATGTCTCAGATGGCTGTCATGGCGTTTGCCGATATCTGCTCGTCAGACCACCTCTAACGGCAACCAAGCATGATCCCGTTAGACCCGTTCGAGTCACCCCAACCCGCCTGCCGAGGCCGAGGGCTGAGGGCTCGGGGGTGAGGGAGCCGGCCGGAGCGGTGGCCGTTCACCCGGCACGGACCAGCGCGGACCGGCGCGACGGCGGGCCGGGGGCTGGTGGCTGTTCAGGGGGCGGTGGCCGGGCAGCGGCTTTCCTTGGTCTGCGGTCTGCGGTCTGCGGTTGCCGTTCGGCCTGTGGAGCTGTCGGACGGCCCGTCGTCTGCCCGGTCGGCCGTCCGGGGGAGAGGGTGCGCTGGGGGAGTCGTACGGAGTCGGTGGGCGGTCGCCTGGTGGGCTGCCTGACCGGTGGGTGTCCGGCCGGGCAGGAGCGGGGCAGGGGGCTGGTTTGCTGTCCGGGGGCATGGAGTGGTCGGGCGCCCGCCGGCCGGGCCGTCGGTGTTGCCGGCGCGGTCGAAGCCGCCATCGTGGTCATCGCCGGGGCCGGTGGTCGCTGGCCTTGGGCCGGTCGTGCACCGCGCCCTGCCGGGCCCGTCTCCCGCCGTTGCGGACCCGGCTCTGCCTGGCCGGTCCCTGGTCGCTCTGGTCGTGTGGTCGTCTTGAGGCACTGAGTGCGGTGGACGACGGGTGTCGGGGTGTCGGCGACACGTCCGGGTCCGGCCTGCCCGGCCCGGCCTGGGGTGACGGGGGGTGTTTTGGTGGGGGTGTTGTCCCGGTGGGCGGTTCCAGGGGTGGGGTCTGGTGGTTGTCCTGGCCGGTGTGGGTGGCTGGGGCGGTGTCGTGTGGGGGGTGTCGGACCCGGGGGGCGGGCGGGGGTCCGGGCTGGTGGGTGGCCGGGCTGGTGGGTGGCCGGGCTGTTGCCGGTGCGGGGCGGTGGCGCAGGCGCGCGCACGGGCCGGGTGGCAGATGCCTGCGGGGGGTGTGGGGTTGGCCGGGGTTGTCGGGCCGGCCGTGCGGTGCTGTCCGCCGGTTTGGTTTGCCGGTGCCGGGCGGGGTTCGTCGGTGGCGGGGCCGGGTGGGGAGCGGGTGTTCCCGGCTGCCCGCCGTTGTCACCGCCGGCTGCCGGCCGCCTGTCCGTCCGTGGCTCGCCGCCTGCCGCCTGCCGCCTGTCCGCCCGTGGCTTGCCGCCTGCCGCCGGTCGTCTTTGGGCTTGTTGGCTGTCGGCCCCTCGGCCTGTTTGCCCGTCGCCCGTCGGCTCGTCGGTCCGGTGCCTGTTGGCCTGTTGGTCTGTTGGCCTGTGGCTCGTCGGTCTGGTGCCTGTTGGCCTGTGGTCCGTCGGTCTGGCGCTTGTTGGTCTTCCGGCCTCTGGGCTGTCGGCTCGTTGCTGGTCGGCTTGGTGGTGGTGTCCCCGTTGGGTGTTGGTTGGTGGTGCGGGTGTTGTGGCTGGTGGTGGGGGTTAGGGCCTTTCTTTTGGATCTTGCTGGGCTCGCGTGCCCCGGCACGCGCTCCCCCGTAGCCCTTCGGGCACGGGAGGTACCCCCACGCCGCGTTGTCGTCGGTCACCAACTCCCCCGTAGCCCTTCGGGCACGGGAGGTGCCCCCACCGCGTTGTCTCCCTCCTCCGCCTTGCGATCACCCGCACCGGACCCCGCTCCCTGATCCAGCCTGACCCAAAAGAAAGGCCCTAGTCGGTGGGGCGGTGGCGGTGGTAGTGGCGGGCGGCGCGGGCGCGGTTGCCGCAGCCGGGGGAGCACCAGGCGCGGCGGGGTGGGGTGCGTTCGAAGAAGAGGACGCAGCCGGGGCGGGCAGGAGGCGAGGGGGTTGTCGGGGTGGTGAGGAGGGTGACGACGGCGTGGGCGAGTTCGGCTTGGGCTTCGAGGAGGGGCCTTGGGCGCCCATGCGGGCGGTGGTGGGGTGGTGTCGGGGTTCCACAGGAGGATGGGCCAGGAGCGGCCGAGGCCGCCGGCGCGGTTGAGCTGGGCGACGTCGCGGCTGTCGGGTTCCCAGCCTTGGACGCGGGCGTCGATCAGGCGGCGGGAGGCGTCGCGTAGTTCGCGGAAGTGGACGACGTCGGCTTCGTTGACGTTGGCGAGGGCGGTGTCGGTGAGGTCGGTGGTGAAGCGGTCGCGGCAGGTCCACAGCCACCAGGCGAGGTGGTCGGGGCGGCCCAGGCCGTCGCGCAGGGAGCCGCGGACGGCGTAGTGGGTGTTGGCGAATTCCAGGGCGAGGGGTTCGCCGAGCAGGGGCGGGGCTTCGGTGGCGGCGTGGGGACAGGTGAGGGTGTGGGGGGTCATCGGCGTCCTTCGGGGGGAAGCGGGTTCACGGGCCGACTTGCCGAGGGGGGCAACGGCATGCAACGATCGCATACCTAACGGGGTATCCGCAGAGGTGCGTTAGAAGCATCGCTGTAGCGGCAGGGTACGACGTGACGGCGCTCCAACGCGAGTACGAGTGAGGCGCCGGCGCGACCCGGAGGAGCGTTCTCGCAGGACAGTAGGCGAATTCGCGCCACCGTGTTCGAGCGTCACGTGACAGCGCGGGTGTGTGATTTCGCCGAGGCCAGATCTCTCACTCTTGGGGACAGCAATGGTTTTGGACCTTTCCATCCATCAGTTGCGCACCTTTCGCGAAGTCGCACGCCAGGGGAGCGTCACCAGGGCGGCACGTAATCTCGGATACGCCCAGTCAAGTATCACCGGGCATATCAAGTCCCTGGAGACGAAGCTTGGTTATCCGCTGTTGAAAAGACTTCCGCACGGGGTGCGGCTGACGCAGCACGGTGAGATCGTGCGGGATTACGCGGAACGCATCATGCTGACCATTCAGGAGATGAACGGGGCGTTGCAGCCGCAGGGCGAGGCCGAGGGCCGTGTCGCGGTCGGCGCGGACCCGGTGCTCATGGAACAGCGTTTGGGCCGGCTGATCAGGGAGGCCCGTTACCGCTATCCGAAGGTGACCGTCTCGCCGCGGCAGGTCAGTGTCCATGACGCGGCCGAGTCGGTGACGCGCGGGGAGACGCAGCTGGCCGTGGTGGCGTTCGAGGACGGCACGGGCGTGTTTCCCGACGGCCTGGTCGCCGAGAAACTGCCCCCCCTGACGCTGGCGCCGGTCGCTTCTCCCACGCTGGCCGCGACGCCGGTGACCGACAGCGCGCGCCCGCTGCGGGTGCTGACCGTCAGCGCGGACTGCACCTGTCATCTGCCGCTGGTCGCGGCCCTGCGCAGCCGTTACGGCGTCGACGTCTCGGTGATCGAGGCCGGTTCGGTCGGCGGTGTGCGGGAACTGGCCCGCGCCGGCTACGGCCTGGCCATGCTCCCGGCGCCCGACGACTCGCTGGCCGCCCAGGGCCTGCAGGTCGTCCCCGGTATGCCGCACGCCGAACTCGACGTCCGCCTGGTCTACTCCCGCCCCGACCACCTGGGCCGCGCGGCCCGCTCGATCGCCGAGCTGATCCGCCGCATGCCCCAGCCGCCACCACCGCCGGCGTGCCCGGCGGCGCGGCCCTGGGCGACATGCTCGTCTCCTGAAACCGAAAACCGCGAAAAACACTTCCGACCGGCACGGCCCGTACCCCGGGAATTCACGAAACATTTCGTGAATTCCCGGGGGTGGCCGTGCCGTTCGTGCTGTCCGGAATCACATTTTCCGAAAGCCCATCGGATACCCGGATACCAGCCATCGGAAACATTCGGATGGAACACTTTTCCGAACCTTAGACTTTTCATGTGACAGGGCATCACGTCCCGTCCCGGAAAGCACGCGAGGGAGAACATGGAAAACGTCCTCTACGTACAGAACGTGTTCCGCAGCGGATTCGACCTGGACGGCCTGGAATGGACCGCCTGGCAGGAACCGGGCCGGGTGAGCGTCGAACACGCCGTCCTGTGGGCGCCCGACGCCGAGAAGGACGAGGACTCCATCGGCCTGCTGCTGCGCTTCCCGCCCGGCGCCCACGGCGACTTCCACGAGCACCTCGGCTACGAGCTCATGCTCGTCCTCGACGGCGTCCTCGACCACAGCGACGGCCCCTCCTACGTCAAGGGCGACCTCGTCGTCGAAGGCCCGGGCACCGAGCACCAGATGTCCAGCCGCACCGGCTGCACCGTGCTCGCCATCCGCACCCACCCCGCCCAGGCCCGCACCCCCGCCAAGCCCATCCGCCCCGTCGGCGTCACCGCCGCCCCCTGACCCGGCCGGCAGGCGGCACCTGCCGGCCGGGAACCCGCCGCCAGGACAGCACCCCTGTCAGGGCAGCACCCGCCGGCACTCGGCTACCGGCTACCGGCCACCGGCCGTCACGCCCGGCCCCACCGGGTGGATGCCTTCCGGCACTCGGCTCCCGGCTCCCGGCTCCCGGCTCGGAAACGGGGTCCCGGACACCGCCTTGGACCGCAACTCCCGAAGCCGCCGGGCTCGGGCACGTGGCCCAAGGGTTCCTGGGGCTTTTCGGGGACACGTCGTCCCGGTCACGTCGCCCGGCACCCAAGAGGCCCCGTCCTCCAGGGAGTCGGTGGCCGGATACACGATCCTGGGACGCCACCGCCTGGCCGTCCGGTACGCGGCCGGCCGTCGGGTGCGGCACCGGTGCGCCGCCGGTCTCGAACCCTTCGGGCAGATGGAAGGGGGCGACATGTCACCTGGTTTCCTGGTCACCTGGTTTCTCGGTCATCGGCCCCTCGGGCCGGCGGTCCTTCAAAGGGAGCGCGCCTGCCGGACCTTTTCCGACGTCGCGGACACGCACTCTCCAGGAAGACCACTCCAGGCCCGGCGAAGACCGCGGTCGCGTGGCCTTCCAAGGAGATGCGCCTGCCCGGGGCATCGGGTCCGGCCCGGGTGCGCGGTCCTCGGAGTGTGTCCTCCGGCCCTCGGGCCGGCGGTCCTCCGACCACCTCTTTGCCGGTTCTTGGGGAGTCGGGGACACGCATCCCGGGCAGGCTCCCGCCTGGTCCGCGGTGACCGGTCTCCCACAGGCGTCCGGCCATGCCGGCAGCCGGTGCGTGGTTCTCGGGTACGCCACCCGGCCGTCGGTCGTTGGCCGCGTGGCCGTCGGAACTTCCTCTGGGGAGCGGGGTCCTGGTGTTCCCGGGGTGTGTGCTGTCCGGTCCGCCGGCCTCCTGGGCCGGCCGGGCTCCCCGCAGCTCGTGTCGGTCGCCTGTTTTGTGAACTCCGGTTCACGCCTGGGATTTGTTTCTCTCGGGCCCAGGTGCAGGTCTTTCGGTCCGGTCCTGTCTCCGGCGGGCTTTCCGGGTGGTGCTTCGGTCCGTTCGTCCTGGTGGGTCTGCTGCCCGCCGGCCTGTCCGCCGGGTGGGCGCGCTGCCCGGCCTGTCCGTCCTGTCCGCCTGCGGTGGCAGGTCGTTTCCCGGCCCGCCCGTCCGCCCGCCGTTCGTCCTCCGCCCGTCCGCCCGACTGCCTGCCTGTCTGCTGCTTGTTTTCGTCTTCCTCCCTCCCTCGTTCCCGGTCGTCTCGCCGGCCGATGCCACGGAAAGAACATGCCCATGTCTGTGCCCGCGTCCAGTCACGATGCCGCCCCGACGGCTTTTTCGGGTCGGCGTGTCCTGGTCTCCAGCGTCTCTTCCGATTCCCACACCTGGAACCTGGTCTTCCTCCAGCTCCTTCTCGAGGACCTCGGCCACGAGGTCACCAACATCGGCGCGTGTGTGCCTGACGAGTTGCTGATCGCCGAGTGCCGGCGTCACCGCCCGACATGATGGTCATCTCCAGTGTCAACGGACACGGTGCGCTCGACGGCAGCCGTCTGATCCGCCGGCTGCGCCAGGAGCCCGATCTGAGTGATCTCAAGGTCGTCATCGGCGGCAAGCTCGGTATCCGCGGTGCCGACGGGACTCCCACAGCCAGAACCTGCTGGAGGCCGGCTTCGACCGGTCTTCGAGACGCCGCGGGGATCGCTCCCTTCCGCCGCTACCTCGCGGCTGCGACGCCCGCGCTCGAGGGAGCGCACGATGACCGCCCGACCCCCACCCCCCGTACCGCAGCAGCTGCCGAAACCTCCGGCCCCCGGTGCCTCCAGCACTTCCAGTGCCTCCGGCCCCCCGTGGTTCCGGTGTCTCCACCACTCCCGCCACGTTCACGGCCTCCACCGCTTCCAGTGCTTCCGCAGCTCCCTGCGCCTGCCATGGCGTGTGTGGGTTCGGGCAGTACGAGCTCGGGTGTTCGCGTCGGCTGTGCCAGGGCCCGTGCCGAGGTGAGCTTGTCGTGCAGCCGCGGATGGGGATGGCGACGACCACGGAGATGCGCTGGTCTGGAAGCGGTCAAGCACGCCCGGGCGAGGGTGGTGGGCACCATCACCCTCGACAGCTACACCCGGGTCGGTGACCACGATTCGCCCGGTCGGCGCTGCGGCGGCGCGACCTCAACGGTTATCCGCTCGTGGCCCATGGCCCTGATGTCACCCGTGCGCTGGTCGCCGGGTCGCGCAGGGCGGTGACTTCGCGGTGCAGATCCGGCATGGCTCGCCAACCGTACGACATCATCGCCACGCTCCTGGACGCGTCTCGACGCGACCGAGGGCGGCCGATCTCCTACTGCCTGCCCTACAGCCGTACGCCGATCGCGGAGTCCGTCGATGCCTGGGCCCGTAGCTGTGATCTGCTGGCTTCCCGTCGGGGACGCATCTGGAGTCGTTCGCGGCTGCATGCTCGCCAGTTGTGCCGCCCGGTCTCCTGGTGGCCTGTCCGTCCTGGATGCATCTTCTTCCCCGTCACGTCTGACCAGTGTGTCGCTGAGCTACGCCCAGCAGACCAGCCGCGCGCAGGACGTCGAGCGCTGCACGCGCTGCGTACGCTGGCCCGAGCATCTCGACGGCATCGACTGGCACGTCGTTCTCTACAGCTACATGGGTGTCTTCCCCCGCACGGTGGCGGCGCGCTCAACTGCTGCGGACTCGCCCGCCTGCGGCGCTACGGGACCGACGATATCGTGAAGACTCCGGCCGAGCCCACGCATCCCGACCATCGCGGACAACATCACCGCCTGGAGACCCCCGCGCCGCCCGCGAGGCCACCGCCACAGGCGGCCGGCGCAGCAGCGGGTCGGTGCGCGTCGAGGAGGATTCGGGTGCTGCCAGGCCCGCACGCTCGTGGAGCGTTCTCGGACTGCACCCGGACATCGGCAGGCCTGATCCTGCATTCGAGCCGCATCCTCGACGTCCCGTACTGCCTGCACGCCGACAAGCGCAAAGCGCCCGCAGTTTCATCGACGCCCGCGGCAGCCTGCAGTGGCTGCGGCCGGGCCATGCCCTCACCACCACCCGCCGCCGGCGAGACCGGCCTGCGCGCCGAGACCTGCTGCGGATGCTCGGCCACGTCCAGGACCACTACGACCCGCCGCCCTCACCACCACCGCCCACCGCCCTGCCCACCACTGACCCCCCACGCCTCACCCGCCTGTTCGACCCTGCCGGTACGACCCGCCCCACGCATCGTGTGAACGACCCGCCCGCCCGCCCGGTCCGCGCCCGTCTTCGCGCCTGCCGGTGTGCTGCTCCACCCACCGGCCCGCCACCCCCCACACACGTAGCCCCACCCGCAGCGCTGCCAGGTCCACAACCCTCCACCCTCGCAGCCCTGTACAGACCGCAGTCCCGAATCCGCAGTCCCGCAGTCCCAAGCTGTGTAGTACGCGTCTTGCGTGCTTGTGGTTGTCTCGCGTCTGTTGTCCGTTTCCGGTCCGCCGCCGCCGGCCGGCCTGTCCGTCCGCCCTGCTTGCCCGACACCTTAGGGAATCCCGTGCTCACCAGCCTCAACGCCCTTTGCACCTCGCCGTGATCGGCAGCGCCCGCTGGCCTGTCGGTTCTCGAGCGCCTCGTCTGCCGGCTGACCGCCGAGTACGACCAGGCCGCGGACACGGCGACCCGCGCCCGGCCGGTCGTCGTCCATCTCGTCGACAACACCGAGATCGCGCGGCCGGGTCTGGCTACGGATCAGGATCCGTGTTCACGATGAACACCGTGCCCAGCCAGATCACCATGTACTCCGGCGACAGTGATACCGGCCCGGCCCGCCCCGGCGCCGCCCCTCGCTGCACCATGGCTGACGCCCACAGCCCGCGGGCCAGGAGCGGCCGGCCCAACGACTACGCCACCCGCGCCGAGTACGCCGCTACCTCGCCACGTCTACCGCTCGATCGTCCGCGGCTGCCCCGCACGCCCCTGGAGGCGCATGTCGCCGGTTCACCCCCTTCCCCCGCCCGGACGGCACCTGGGACCTCGCCCTGGATACGGCCCCGCACCGGCTGACGCCGAGCGGGTCATCCTGCCACCGGCCACCCGCGCAACGAGGCCGACACCTTCGACGCGGCCATGGAGTCCTTCCCGCCGCCACCAGGCCACTACTGGCGGTGACTCGCCGCCGACATGCCGCTGGACGAACGACCATCCCAGCCGCAGCACCGTCGCCATCCCGGGCTGGCCTGTCGTTCTACGACTCATGCTCTCGTTGACCATCGGACGCGCGGCGAGTTCAAGGCCGCCGACGACGCACCTACGCTACATTCCCTCGGCCGTGAGCCGGGATCGTGGCCGGCTCCCGCAGCGGTCTGCCCATTCCGGCCCCGGCCGCAACCAGAAGTCCCCCACCACAGCCACCAGCCGAAGTTCCTCACCCGCGCCGCGCTCACCGCCGCCCGTACGGCCCGCGCCGCCCAGGCCGCAGCGCCCAGCTGACTTCGCCGAGACGTCCTGCCGCTCCTGCTGGACGAGATCGCCTACGTCTACTACACCACCGCCCACCGCACCCGCACCGAAGCCGCCGAAGCCGCCGAAAACACCACCACCGACACCACCACCACCACCGCACCGTCACCGGCACCAGTGCGGTGTGGGTCCACGACGGTTCGCCCGCGAGCTGGCGACCATCTGCACCGGGCCGTGACCTGAGCGTCCTGCTGGACGGCGCGGCCTGGGACGTTGCGCCGGTGATCTCAAGGCGCTGCCCGGCCGTTCGCCGGGATGCGGTTCGACAGCGCCGGGCGTTCCGCGAGCACCTGCTGACGGTCATGCGCGAGGACCTCGACCAGGCCCGGCTCGGCAACGCCGACGGCCCGCTCAAGGCCGCCCTCGACGTCCTGCGCGACATACGCAACGTCGTGCGCGACGCCGTCGACTTCGCGGCCTGCTGCCCGCCTCCCACGTGCGGACTTCGACCGCGACTACCTGCCGATGAACGCCCTGCTGTCGGCCGCCCGCCGCTCGAGCGCGTCGAGCAGCTGTACGCGCTGATCGCCCAGGGCATCGTCGACGTCACCGGCCCGCTCACCCGTTCGCCACCGACGAGACCACCGGCACCTTCACCGTCGCCTCCGAACAGTCCCCGGATCCTTCGCCCGGCCACCGCCCTGATCGACGCCCGCATCCCCACCCCCGACCTGCCCGCGACACCTCACCCCTTCCGCCGCCTGCGCGCCGACGCCTGGTGCGCACCTTCACCATCCAGGCCCCGACGCGCGCACGCCACCGCGTCTCGACATCACCCCGGCGCCCTTCCGGTCCTGGACGCCTCCGGCCGCCCCCACGAGGCCTGTTCGCCCTCGGCATCCCCACCAGCACACCCGCTGGTTCACCCAGTCGGCTCCAGCCGCCCGGGCACCGCCGGACCCTGTTCTACCGCGACGCCGACACGATCGCCGAAGCCCTCCTCGCCCCACCACCACCCGCCTGACCGCGGACGCGGACACCGCCCCGGCCGCACCGCTACAGGCGCGGCCGTCCGCTCGCCGCCGCCGGCACCGCCCGGAGCACCTCATGACCACCCCCGCACCCGCACCCACCCCCACCCCCGCACCCGGCCCCGCATCCACGCCCGCCTCCCTTCCCGTGCCGGGCGTGGGGAGTCGCCGTACGAGGTGTTCCGCGCCGCCCGCGACACGCTCCTGACCCACCGCGAGGACCTGACGCCGCCCACGAGCATTCCGCTGGCCGAAGTTCACCCACTTCAACTGGCACTGGACTGGTTCGACGA